>SLRS01000215.1 GCA_007130855.1 Trueperaceae bacterium | reverse complement strand
GACGTTCAGCAGCGGGACGTCGGGAAGCGTGAGGGGCAAGTCGATGACCTGCCGAAGATAGGGGTCGAAGAGGTCGAAGTGGACAGGATCATCCGTCATGGGGGCGCTGAAAGCGATCGCCGGGATGCTCAGGAACGCCGCCTGCATGGCGGCACCCACCGTGCCGGAGTGGCGGATGTTGTGCCCGATGTTCAGCCCGAGGTTGATGCCGGTAAGGACCAGGTCGACCTTGTCCCAGTGATGCGCCCCGAGTGCCACCGCGTCGGCCGCCGTGCCGTCTACCCTGAACGCCTCGAGGCCATCGATCATGGTCCGCTGGTAGTGCAACGGTCGCCTGACGGTGATCGCGTGCCCCATCGCCGACTGCTCGACGTCGGGTGCCACCACGCGTACGTCGCCGTAATCCTGCGCGACGCGTGCCAGCGCGTAGATGCCTGGGCTGTAGACCCCGTCGTCGTTGCTCACGAGAATTCGCATCGTGCCGTCGATCATAGCCTTCTGGCGCGCGCGCTCCGGAACGGCCCGAAACTCGACCAGCGTGCGGTGCTCGTCGTCAGCCCTTGCCCTCGAGCCAGTTGGGGCCGACCGCCGCCTCCACGACCAGCGGCACCTGCAATGCGATCGCGTTGGCCATGGCGTCGACCGTGATGGCCGTAACCGCTTCGGCCTCGTCCTTGGGCGTCTCCAGCACCAACTCGTCATGCACCTGGACCAGTATTCGTGCTGCGGAGCCGTGATTCTCGAGGCGCTCGGCCAAGTGCACCATCGCAAGCTTGATCAGGTCAGCGGCCGAACCCTGGATGACGGTGTTGATGGCCAGGCGTTCGCCGAGTGCACGCTCGTTGGGATTACGGCTGTGAACCTGCGGGATCGGTCGACGTCGACCGAGGATCGTCTCTACACCACCCGTCGACTTCGCCTCTTCGATGCAGCGCTGGAGGAATCGATCGAGCCCGACGTAGCGAGCCTTGTAGGCTTCGATGAAAGCGCGAGCGTCGCTCTGCGGGATGCGAAGCGTCCGCGCCAGGCCGAACGCACCTTGACCATAGACGATGCCGAAGTTGACCGTCTTCGCAACGCGGCGCTGTTCGGGCCCAACCTCGTCGAGCGGCATCGCGAAGATCTGCGACGCCACGTAGGTATGGATATCGAGCCCTTCGCGAAACGCGCGCAGGAGCTCGACGTCCTCCGAGAAGTGCGCCAGGAAGCGAAGTTCGACCTGCGAGTAATCCGCCGCGAGCAGCAAGTGCGCATCGTCACGGGCTGTGAATGCGCGCCGGATCTCGCGGCCTGCGTCAGTGCGGATCGGGATGTTCTGAATGTTCGGATCCGACGACGACAGGCGTCCGGTCGCCGCACCAGTCTGATGAAAGCTGGCGTGCAGCCGGCCCGTGCGGGCCGAGACGTAGCTCGGGAGCGGATCGACATACGTACCGAGCAGCTTCGTGAGTTCGCGGTACTCGAGCACAAGCGGAGGCAGCGGGTGCCCGGTCTCGCCAGCGAGCGTCTCGAGGACCTCGGCATCCGTGGAGAATCCCGTCTTCGTTCGCCGCACGACGGGAAGCGCCAAGCGTTTGAACAGGACCTCCGACAGCTGCTTTGGGCTGTCGACGTTGAAATCACAGCCGGCGGCCGACATCACCTGGGCACGCAGCGTGGCGATGCGCGCGACGAGCTGCTCTCGGTACGCGTGGAGACGGCTCACGTCGAGGCTGATGCCGGCTCGTTCCATTGCTGCCAGCACCCGAACCAGCGGCATCTCTACCTGGTCGAAGAGCTCCCGCAACCGTCCTCCGGCGGCATCGAGATCGGCGCCCAGACGCTCGAAAAGCCGCCAGGTGATGTCGCCGTCCTCGGCCGCGTACGGGAGCAACTGCTCCATCGGGACGTCGAGCATCGACCGCTGCTGCTTGCCCTTGCCGATCAGCTCGTGGATGGGAATCGTACGAACGCCCAGGAGATCGCGGGCCAGGTCGTCCATCCCGACACCGCGACGCTCCGGGTTGAGCAGCGCTGCGGCGACCATCGTGTCGAACAACGGCCCAGCCAAGGTGATGCCAGCCTGCTCGAGTACTGTGAGGTCATACTTGAGGTTCTGCCCGACCTTGACGACTCGCTCGTCCTCGAGGACCGATCTGAGCGCCGCGAGGACCTCGTCCGGAGCGAGCGTAGGCGCCACGTGGCTGCGGACCGGTAGATACCACCCCTCACCGGAACGCCACGCGAAGGCCAACCCGACGAGGTCGGCGTCCACCGGGCGCAGACTGGTGGTCTCGGAGTCGATGGCGACGACGGGCTGCTCGCGCAGCTGGCGCACGAACGTGGCGAGCGCCTCCGTCGTGTCCACGAGGTGGTAGGTGGCATCGCTCACCAGAACGGGCGCACCACGCAGCGACTCGGCCGCGGCGACCGCGGGGGGGAGGGCCTCGGTGAAGCCCCGGAAGCCAAGCTCAGCGAACACGTCCTGCACGGCCTCGCGCGTGACGATCGGCGTACGGCAAGCCTCTAGGTCGAAAGGGAACTCGAGATCGCAGCGCAGCGTCACCAGCTCGCGTGTGACATGCAAGCCTCCTGCCGCTGCGAGCAGGCGCTCACGCAGCTTTGGCGTCTGCTCGTGGGCATGGGCGACCACCGCTTCGGCAGTGCCGTAACGCTCGATCAGCTTGACCGCAGTCTTCACGCCCACGCCCGGCACGCCGGGCACGTTGTCGGTCGGATCGCCGACCAGCGTCTGGATCTCCACCGACTGCTCGGGGCGATAGCCGCGCTGCTCCCACAGCGTGTCGGGATCGATGAGCGAACCGTCCTTCGGGTCCCAGAGCTTCACCCGCGACGTGAGGATCTGGTGCAGGTCCTTGTCCTTGCTGGCGATACGCAGTTCGACGTCCGCGCCCTCGAGCCGCTTGGCGATCGTGGCGATCACGTCGTCGGCCTCGAAGCCGTTGACCTTGAAGATCGGGATGCCCATGGCCTCGATCACCTGCACGGCCCGCATGAACTGGGGGTGCAGATCGTCGGGAGCCGCTTCGCGTTGGGCCTTGTACTGGGGGTAGAACGCCTTCCGCTCGGTAGTCTCGTCCGAGACGTCGAACGCCACCGCCAGGTAGTCGGGCCGTTCCTTGGCGACCAGGTTCAGCAGCATCTGCGTGAACACGTAGACGGCCTTCACAGGCTCGCCCGAGGGGCTCGTGAGCGGCCGGAAGGGGGCGTAATAGGCGCGGAACAACTGGGCGTGACCGTCGATCAGATAGAAGGTTCGCACGACCTCATCAGGGTAGCGCACTGGACGTTCAGCGGTCGGTCGCGAGCAGCGCGGTGATGGCCGTAGCCGCGACGCAACCCAGCGCTCCGACACCGGCTTCGCCTTGGTTCGGTTGCTAGACTCGTGACGTGCCTCAGAGCGTCCCGAACCCCCCTCGCCGGCAACGCGCACTGCGGATCACGGCACTCGCCACGTTGCTCCTGCTGCCGCTGGTGATGGCGGCGTGCAGGCCGCCCGCGGATCGCACCGGCGACGCCACGACCGGCAGTCGCACCGAGGTGAGCGTCGAACTCCTCACCCGCCCGGCTCGGGTGGGCCCGGCCGCCATCGAGGTGGTCGTGCACCGTGATGGGGTCGCGCTCGAGGGGGCCACGGTACGCGTGACGGGCGACATGACACATGCCGGGATGGTGCCGGTGGTGGCCGACGCCAGGTATCACGGGGAGGGCGTCTACCGGAGTGACGGGTTCGCCTTCGACATGGCCGGTGACTGGATCATCACCGTCAACGTCACGCATCCCGATGGGACGCGTGACGAGGCGACCTTGGCCACCAGTGTGACGCGATAGCCACGACCACAGCACTCATCGTCGACCGACCCAGCACGGCCGCGGGACTGGTCGAGGCTCGCCACCTACGATCCGTCGCCGATGTCACGGAGCCCGAGCTCCGCTCGGTGTGGTGCCGGCTCACGGACCAACGAGGCGCATGGGCCGCCGAGCTCACGCTACCCGGCGCTCGCGACGCCACGAGTCGGGCCCTCCTGGCGGTGGACCACGCCCCCGGTTCGCAGTTCGCAGCGCTCCAAGCAGCGCTGCGCGAAGGCGTGCCACTACCGCCAGATCTGGCCTGCCTTGCGCTCGAAGGGAGTGGTTTCCGCGGGCAGCGTGGCCGTAGCTGGCAGGCGCATCGTGGCAACCTGCACGTATGTCGGCTCGCTCGGCTCGACCTTCCGGCCGGCAGCGTCCAGGCGGCATTGACAGCGCTACCTGCCGTCGCTGCCGCCCGTGCCATCGAGGTCGCGACGCACGGTCGCGTCTCCCCCGGCATCAAGTGGGTCAATGACCTGATGCTCGGCGGGCGCAAGATCGGCGGCGTGCTCAGCGCCACGCAACTGCACGGCGCCCTCGCCACCTACGTGCTGACCGGAGTCGGCATCAACGTGGCGCACACTCCCGAGTTGGTGCGCCATCCGAGTGCCCCTCCAGCCGGCAGCCTGACTGAGCTGGCGAGCGCCGACGCGCCAACGCTGGCCACCCTGACACTTGCGTTACTCGTCGAACTCGACGCCGGCGTGGCACAGCTGCGTGCCGGCCACGGCGCCGAACTGGTTGAGGCGTACCGGCGACGCTCGATCGTGATTGGCCGGCAGGTGGCGGTCTGGCCGGTGAGCGAAGCGCTAGGGATCGAGGAACCGCTGGCGACTGGGCGCGTGATCGCGCTGCGAAACGACCTGGCTCTCGACGTCGAGGGCTGGGGCCGACCCGTGCATGCGGGACGCTTGACGCTCCTCGAAGGGAGCGACGTTTCGGCGGACGGGGGCGAGAACGGCGAGGACGGCTGACCCTGGCCCCGCTTCAGCGTGCGACGTACCATCCGGCATTCTGCCGTTTCGTCGATGGCGTGCTCACCGCTGGCTCGCTCTCGGCTCCGGAAGGCGTCTTCATGAATGACCCGAACCTCGTCTCGCTTTCGCTCAGCGCGTTCCTGGCGGTCCTGATCCTGTTGTCGTTCCTGGCGCTCGTGATCCGAGTGCTCGGTCATGTCTTCCGCGAGCAGTCGGGGCAGATCGACGCGTCGCTCGTGGCCGCGCTGCAGGCCACCGTGCAAGAGCAGATGCCGGGGTACCAGATCACGAGGGTCGAAGAGACCCGAGCAGGGAGCTCGTCATGATCCACAGCGCCAACGGCAAGCAGATCCGCGTCATGCTCACCGCCTTCCGCGATGGCCTGCAGAGTGTCTTCGGCGGGAAGGTCCGCGTGGACGACATCGTGCCGGCGCTGAGAGTAGCTGTCGAAGCCGGGATCCGCCACTTCGAGTTCGGCGGTGGTGCGCGCTACCAGGCCCCGTACTTCTACGTCGGTGAAGACCCCTTCGAGGCCATGGACCGCCTGCGTGACGCTGCCGGCCCCGGGGTCGACCTGCAAATCCTCACGCGTTCGGTGTCGGGCGTGACCTTGACCACACAGGCGTTGCCGGCGCTGGAACTGCAAGCAAAGCTCATGCATCGACACGGCACGACGATCGACCGCAACTTCGACTTCATGAACGACGTCGAGAACCTCGTCGCCACGGCCAAGCCGATCATCGACGCCGGGATGCATCACCAGTTGTGCGTGGCCATGATGGGGCTCCCCTACACGTCCCAGAAGACGCACACGCCGGCCTACTACGTCGAGGTGGTCAAGCGCGTCCTCGACAGTGGCGTCCAAGTCGACTCCGTGTGCATGAAGGACGCGTCGGGCACGACCGACCCGCGTACCTGCTACGAGACCGCTCGCGGCCTCAAGGCAATCCTCCCAGACGACGTCTTGCTCTGGCAACACACCCACGACACCGCCTCGATGGCCGTCGCTTGCTACATGGCCGGGATCGAGGGGGGCGTGGACGGGATCGATCTGTCGGTGAGGCCGCTCGCCTCCGGGACCAGCCAGCCCGACGTGCGCTCCATGTGGCACGCACTCAAGAACACCGGCTACACGCTCGACATCGACCACACTGCCATGAACGACATCGAGACGGCGCTCAACGATGGGTTGGCAGAATACGAGTTCAACCCGATCACACTCGCGGCCGACGCGCGCGTGGTGAACTTCCCCATGCCCGGAGGGGCGATCGGGCCGAATGTCCACATGATGGCCAAGGCCGGCATCCTGGATCGCTATGGCGACGTTCTGTCGGAGTTCCCACTGGTCGTGGAGTCCGGTGGGGCTTGGACCAGCGTCACCCCAGGCAGCCAGCAGTACTGGTTGCAGGCTTTCAACAACGTGCTCCACGGCCGCTGGAAGAAGATCGACGCCGGGTACGGGCGCTCAGTCTTGGGCTACTTCGGCCGTCCGCCTGAGACACCCGATCCCGACGTGGTGAAGGCGGCCTCGAAGCAACTCGAGCTAGAGCCGTTCGACGGCGATCCGCTGGCCGCCGCCAGCGATACCCTCGCACCAGCGCGCGAAGCCCTGGCGTCGCACGACTTGCCCACCACCGACGAGAACGTGTTCCTGGTGGCCTCCGCCAGTGTGCCTGGCAAACGCATGGAGTTGAACGAGGGGCTGCGGCTGCTCCTTGGCAAAGCACGCGTCAACCTGCCACTCAAACCGAAAGAGGCGCGCACCGATGAAGCGGCGGCCGAGCCGCTCGCTCCGAGCCCGCCACCCGCGACCAAGCCTTCCACGCAGGGCGCTGCTGCGACGCGATCCGAGGAGCGCTCGCCGCCGCAAGCCAGCGGCCCTGTCACGACGACCGCGACGGTGGTCGAGGGCAACACCAAGCGCGTCTTCCGTATCACCCTCGAACCAGTGAGCGGATCGAGCAGCGCGGCCAAACCGGCCATGGCGAGCGATCGGGAGGAGTCGACCGATCGGCAGGGCGCGGCCGGGCCCGCGCAAGAGGAAGCATCGACAGTGGATGTCGGCGAAGGCGTAGCGATCACATCACCCTTCGGCGGTACCGTCGAAGTGCTCGAGATCAAGGTCAGCGAGGGCGACCACGTCGAACAGGGGCAAGTCGTCGCTACCGTGGAGGCGATGAAGGCCGAGCACGACGTCCGCTCACCGGAAGCCGGCACGGTGAAGCAGGTGCACGTGAGTCCAGGCGACGAGGTCGCTGCCCGCGAACCGATCATCACCTTGGGGCGCTGACGTGGAGGTCTTGGCGGCGCTCGTGCGCGATGCCGGGTTCGCCCATCTCACGTGGCAGAACCTTGTCATGTTCGCGGTGGCCGGTGTGTTGCTCTATCTGGCAACAGCCAAGCGTTATGAACCACTTCTGCTGATCCCGATCGGCTTCGGCGCGGTCCTCGCCAATCTTCCCAACGCCATGATGTCGGCGTCGAGCACCTTCACCCCAAGCGCCGCCGAGCAGCTTCCACTGATGCAGTTGATCTACGAGGCGGGCATCCGCACCGAGTTCCTTCCGCCCATCATCTTCCTCGGCGTGGGTGCTCTGACCGACTTCAGACCACTGCTCACCCGCCCGATCACGCTCTTGCTCGGCGCCGCGGCGCAAGTAGGCATCTTCGTCGCAGCTATCGGCGCGTACTATCTGTTCGGCTTCTCGATCAACGAGGCCGCCTCGATCGGAATCATTGGCGGCGCAGACGGGCCGACATCGATCTTCCTCACAGCGATCCTCGCCCCGGAACTGCTGGGGGCCGTGGCCGTAGCGGCGTACAGCTACATGTCACTGGTGCCCGTCATCCAACCGCCGATCATGCGGCTCCTGACGACGGTCAAGGAGAGGCACATGCCGGTACCCGACGAGATCCGGGTCACGAGGACGGCCGTGGTGCTCTTCCCCGTCGTCATAGCGCTGCTGGTGTCGCTCGCGATCCCGGCGGCGGCGCCCCTGGTTGGGATGTTGATGTTCGGGAATCTCCTGCGAGAGTCGGGCGTCACCGAGAGGCTCAGCAAGACCGCCGGCGGACCCCTGGTGAACATCGTCACCATCCTGCTCGGTCTCGTGATCGGAGCCACCATGGCTGGCGGTACCTTCTTGCGGGCGGAGACACTCTACATCCTGCTCCTCGGCGCGGTCGCCTTCACCTTCAGCACCGCCGGCGGCATCCTGTTGGCGAAGCTGTTGAACCTGGTCCTCCCGGAGAAGCAGCGCATCAACCCCTGCATCGGCGCCGCCGGCGTATCGGCCGTGCCGATGTCGGCACGCGTGGTCCAGCGCTTCGTGGCGGAGCAGACACAAGGGAAGGTCAACCCACTGATGGCGGCGATGGGCCCCAACGTGGCCGGCGTGATCGGCTCGGCCGTCGCCGCCGGCGTCTTCCTCGCGCTGCTGCGCTGAGCCGCCCCGGCGCCGAGCGTGTTCGCGGCGCGCCAGAACGACAGAGGATGGGTGCGAGCGGGTTCGCCACGCCCGCGGCGAGCGAGGATGGGCCTCACGCGACAGCGTCACCCCCAGGGGGCTGGGCCGCACCGCCCCTAGGTTACCGGCTCCGGGGCCTGCAGGGGGCAGGTGGGCCCAGGCAGAGGGCGCAGCACGCTACTACAGCCATGCCTGCGATCACGCGGTGGGGCATGGCGGGGTCATCCGATGCATCGACAACCGTCGATGTATTGGTTACCGTGTCCGCATGCCGCGAATCCTAGTGCTCTGTACTCACAACAGCGCCCGCAGCCAGATGGCCGAGGGTTGGATCCGCCACCATGCCGCCGGCCATCGCGTCGATTGTGACGTGTGGTCCGCCGGATCCGAACGCACCGCGTTGAAACCAGAGGCGATCGCGGTGATGCGGGAGGTGGGTGTCGACCTCGCAGGGCACACGAGCAAGAGCATCGACGAGGTGCCCGACCCATGGTCCTTCGACCTCGTGATCACCGTGTGCGATGCAGCCAACGACGCCTGCCCGGCGTACCCGGCGCCTACCGAACGACTGCACGTCTCCTTCCCCGACCCGAGTGACCAACCGATCGAGCGCTGGCGTGTGGTTCGCGATGCGATCGGCGCCATGAGCGAAGAGCTGGTGGCCACGCTCGCGGATGGCGGTGCCCTACGCCACGATGCCCTGCGGGCGCGGGCGAACCTCGAAGAGGATGCCCATGGCGATCGCTGACGAGACCCTCTCCAACGATCCCGACCGCGAGCGCGGACTCGGCGTCTTCGAACGCTTCTTGAGCCTCTGGGTCCTCCTGTGCATCCTCGTCGGCGTGGGCGTGGGCCAATACCTGCCAGCCGTGCCCGCGGTCCTGCAGCGCTTCACCTATGCAGAGGTCTCCATCCCCATCGCCATCCTCATCTGGCTGATGATCTTCCCCATGATGCTGCAGATCGACTTCGGGAGTGTCCTCGGCGTCCGGCGACAGCCGAAGGGCCTTACGGTCACCCTCGTCGTGAACTGGCTCATCAAGCCGTTCAGCATGCTCTTCTTCGCATGGCTGTTCCTGCAAGTCATCTTCGCGCCGTTCATCCCCGAAGAGCTCGCCCTCCAGTACGTCGCGGGCGCCATCCTCCTCGGCGCCGCTCCGTGCACCGCCATGGTCTTCGTGTGGAGCTACCTGACCCGTGGCGACCCCAATTACACCCTCGTCCAGGTCGCCGTCAACGACTTGATCATGCTCGTTGCGTTCGCGCCGATCGTGGCGCTGCTGCTCGGCGTGAGCCAGGTCTTCGTGCCCTACGACACGCTGGTCCTCTCCGTGGTGCTCTACATCGTGGTTCCGCTCGTCGCGGGATACCTGACGCGGACCCTGCTCATCCGCCGTCACGGAAGGGAGTGGTTCGACAACGTCTTCCTCAGACGCTTCGGGCCCACCACCGTGATCGCGCTGCTCGCCACGCTCGTGCTCCTCTTCTCGTTCCAGGGCGACGTCATCCTCGCCAACCCCTTCCACATCGTCCTCATCGCCGTGCCGCTGATCATCCAGACCTGTGCCATGTTCGCCATCGCCTACGGATGGGCCAAGGCTTGGCGCATCCCGCACCGCATTGCGGCGCCCGCCGCCATGATCGGCGCCAGCAACTTCTTCGAGCTCGCCGTAGCCACCGCGATCGCCCTCTTCGGCGTGACCTCCGGCGCCGCCCTCGCGGCCGTCGTCGGCGTCTTGGTGGAGGTGCCGGTCATGCTGATGCTGGTCCGCATCGCCAACGCCACTCGAGGCAGCTTCGAGCGACCGATCACGCGAGCGCGAGCGGCCTGAGGCCATGGCCGCGCCGAAGCTCACCCTATCCGGCGATGCGATCGCATACCTGGCAGAACACGGTCGGGCGGTCACGGTACGCTCGTCACCACGGCATGGCTGTTGTGGTGGCACCGTCGCCGTGCCTATCGCCGAAGTGGGTGCGCCCGTGAGCACCGCCGACTATGAGGTCTTCGAGAGTCACGGTATCAGCGTCTACCTCGCCGCTGACCTAGCGAGTGCGGCGAGGGACCAGGTGGCCATCGGCGTAGAGGGGTTCGGACCGTGGCGGATGCTGGCGGTCTTCGGGCTCGATGCCAGCATGTAGCGGCGGATCCGCGACGAGGGGGGACCTGATGTTCGAGCATGCCGTAGTCGGCGTTGACTTCTCACCCGCATCCGAAGCGATCGTGGGCTGTCTGCCGGAGCTTCGTGCCTTAGGGACCGACACGCTCAGCCTGGCCTACGTTGCCAGTGTGGCGTACCCGGCGGGCAGTGCCATCGCACATCAGGACCACTACCGTGCACGCCTGGCTGAGCTCGCTGCCGGCATCCGTGAGCACGGGTTCGCAGTGCACAGCGACGTCGTCGCGGGGTATCCCGCGGTCGAGCTGATCGCGCTCGCCGAACGCGTGGGCGCCGGTCTGATCGTCCTGGGCTCGCGCGGCCACAGCATGGTCCAACGGCTCTTCCTCGGCTCGACCGCGCTGAAAGTGCTCCACGACTCCCCTACCGCAGTGCTCCTCGAGCGCATCGAGCCTGTTTCGGACCACGCGTCCGATCTGGTGTGCGAGCGCAAGCTCGAGCGTGTGCTCTTGGCCACGGATATGACCGAGGCAGCAATGCCCGCGACGAATGCGTGGCTGTCGTTGGTGCGAAGCGCCCGAGCCGTCGCCGCGGTGACGGTCATCGACGCGCAGGGCGAGGGTGACGCCGCCGTCACGCGAGCACACCTGGAGCAGCTGGTCGCAGGAGTCGAGGTGCCGGTCGCGCTCCACGTCGTCGCGAGTCCCGACGCCGCGGAGGCCATCGCAACACTCGCCAAGGTCGAGGGAGTCAGCCTCGTCATCCTCGGCAGAGGAGGCCACGGCGGGCGTCGCCTCGGTGCCACGGCGGACGGCGTCGTGCGGCGCAGCGAGGTGCCGGTCTTGGTCCTCCCGCACTAGCCCTGAACCCGCCGTCGGCCTGCATGCGTCGAACCAGGCGCACCGTTCAAGCGAGCGTCTTCGTCGCCTTCGACGGCTCGATGAAGCGCCCGATCTCGACTTGGAGGCTAGCGAAGCCCTCGGCGTCGAGCTCGTAGAACACCCAGCGGCCACGCCTGAACGCACGCACCAGACCCACTTCCACCAGTTGCTTCATGTGATGTGAAACCGTAGGCTGGCTCACGCCGAGCACGCCCTCGAGGTCGCAAGCACACACGCCGTGATCACCTTGGCTGCAGCTGCTCGGACCTGGGTCGCGGAGGAAGTTGAGGGCCTTCCACCTGACCGGATCCGCCAACGCCTTCAGGGTCGCGACGGTAGCATCCATTCCCTGAGCGTAGGTCGGATCATCGACGCTCGTCAATGGACGGAACGACCCAGCCGCCTTGGCTAGGATCGCCGCCTGTGTAGTCGCGCGACTGGCCGTAGCGTCGCCCGGCGGGCAGGCATGCCTCGGCGATCACCACGCCTTCACTGCTCATACCCTAGTATTAGCGGTATGGCGCCACTCCCCCAACGCGCGCGTGGGGCAAGCCTCGACCCGGGCAACCGCTTCTCGAGACGAGAGATCGTGTTCGATGGCGACGAGTTGGACCACGAGGCACTCGACGAGGGGGCACCGGACCGTACCGAGGTGTACCGGGACACCAGCCGCTCGGTCATCAGTCGCAATGCCTCGCCTGACGTCCCTTTCGACCTGAGCCTCAACCCCTACCGCGGTTGTGAACACGGCTGCTCCTATTGCTATGCCCGTCCGACACACGAATACCTAGGGCTCTCGGCCGGGCTCGACTTCGAGCGCAAGGTCTTCGCCAAGCTCGATGCCGCGCACCAGCTCGAACGAACGCTGGCGGCATCCACCTGGGTACCGAAGCACGTGGCACTCTCGGGCGTGACCGACCCTTATCAACCCATCGAGCGTCGCCTAGGCATCACGCGTGCGTGCCTCGAAGTGCTGGCCACGCATCGGCAGCCGGTCAGCATCATCACCAAGAACGCGCTCGTGCTGCGCGACCTCGACCTGATCGGCGAACTCGCCACGTTTGGCGCGGTGCGCGTGGCCCTGTCGGTCACAACGCTCGATGAAGCCCTGCGCCGGCGCCTCGAGCCGCGTACCAGCACAGCTGTGAACCGCCTGCGAACCGTACGCACGCTCGCCGACGTCGGTGTGCCGGTGTCCGTGATGGTCGCGCCGGTCATCCCGGGTCTCAACGACCACGAGATCCCGTCGATCCTCGAGGCGGCTGCTGCGGCAGGCGCGCAGCGAGCGGACTGGACACTCCTGCGACTCCCGGGAGCGGTTGCGAGCGTGTTCGTGACCTGGCTCGAGGAGCAGGTACCCATGCGCGCCGGACGAGTCCTAGCGCGCCTGCGCGAGGCGCATCGCGGGGCGCTCACCGACGCCCGCTTCGGGCACCGCATGCGCGGTGAGGGGCCCTACGTGCAGCAACTGAGCGCGATCTTTGCCGTGCACCGTCGCCGGGTGGGCCTCGACAGACCGAGCGCGCCGCTCGATGGGAGCCACTTCCGCGTACCGGGCCGCTCGGAGCAGGTCGGCTTGTTCGACGGCGGTGGTAGATGAACGGTCGACGGTGGACGGCCGTGCCGCCAGCCGCACGCGAACGGGTGGCGGCGCGTAGGCTGGTAGCGACGTGACCTCGCCGACCCCTTCCCTGTTCCAACGTGCGGAAGACGAGCCGCTCGCGGCCCGCATGCGGCCGCGCACGCTGGACGAGTTCATCGGCCAGGAGCACATCCTCGGACACGGCCGCCTGCTGCGCCGCGCCATCACCGCCGACCAACTCTCCTCGGTGATCTTCTATGGACCGCCTGGCACCGGCAAGACCACCTTGGCACGCGTGATCGCGAACTCGACCCAGGCCCACTTCATCGCGCTCAACGCCGTTTTGGGCGGCGTCAAGGACATTCGTGAGGCCGTCGCCGAGGCGCAGCAGCGGCGTCACGCGGGTCAACGTACGATCCTCTTCGTCGACGAGGTGCACCGGTTCAACAAGGCACAGCAAGACGCCTTGCTTCCTTGGGTCGAGAACGGCATGGTGGTGCTGATCGGCGCCACCACCGAGAACCCGTACTTCGAGGTGAACAAGGCACTCGTGTCTCGAAGCCGCATCTTCCAGCTCAAGCCGCACGATGGCGAATCCTTGAGGCAGGTCGCGGCGCAGGCGCTACACGACCGCGAGCGTGGGCTGGGCAGGTTCGCGACGCGCGTCGAAGGCGACGCCCTCGATCACCTCGTCAACGTCGCCAACGGGGACGCTCGGGCGGTGCTGAACGCCCTCGAGTTGGCCGTCACCACCACCGAGCCAGGCGCCGACGGTGTGGTGGTCATCACACGTGAGGTGGCCGAGGAGTCGATCCAGCAACGCGCCGTGCTCTACGACAAGGAGGGTGACGCTCACTTCGACACCATCAGCGCCTTCATCAAGAGCGTTCGCGGTAGCGACGCCGACGCGGCGTTGTACTGGCTCGCAAAGATGGTCTACGCGGGCGAGGATCCGCGCTTCATCCTGCGTCGTCTGCTCATCCTAGCGAGCGAGGACGTCGGTCTCGCCGATCCGCAGGCACTCGGGGT
Organism: Trueperaceae bacterium; assembly: GCA_007130855.1. Taxonomy (GTDB): domain Bacteria; phylum Deinococcota; class Deinococci; order Deinococcales; family Trueperaceae; genus CSSed10-48. The sequence goes on along the minus strand of SLRS01000215.1, from coordinate 2,515 downwards.
CGTGGCTGCTGCCGCGCAGGCCTATGATTACGTGGGCCTCCCCGAGGGTCGCTACCACTTGGCGCAAGCCACGCTCTACCTGGCCACCGCCCCGAAGTCGAACAGCACGATGGGCTTCTTCGATGCGCTCGAGACGGTGCGCAACGAGCGCGAGGCCGAGGTACCGAATCCCCTGAGGGACGGGAACCGCGACGCCGACGGCTTCGGGCACGGCTCCGGCTACGCGTACCCGCACGCCTATCGCGACCATTGGGTGGCACAGCAGTACCTGCCAGGCGCGCTCCAGGGCAAGGTCTTCTACCAGCCGAGTGACCAGGGCGCGGAGCGGCACGTGCGCGAAGATGTGGCTCGACGGCGTGAGGCGCAACTCGCGGCGATGCTCGAGCACGATGTGCGCGCAGCGAGCGAGATCCTCACCACCGGACCGATCGATCGCGCACGCGACCGCTGGCTCGAGCGCACGGTCTCCGCGACCGGCGCACGCCTCGCCGCCGTGCGCGACGCGGTGTTCGAGGCTGCCGACCTCGCACGTCACCACGTGGTGCTCGACGTAGCCGCAGGCACCGGCCTGCTGACTTGGGAGGCGGTGCGCCGCACACCGGAGGGGCTGGTGGTCGCTGCCACGTCGGACGCGCGCCACGCCCAGACCATCCAACAGCAGGCCTCGCATTTGGCCGAGTTGCAGCGGCCGGTGGTCGTCGATGCAGAGCCAGCGTGCCTAGTCGGCGCATTGGCCAGTCATGAGCGCACCCGCAACCTGCGTTTCGACCGGGTGCTCGGGCGTTCAGTGCTGTCGAGCGTCGCGGACCCGAGCGCATGGCTTCGCGAGCTCGCAGCGCTGTTGACGCCGCGAGGGCTCGTCGTGTTGATAGAGAGTGACGCCAGCGGCGGCCAGCGGTTGTCTGCGCTCCTCGACTGGACGGATGCCGAGGCCCTCGCGAAGGAGGTGCGGGCCGCTGAGAGGGTGCTCTACTGTGGTGACGGCGTGAAGCAAGCATGGACATCGTCGCGACTCCGGGAGGTTGCCAACGCAGCCGGGTTCGATGACGTACAGGTTCGCGAGGCCATCATCGTGGCAGATCAGCGTATGACGGCAGCCGCACTGGACCGCTGGTTCGGCACGAGGCAAGCCCCGGGGCCCTACGGCGCGGCCGTGCGAACGGCGCTCGGCGATGCGCTGGCCGAGACGCTCGCTCGCAGGTTCCATGCGCAGCTCGCCGAACGCGTGGTGCCGTGGCGCTCGACCGTGGTGACCGTACGGGCGACGCGCCGTCATGCCTGAGCTACCGACTCCCTCGCCTACGCCACGAGCAAGCCGCGCTGTGTGACTGACAGCCTGCTTCGAGTCGAGCGTGTCGATGGAAGCGGCCTCATCTTCCTATAACAATGTTCTTCGCGGCACACGCCTCGCACCCGAGCGCGAAAGGCTGCCATCCATCGCCCACGGCCTTCATGCTGGCCGCCCTCACGGCGCTGGTTGGGTTGGGTTCGGGGTGACCAGGTGCGTGCCGGCGCCGGCGCGGGAACCACGCTGTCGCTCCGGCACCAAGAGCCGTAACCCGTTCGCCACGACCAGCAATGTGCCCCCCTCATGGCCGATCACAGCCAATGGCAGCGGCAGTGCGGCGAACAGCGTGAAACCCACCAGTACGACCATGGCGCTCAGAGCGAACACCAGGTTCTGCCGCACGATGCGATTGGCGCGGCGCGAGAGCCGGTAGGCGGCCTCGAGTCGACCGAGGTCATCGGCCAGGAGTGCGACGTCGGCGGTCTCGATGGCCACGTCGCTGCCGGCGGCCCCCATGGCGATGCCGACGTCGGCGCGAGCCAGGGCAGCGGCGTCGTTCACGCCGTCTCCGACGTAGGCGATGATGCCGTACTGATGCAAACGGTTCACGACGTCGAGCTTGTCCTCCGGGAGCAGATCGGCGTGGACGTCGCCCGCGGCGATGCCGACCTGCTGCGCGACGGCGTGTGCGACGCCGGCGTTGTCGCCGGTGAGCATGGCCACGCGCTGGACACCTGCCGCGCGCAGGTTCGCTACCGCCGCAACAGCGCTGTTGCGCACGGTGTCGGCCACCGCGATGACGCCGCGAACGGTCTCGTCGTCGCCCACGAGCACCAGCGTGGCGCCGCGCTGCTCGATGGCAGCGACATCTGCCTCGAGCGCGGACGGTAACGCCAAGCCCTGCGCCGTCATCAGTCTGCGGGTACCGGCCCAAGCGTGACGGCCGTTGAAGCGCGCCCGCAGGCCCTGCCCCGGGATGGCGGTAGTGTCGACGGCGGCCTCGACGGCGATGTCGCGCCGCTCGGCCTCGGCGAGAACGGCGCGGGCGATGGGGTGTTCGGAGCGCGCCTCGATCGCGGCGGCCAACGCGAGCAACTCGGCCTCGCCACCGTTCGCGGCGATCACGTCGGTCACGGCGGGCCGCCCCCGGGTGAGCGTACCCGTCTTGTCGAACGCCACGGTGACGCTCTTCCCGAGTGTCTCGAGCGCCCCACCCCCCTTGAACAG
>SLRS01000193.1 GCA_007130855.1 Trueperaceae bacterium | reverse complement strand
CCCGCGAGCGTGGACGGCGCCACGCCCAGCGCCGCCGAGCGTGCCTTCGCGGCGCTCGAAGACGGCCGGCCCGATGCCATCGCCGCCGAGGCGCAAGCGCTCTACGCCCAGCACTGCGCGCTCTGCCACGGCGCCGAAGCGCAAGGTGCTTCTGGACCGCGGCTCGCGGGCAGCGCCCGGTCCGCCCAGGAGGCCAACGTGCGCTCGGCCATCACCTTCGGCCGCGGCATCATGCCCGGCTTCGGCGCACTCCTGAGCGACGCGGAGATCGAAGTCCTGGTGCGTTGGCTGGCCGTGGACGTCGCCATGCCGCGCTGAGCCATGGCGGAGCAGTCGAAGTCGAGGCCGACGCCCGCAGCGCCCGACGCGCCAGACGTGTCGCGCCGGCGCTTGGTCGCCTGGCTCTGGCGCCTCCCGGTGCTGGCTGCGCTCGCGGGCGCGGGCTTCGGCGCGCGCGAGGTCTGGCGCATCCACTTCAACAAGCCCGCGCCGGCCGATCCGCCGACGTTCGAGCCACGCGAGCCGGTGACCGTGGCGCCGCTGGCCCACTTCGAGGCACCGTGGTCGGTCCGGGAGTTCGTCTTCGACGGGCGCCCGTGTCTGGCGCTGCGGCTGCCGGTCGCCATCCCCGGCGCCCTGGTGGTGCCCGACGTGCAGGCGCCGGAGGGTGAGGGCGGCGAACTGGTGCTGGCCGGCTTCAGCCGCATCTGCACGCATCAGGGCTGCCTGGTCGACCTCAACCGCGACGTCGAGGCGATCGCCTTCGCGTTCAACCATCGCGGCGAGCGGCCGAAACTCACCTGCGCCTGCCACTACAGCGTGTTCGATCCGAGCAGGGCGGGACGGGTCGTGAGCGGGCCGGCGGTCCTGCCGCTGCCGCGCGTGCGGCTGCGGCTCGAGTCCGACGACGGCACCCGCACGGTCGTCGCCGACGGCCGTGAGCGCACCACCAGCTGAACGCTCGCGGTGCGGGCGCGGCGGTATCGTGGGCGCGACGGAAGGAGACACCATGGACATGAACCCGCTTCGGCACCTCGCCGCGCTCGGCCAGTCCGTATACCTCGACGAACTCAGCCGCCGCATGCTGCGCAACGGCGACCTCGAACGCCTGATCCGTGACGACGGCATCCACGGCGTGACGTCGAACCCTGCCATCTTCCAGAAGGCCATCGCCGCCGGCGACGACTACGACGAGGCCATCGGCGCCCTGGCCCGCGAGGGCCGCACCGCGGAGGCGATCTTCGAGGCGCTCGCCATCGAGGACATCCAAGCGGCGGCCGATCTGTTCGCCGAGACCTACGACAGCAGCGACGGCCACAGCGGCTTCGTCTCGCTGGAGGTATCGCCGCATCTCGCCCACGACACCGAGGGCACGATCGACGAGGCGCGGCGGCTGTGGGCGGCGCTCGCACGACCGAACGTGTTCGTCAAGGTGCCCGGCACCGCCGCCGGGCTGAGCGCCATCCGCCGCCTGACGGCCGAGGGCATCAACATCAACGTGACGCTGCTGTTCGGTCTGCCGCGTTACCAGGCGGTCACCGAGGCGTATCTGGTCGGGCTCGAGGACCGGCTCGCGGCCGGCGAACCGGTCCACGACGTGGCCTCGGTCGCCAGCTTCTTCCTGTCGCGCATCGACGTCGCCATCGATCCGCGCCTCGACGAGCTCGAGGCCGCCGGGGGCGAGCGCGGTGAGCGCGCCGCGGCGCTGCGCGGCCAGGCCGGCACCGCCTCCGCCAAGCGCGCCTTCGTGATCTACAGCGAACGCTTCTCGAGCGACCGCTTCGCGGCACTCGAGGCGCGCGGCGCCCGGCCCCAGCGCCTGCTGTGGGCCTCCACCGGCGTCAAGGACGAGCGCTACTCGGCCACGATGTACATCGAGCCGCTGATCGGGTCGCACACCATCACCACCATGCCGCGCGAGACGCTCGACGCCTACCGCGAGCAGGGCGATCCCAAGCCGCGCCTCGCAGACGGCCTCGAGGAGGCGTCACGGGCGCTGCGTGCCCTGGCCGACCTCGGCATCGACCTCGACGCCGTCACCGCCCAACTCGAGGACGAGGGCGTCGACAAGTTCGTGAAGCCGTTCGACGCGCTGCTCGCCACCGTACGCGAGACCATGGCCGAGCTGTCGGGCTGACGACGGCGCTCCGGTGGGACGCCGCAGGCGTCGCGTCACGCCGACGGAGCCGTCTGCCGAGGCGTCAGCCGGGAGCGGAGGGCGCGGCGTCCGACTCACGGAGCCGCGCTCGGAGCAGCGCGCCGTACCCCACCACCGTGATCGCGACGAAGGCGTACCACTGGATCGCGTAGCCGAGGTGCGAGCCCATGCTCAGCTCCGGCGGCTTCGGCGGCAGCGGCAGCGAAGCGTCCACCGGCCCCCGATCGCCCACGTCCAGCAGCAGCCGAAGCGGCTGGAGCCGGTAGGGCAACTGCGGTGCCAGGCGCTCGAGGTCGAGGTAGGCGACCTGGACCAGAGGGCCCTCCACCGGATCGCGCGGTGCGAGCGCTGCGAGCGGACCAGACGGCGGCGTCTCGCCAGGGAACGCCCACGCCTCGATCGTCACCTCCCCGGCCGCCGGCGGAGCCGCCGCCACCGGCACCTGCCCATACTCCTGCGGCACCCAACCGCGCTCGACCAAGACCGCGCTGCCGTCGGCGAGGACCAGCGGCGTCACCACGTGGAAGCCGGGCACGCCATCGCGCGAGACCGGCCGCCGCAGCACCTCGTGGGCCGACTCGAAGCGTCCGCTGACGCGCACGCGCCGGTAGTCGAGCGCTCCGATCGCGCTATCGAGGCCGCCTGCCTGGCGCTGCTCACGCTGGGCCTCGGCGGCGCGCAGCGCCTCCTCGAGGCTCACCGGCGGCGCCGCCAGGCGGGCCGCGACGGCCTCGTTGCGCGCGCCGCGCTGTGCGTGCCGATCGAGCTGCCAGGAGCCGAAGCCGCTGAACGACACCACCACCGCGAGCGCCAGGACGTGGCCCGCCACCCAGGTGGGCGTCAGCAGGGCACGCCAGGCCTGGCGTCTCGCGCCCGCCATCCTCAGACGAACAGGGCGCGATCGAGCGCCATCGACAGGAACAGCAACGCCAGGTAGAGCATCGAGTACTTGTACACCGGCAGCGCCGTGGCGCGATCGACCGCCGCGCCGCTACGAACCACGGCGAACAGCCGCAGCACCCGCAGCGCCAGCACCAGGTTCAGCGCCAGCGCCGCCACGAAGTAGGCGATCCCGAACTCCTGCAGCGCGAAGGGGATCACGGTGAGCAGGATCGTCAGCGCGGCATACATGACCATCTGGATCACGGTGGCACGCTCGCCGATCGCGATCGGCGCCATCGGCACGCCGACCGCCGCGTAGTCGTCCTTGATCATCAGCGCCAAGGCCCAGAAATGCACCGGCGTCCACAGGAACACCAGCGCGAACAGGCCCCAGGCCAGCAGCGACAGCTCGCCGGTGACCGCGGCCCAGCCGACCAAGGGGGGGATGGCGCCCGCCGCCCCACCGATCACGATGTTCTGCCAGGTGGTGCGCTTGAGCCAGATGGTGTAGATCAGCACGTAGAAGGCGATGCCGGACCACGACAGCAGCGCCGCCAGCAGGTTCGAGGCGCCCCAGATCACGACGAACGAGAGCACCGTCAGCACCGCGCCGAAGAGCAAGGCGTCGCGCGTCGAGATCACCTGGGTGACCGTCGGCCGCAAAGAGGTGCGCTTCATCCGCCCGTCGATGTCGCCGTCGTAGATCATGTTGAAGACGCCGGCCGCGCCGGCCGACATCGCACCGCCGACGAGCAGGCCCAGCAGCGGGACGAGTCCGGGAAAACCCCTGGCCGCGATGAACATCGCACCGATGGTGGTGAGCAGCAGTAGCGAGATGACCCGGGGCTTGGTCAGCGCCAGGTAGTCGCGCCAGGTCGCGCGCCGAAGGGTCACCGTCGTCATGTCAGGCACGCTCCAGACCGCCGCGCGCGAAGCGCGGCGCACCGCTGTGGATGGGCGCGGTGGCACCGAGCATCACCACCGAGAGGGCCACCAGGAGGCCGAACGCCAACACCGCCAGGCCCAGGTGCAGCAGCTGCAGGACGATCGGCGCCAAGAGCGCCAGGTTGACCGTCCCGACCAACAGCTGCACCAGGTAGGTACCGAGCAACCAGCGGCGCAAGCGCCGCCCCTCGCGCACCGGCTTGATCCAGCGCGCCACGCCGAGCGCGACGAACAGGTAGACGCCCACCGCGATGGCGATGAGCGGATGGAGGATGCGCAGCCTGATCAAGGGATGGGACTCGGGGTCGAAGTCGGCGGCGATGCCCTCGGCCAGGGACTCCGAGGGGAACATGGTGTTGCCCATCGCGGCGATACCGCCGCTGAACATCAGCACCTGCATGCCGACCAGGCCTACCATCAACACGCTGAGCAGCGGCCCCTGCCGGGCCAACCGCAGCGGGTAGGCGGGCCGGTCGCGACGGGCGTAGACGACGGTGCCGGCCAAGGCACCAACGAGCAACAGCGAGTTCACGAGGTGGGTAGCCACCATCAGACCGCGGGCCGTCGACTGGTTGTCGCCGGTGAGGCCCCACAGCACCGTCAGCGCACCCAACAAGGCCTCGATCAGCAGGAACACGAAGGCGGCGAGGCCGAACACGAATGCGCCACGATTCTCGGTGCGCTCGCGCCACACGCGGCGGAGGAGCCAGCTGCCCAACACCAGCACCACCAGCGAGAGGAGGCGATGCGTGAACTCGATGGCGGTATGGATGTTACCCGAGAGCGGCACGATCTCGCCGTGGCAGGTGGGCCAGTGCGAGCCGCAGCCGGCACCGGAGCCGGTGGCGCGCACGAAGGCGCCCTGGATGATCACGACCACGTTGGCCCACAGCGTCACCCACGCCAACGTCGGCGTGGTCGCCCACCTGGGCCGATACGATCTCGGCACGTTTTGCTCCTTCGTCGGCTCCATCATCCTCGTCCTCGTTCGGCGGCCCGGACTCGGTAGGCCTTCGCGCCGGCTGCAGCGAAGCTCGGCGCCGCGCGCATCCTAACCGGCGGCGAGGCTCGCGTGGGTTTCGCGCGACCGACTCCCGCCGACCCGGCGCACCTGCGATCGGGGCTGCCGCACACGCCCTTCTCACCGTAAGACGACATCGTGAGGGCGATGTTCGCGCAGGCCACCGTGTCCGACCGCTACGCTGCGCCGGCCGCACCGGCGGTACGGCGAACCGCCAGTATACGGGCATCACGGTGATAGACTCTCGCGACGTTCCGCTCTCGGAGGCCACGTTGAACACATTCCAGCTCCGCCGCTCGCCGAGCCGCCGTGCTCGTGTTGGCACGCCGTCCCGACGCGCGCTTGGGGCCAAGGCCCTCGCGAACGCGCTCACGGGAACCCTCACCCTCGCGCTCGCCTTCACGTTCGTGTCCAGCGCCTTCGCCCAGGAGTCCGATCCGGCCCTGACGGCTGCGGCTCGGCTGGTGCGCGACGGCAACCTGTACTTCAGCCAGGGCGACTGCGCCTTGTCGCAGTACTTCTTCCAGGAGGCCCTCAAGCGCGACGAGAGCAATCCGGACGCGCTCGTGGGCAAGGGGCGCGCGCTGGCGTGCCAGAACGCCTTCGGCGCGGCCATCGATGCCTTCCGCGAGGCGGTCGCGGTGCACCCGTCGCACCTACCGGCCTACGTCCATCTGGCACTCACCTACCAGGAGCAGTACATGTTCGACCCGGCCTCCTACGGCGGCCGCCTCGCGGACGCGCTCGACGTGCTGCGGCAGGCCGAACAGATGGCCGGCGAAGACGCCACCGTCCAGAACACCAAGGGCATCGTCCTCTACCATGCCGGTGACCTCGCCGCCGCCCAGCAGGCGCTCGAACGGTCCGTCGAACTCGCGGCCGGGGCCGGCATGAGCGATCGCGAACGCTCGACCATCCATGTCAACCTCGGGCGCACGTACCGCGACCTCGAGCAACTCGAGTTGGCGCAGCAGGCCTTCCGACGTGCGGTGGTGCTCGACCCGACGAACGCCAGCGCCCACAACAACCTCGGCAACGTGATGTACCGGCTCGGCGACTGCGGCGGGGCCGAGTTCGAGCTCTCCCAAGCGGTGGCGTTGGCGCCGAACTCGCTCTCGGCCGTATCACAGCTGGCCATCGTGTTGTTCGAGTGCAACGACGTGGCCGGTTCGATCCCCTACTTCGAGCGTTCGCTGCAGCTCGACGGGGCCGTCTTCACACCGCCGCTGTTCACCTACCTCGCACGGGCCTACATGCAGCAAGGGCGCCTCGACGACGCGGTGCGCCGCGCGCAGCAGGGCGCCCTGCTGCCGCCGGAGTCGGCCGATGCCCACTACTACTTGGGGCGCGCCTACGAGGCCCGCCGTGGCAGCGCCGACGTCGAGAACGCCCGCCGCGCCTACGAGCGTGCACTCGAACTCGACCCCGGCTACCAGTCGGCTCGTACCGCGCTGAACGACCTTCGCTGAGACCCGACCCCAGCGGCGGGCCGCCCCGGGTCGACCGGCGGCAGGCATCCGAACGAGATCGCCCCACGCGCGCTGGCCACGAGGCCGGCGCGCGTGGTACATTCCGGAGGTTTGGCTGGCGGCAGCGGGATGTCCGCCGGTCGAGCGCGTGGAGCACGGGCCCCTTCCGGGGCCACTCCCACCGAGCGGACCCCCCGGCCATCGTCCGGCAGGCCGCTGAGACCCCCTCAACATCCCGCCACGGAGGAACGGCATGTCCTACCTGGGAATGAAGCAGCTGCTCGAAGCCGGCGTCCACTTCGGTCACGAGACCAAACGCTGGAACCCGAAGATGAAGCGTTACATCTTCGCCGAGCGCAACGGGATCTTCATCATCGACCTCCAGAAGACGCTGGTCGAGTCGGAGAAGGCCTTGAACTTCCTGCGTGATCTCGCTGGTCGCGGCGGCACCATCTTGTTCGTGGGCACCAAGAAGCAGGCACAGGAGATCTTGGCGGCAGAGGCCAGGCGCTGCGGCATGCCCTTCATCAACGAGCGTTGGTTGGGCGGCCTGCTGACGAACTTCCGCACCATCCGCACCCGCGTCGACCGCCTCAAGGACCTCGAGCGCAGCTTCGAGGACGAGTCGATCCTGCGCTTCAGCAAGAAGGAGCAGATCGACCTGGGCAAGGAGCTCCAGCGGCTGCAGCGCTATCTGGGCGGGATCCGCGACATGACTCGGGTGCCCGATGCGATCTTCATCATCGATCCCACCAAGGAAGCGATCGCGGTCAAGGAGGCCAACAAGCTCGGCATCCCGGCCGTGGCGCTGGCCGACACCGACTCCGACCCCGACGTGCTCGACTTCATCATCCCCGGCAACGACGACGCCATTCGCTCGATCCAGCTCGTGACGGCGACGCTCGCCGACGTGATCGTGGAGGTGCGCGGCGGTGCCAGCGTCGCCGAGGAGGGCGAGACGGAGGCTGCGCCAGTGGCACCCGCCGCGGTCATGAAGCCGATCCCCGAGTCGGCTGCCGAGCGCGCCGTTCGCGAGGCTGTCGTCGACGGCGCCACGGTCGTGCAGCGCAGCGCCGCGCCGCCGCTCGCCGCGGCTCCGCGCGGTAGTGCCGAGCCGAGCGTCGACGTGTACGAAGAGCAGGCCGCCGTGGCCGAGGAGGAGGCGGCGGACGGCGAAGGCGAGTCCAGCGACGAGGTTGCGGCCGAGGCCGAGACGGTCGCCGACGCGGAGCCTGCGCCCGAAGCCGCACCCGAGCCCGAGACCGCGGCCGCGCCCGAAGCCGCACCGGAGCCCGCACCCGAAGCCGCACCCGAGAGCGAGCCCGAGCCCGAGCGCCAGACGACCACGGCGGCAGCCGGCAGCGAGGCCGAGGGCGAGACGGCTCCCGCCGCGACGCCCGACGAGTCGACGGCCGACGAGGACGAGCGAGCGCGCGTCGCGGCCGAGCGCGACGAGACCACGAAGGACGCCTGAGGCGCCGCGGAGGAGCAGCATGACCACCACGACCGAGATGATCAAGAGACTCCGGGCCATGACCGGAGCCGGGATGCTCGACGTCAAGAAGGCGCTCGACGAGACCGGCGACGTCGACAAGGCCGCCGCCCTGCTGCGCGAGCGCGGCATCGCCAAGGCGGCCAAGAAGGCCGAGCGCACGGCGCGCGAGGGCATCATCGGCAGCTACGTCCACCACAACGGGCGCGTCGGGGTCCTGGTCGAGCTGAACTGCGAGACCGACTTCGTGGCGCGCAACGAGAGCTTCCGCGAGTTGGCGCGGAACCTCGCCCTGCACATCGCCATGGCCAACCCCGAGTACCTGCGACGCGACGAGGTGCCGCCTGCAGCGGTCGAGGCCGAGAAGCAGGCGCTACGCGCGCAGGCGCTCGAGGAGGGGAAGCCCGAGGCCATCGTCGAGAAGATGATCGAGGGGCGCATCGGCAAGTTCTACGCCGAGGTATGCCTGCTCGAGCAGCCCTACGTCAAGGACGACAAGCGGACCGTCGAGCAGCTCATCAACGAGGCGGTCGCGACGATCGGCGAGAACATCCAGGTAGGGCGCTTCAGCCGCATCGCGATCGGCCAGTAGGCGCCGGTGCGGCGCGTCGTCTTGAAGCTCTCGGGTGAGTTCCTGGCCGGCGCGAGCGGCTTCGGGGTCGCGCCCGCATCCACCAACGCGCTCGCTACCGAGATCCGCACCGGCCATGCGACGGGTACCGAGTTGGCGCTGGTCGTGGGCGGCGGCAACTTCTGGCGTGGTGCCACGAGCGGCGGCGACATGGAGCCGGCCACCGCCGACTACGTGGGGATGCTGGGCACCGTGATGAACGCGATCGCCTTGCAAGACGCCCTCGAACGCCAGGGCGTGGTGACGCGGGTCCAGACCGCCATGCCCATGCAGGCGGTGGCGGAGCCCTACATCCGCCGCCGCGCGCTGCGTCACCTGGAGAAGGGGCGCGTGGTGATCTTCGCCGGCGGCACCGGGAACCCCTTCTTCACCACCGATACCGCCGCCGCCCTGCGGGCGCTCGAGATCGACGCCGACATGGTGCTGATGGCCAAGAACGCCGTCTCGGGCGTGTACGACGACGATCCGCGCAAGAACCCGGCGGCCCGTCAGTACGCCGAGCTCTCGTACCTGGAGGTGCTCAACCAGGGCCTGGCGGTCATGGACGCCACCGCCATCAGCCTGTGCATGGGACGCGACCTGCCGATGACCGTGTTCGACATCTTCACGAGCGGTAACCTCACGCGCGTGCTCGCCGGCGAGCACGTCGGCACGCGCATCACCACCGATGCCGTCACACGCTTCGTCGCGTGAGCGTGGCCGCACGCGTGCAGCGCGCGGTGTCGCGTCCGGCACGGTAGACTACGCCACACCCACGGCGTCGCCGCGCCGTTCGCGGCGTCCAGGAGGACACCGATGAAGACCGTGCTGAAGCAGACGCGGGAGCGGATGACCAAGTCGCTCGAGGCGTTCGAGAACAACATCAGTGTCGTGCGTACCGGTCGCGCCAACCCGGCGATCCTCAATCGTGTCTACGTCAACTACTACGGCGCCTCCACGCCGCTGAACCAGCTCGCCACCGTCGCGAGCCCCGATCCACGCACGCTGGTGATCTCGCCGTTCGACAAGTCGGCCATCCAGGCCATCGAGAAGGCGATCCGCGAGAGCGACCTCGGGTTCAACCCCAACAACCAGGGCGACGCCGTGTTCATCACCGTGCCGGCCCTCAACGACGAGCGCCGGCGCGACCTCGTCAAGCAGGTCAAGCACATGGCCGAGGAGGGCCGCGTGGCGGTCCGCAACGTGCGCCGCGACGCCAACGACGAGCTCAAGGAGATGCACAAGGAGCATCTGCTGTCCGAGGACGAGCTGCACTCGGGTGAACAGGAAGTGCAGAAGCTGACCGACGAGTTCATCGGCCTGATCGAGCAGCGACTGAAGGCCAAAGAAGACGACATCATGGCCGTGTAGGGACGCGCCGCTTCGTGTCCGTCGCACGCATCGTCTCGGCCTTCCTGGCATTCCTGGTGACCCTGGTCGTGCTGACGGTCGGCCTGCCGCTCCTGGGGCCGGTGTACCTGGCGCTGACGTTCGTCGCCATCCAGGAGTACACCGTCATGATGCGGCTGCGCGGCATCCCCATCCGGCGCCGCAGCCTCTGGGTCGCCACGGCCTTGACGCTGCCGGCCTCGCTCCCGCCGACGCACCCGTGGATGGCGCCGTTCGGCGATGTCCCGTGGCGTGAGCTGCTGCTCCTGGCCTTCGTGGTGACCATGCTGGTCCTCGAGGTGATCGCCTCGAACCGCAACTCGCTGCACGCGCTCGCGTTCAGCGTGCTCGGCTACGTGTGGATCAGCTGGATGTTCGGCCTGGTCATCACCTTGCGCTACACGCCGGACGGAATCATCGGGCTGTGGTACTTGACGCTGCCGATCTTGGCGATCATCGCCACCGACGTCGGCGGCTACGTGTTCGGCACGCTGTTCGGCAAGCGGCCGCTGGCTCCGCGGATCAGCCCCAACAAGACCGTCGAGGGCGCCATGGGTGGCTTCGCGCTGGCGGCGATCGTGGTCCTGGCGACCCTGGCGTTGATGCCGATGTGGAGCGGCTACCGTTTCGACCTGCTCCATGTGGTGGTGTTCTGCGTGGTGGTTCCGCTGGCGGCGCTGCTCGGCGACCTGTTCGAGTCGCTCGTGAAGCGCTGGGTGGGCGTGAAGGACGCCGGTGTGTTCCTGCCCGGCCAGGGGGGCGTGCTCGACCGGCTCGACAGCGCCTTGATCGCGATCCCCGTCACGTACTTCCTGATCACCTTGATCCTCGGTCGGAGCTGACGCGGTGCGTCCGCGCGTCTCGTACCATGCGCATCGTGCGCCGCCGGATGCTAGCCTCGAGAACGCCCGCGTGCGGCCCGGCCGGCCGCGCGCTCGAAGGAGTTCGCCAGCGTGTCCGACCCTCCAGACAGCGTGACCATCCCCGCCCCGAGCGCCCGCAGCGTTCCACCGAACTTCGTCACCGACGTCATCGACGCCGACCTGACGAGCGGTCGCGTAGCCGGTGTCGTCACCCGCTTCCCGCCCGAGCCCAACGGGTACCTCCACATCGGCCACGCCAAGGCGATCACGCTCGACTTCGGCTTGGCGCGCGACTACGGCGGACGCGTCAACCTGCGCATGGACGACACCAACCCCACCACGGAGGATCCCGAGTACGTGCAGGCGATCCAGGACGACATCGCCTGGCTCGGCTTCGACTGGGACGAGCTGCGCTTCGCCAGCGACTACTTCGAGACGCTGTACCGGCTCGCGATCACGCTCGTCGAGCGCGGCCTGGCGTACGTGGACTCGCAGAGCGAGGAGGCGATCCGCGCGGGACGCGGCAGCCTGACCGAGCCGGGGCTCGAGAGCCCGTATCGCGGGCGCGCCGTGGCCGAGAACCTCGACTTGTTCCGTCGTATGCGCGCCGGCGAGTTCGCCGACGGCGCGCACGTGCTGCGCGCCAAGATCGACATGGCGTCGCGCACCATCGTGCTGCGCGACCCGGTCCTCTACCGGATCAAGCACGCCCATCACTACCGCAGCGGCGATGCCTGGCCGATCTACCCGCTCTACGACTTCGCGCACCCGCTCTCCGACGCGCTCGAGGGCGTGACCCACTCGCTCTGCTCGCTCGAGTTCGAGAACAACCGGGCCATCTACGACTGGCTCGTCGAGCACCTGTTCCCGGAGCCGCGCCCGCGCCAGTACGAGTTCGCGCGCTTGGTGCTGGACTACACGGTGCTCAGCAAGCGCAAGCTGATCGCGCTCGTGCAGGGCGGCTTCGTGGACGGCTGGGACGACCCTCGCATGCCGACCATCGCGGGCCTGCGCCGGCGCGGCGTGCCGCCGGAGGCCGTGCGCGCCTTCGTGAACGGCATCGGCGTCACGCGCAGCCCCTCGCGCACCAGCCCGGCGCTGCTCGACGAGCACGTCCGCGACGCGCTGAACCCGGTCGCACCGCGCGTGATGGCGGTCATCGACCCGGTGGAGCTCGAGCTCGCCGGCCTGCCGGCCGGCGTCCACGAGGTGAGCGCACCGCGTTTCCCCGATCGGCCCGACTCGGCCGAGCGGCGGGTACCCATCTCCGCTCGACTCCTGATCGAGCGCGACGACGTGGCGCTCGAGCCGCCGCCGGGCTTCAAGCGGCTGGCCCCCGGTCGCGCGGTGCGGCTTCGTCACGCCTTCGTGGTGCGTTGCGACGCGCTGGACGTGGACGCCGACGGGCGCATCACGAAGGTGCGGGCCACCGTGCTCCCCGGCTCACTCGGTACGAACCCGGAGGGCGTGCGGGTGTGGTCAGCGATCCACTGGGTCGACGCCGAGGCCGGCGCCGAGGCGGAGTTCAGGCTCTACGACCGCCTCTTCATCACGCCCGACCCGGATGCGATCGACGGCACCTTCACCGATCACCTCGATCCCGACTCGTTGGTGGTGCACCAGGGCGTGGTGGAGCCCAGCGTGCTGCGCGACGCGCCCGACGTGCGCTACCAGTGTGAGCGCCTCGGGTACTTCTGGCGCGACCCGGTCGACGGCCGTGATGCCACGCTGGTGTTCGCCCGGATCGTGCCGCTCAAGGACGGCTGGGCGAAGCAGCGCAGCCCGCGTGCGGCGCGAGTTGCGACGCAAGGCGCGCGCGGCGCGCTCGAGCCGGTGACGGCCCAAGGCGCCGAGCCTGCGCCCGCGGCTGCCGACGTCGACCCGATCTCCCGGCTGTCGGGCGGCGAGCGGGCCGCGGCGCGCACGCTGTGCGACCTCCACGGCCTCGATCCGGCCGTCGCCGCGATGCTCGCTGCCAATGCGCGCTTCCTGGAGCTCTTCTCGCAGGGTCTGGCCGCGGGCGCATCGCCGGTCGAGCTGAGCGTCTGGATCGCCAACGACGTCCAGCGCATCAGCAAGGCCAGCGGCGAGGTACCGCCGACGCTGCACGGCGAGTCGTTGGCCACGCTGCTGCGCCTCCTCCGCGAGGGTCGCCTGACGGTTCGGCTCGCACGCGAGGTACTCGACGAGATGGCCGCCACCGGCGCCAGACCCGAAGCGGTGGTGGCCGAGCGCGGCATGATCGTCCACGCCGACCCGGAGGCGCTCGCGGCGTTGGTGCGCCACACGCTGGTCGAGCACCCGGCCGAGGTCGCCGCCTATCGCGCCGGCAAGCGCGGCCTACGAGGCTTCTTCGTGGGTCAGGTCATGCGCGCCTCCGGCGGCCGGGTCGACCCCGCCGCGGTACAGACCGCCGTGCGCGAGGCGCTCGACAGCGAGCCGTAGGCGGCGCCGGCTGCGACGCGCCGAGCGTGAGCGCGCCGTGGCTTCAGCGCACCGTGGCTTCAGCGCGCGGTGACTTCAGCGCGCGGTGGCTTCAGCGCGCCGTGACGAAGGCGGCCAGATCGGCGCCGAGCGCCGCGAGCGACGGCTCGTGGATGTACATCATGTGCCCGGCCTGGTAGATCGTGTGACGGATGTTGTCGCGCAGCGCGGGATCGAGCGCCATGTGCGCGAGCGTGTGCTCCGTCGCCCAGTACGGCGTGGCGAGGTCGTAGTACCCGCTCGACACGTGGACGCGCAGCGCCGGGTTCGCGTGCATGGCCGAGCGCAGTCGCTCCGCGACGTTGACGAAGCGGTTCTCGAAGCCCTCATAGCGCCAATCGGCGTAGAGGCTCGTGAGCACCTCGTAGGGCAGGTCGGAGGCGTAGCCGAGCTCGCGCCGCACGTAGTCGTTGAGTGTCGCGCCGTAAGCGCCGAGGATGGCGCTGTACGACGGGTCGCGGTCCGGTTTGTTGCCCACGCCGTCGCGATCGCGGCCCGCGTAGCGTGCGTCGAGCCGGCCGATGCTGAGGCCTCGATCCCGCAGCAACTCCTTGCAGAAGTGCATGATCTCGATGCGCAGGTGCGCACGCCGCAACCAGGCCTCGTCGAGCCCCGTGTAGCGCGCCAGGCTGGCGGCCACCGCGTCGACCAGCGCCGGCTCGGCACGGTCGCCGAGCACCAGGAAGGGCGCGTAGACGTCGAGCGCCCAGGCCTCGACCTCACGCAGCACATCGCTCGACGCTCGCGCCTGCAACTCCGCGTCGAGGCGCCCGTGGTAGTGCGCCACCGCGGTGTAGGTCGGCAGGAACAGCAGGGGCGGCAGGTCGTTCCCGACTTCGAAGCGGGCGGTCGCGAAGTCGAGGATCGACGAGACCAGCATCAACCCGCTCAGGTAGAGCGCGTGGCGATCTTGCAGGTACGCTGCCAGCCCGGCCGCGCGCGTGGTCCCGTAGGACTCGCCGATCAGGTAGATGGGCGAGCTCCAGCGCCCCTCGCGCGAGACCCACAGGCGGATCAGGTCGCCCACGGAGCGCACGTCGGGGTCGAGTCCGTGGAACTCCGACGCCTTGCCCCCCTTCACCGCGCGGCTGTAGCCGGTCGAGACCGGGTCGATGAACACCAGGTCGCTGTGCTCGAGCAAGGTGACGTCGTTGTCGACCAGGTGGTACGGCGGCGGCGTGGGGGCCGGGTCCGCGTGGAGCGGCACCCGCCGCGGGCCCAGCAGCCCCAGGTGGAGCCAGAGCGACGAGGAGCCGGGACCGCCGTTGAACGAGAAGGTGATCGGCCGTGACGCCGGGTCGCGCACGCCCTCCTTCGTGTAGGCGACCACGAACATCTCGGCCGCCGGCGTCGGCCCCTCCCAGCGGCCAGCGCGTTCGCCACTGCCGGTGCGCTCCTGCGCCAGCACCACCCGGCCCGCCCGCGAGGCGTAGCGCAGGGTCCGGCCGCCGAGCACGCGCTGGTGGTGGCGTGTCACGAGGTCGTCGACGGGACCGGGCGCGGACGCGTCGTTCGGCACGGCGGTCGAGGGTACGGGGTCTGACACGGCGTTCCTCCTGGGGCAAGCGGCTGCCGCCGCAGCGTACCGTGCGCGCCCGCGGGCCGTCGCGGCCACCGTGGGGCCGCGCCGATCCGACCCGCGACCCGGATCCTGGCGCCAAGCGGTCACCGACCAGCCGAGGCGTCGGCGTACCATGCGGCCATGGCCGCGCGCGACATCCTGCTGCTGGGCGATCCACGCCTGCTCCGAACCTGTCGGCCGGTGGCGCCGGACGAGCTGGGCACGCTCGGGCCGTTGATCGACGACCTACACGACACGCTGATGGCGTTCAGGCGGCGCTGGAACGCCGGTCGGGCCGTGGCGGCGCCGCAGATCGGCGACCTACGGCGGGTGGTCTACCTGCACATCGGTGCGCCGCACGTGTTCGTGAACCCGCGGCTCGAGGACTGCTCCAAGGAGATGATCGAGGTCTGGGACGACTGCATGAGCTTCCCGGAGCTCCTCGTCAAGGTGCGCCGCCACGCGCGGGTGACGCTCGCATACCAGGACCGCACGGGCGCCGCGCGCCGCTGGCGACTCGAGGGCGACCTGGCAGAGCTCCTCCAGCACGAACTCGATCACCTCGACGGGGTGCTGGCCGTGGCGCGCGCCGCGGACGCGGCGAGCTTCGCGCTGCGCAGCCAAGCGCATCACACCACCTACGAGCGCAGCGGACTCCCGCCGGCCGAACCGCCAGGCGAGACGGGGCCGGCGCGCTGAAGCGTGCGCCCGATGCTCAGCTGGCACCCACGCCATCGGCCCCGATCGAGGCCTCGGTGGCCACGAGTTCGCACGTGACCGTGCCCGACTCCGCATCGAACCAGACCGCACGCAACCAGACGCGCGCGGGGGCCCCGGGCGGCCCCTCCAATGCCTCGGGATGGCCCCGCGAGGCACTCCGGACGAGCGGCGCGATGGCGCCGAACGGCAGCCGGCCGCGCCAGGTCCAGCCACGCTCGCCGCGCCCCAGGTCGCCGTCGAATCGCCCGAGGCGGGCCGGGTGCGTGCGGCCGTCGTGCCCCCCTGCCGCCGGAGTGCCATGGATGCTTGCCGTGCGTCGAATGTCGTCCGCCATGGCGCCATCATGCCGGCTACCGAGCCCGCCGAAACCGCGCTCTAGGCTTCTGCCCAAGGGGCCCCGGTATAGCCTGCGCGCATGGCGATCGGCGGCCTCAACGAGTCACCCCTCCACGCCTCGCTCAAGCGTGCGCTGGCACCGGCACCCGCGCGCTACGAGGTGAGCGTCGACGGCTACGTGATCGACGCCGTCGACGACGGCCTGCTGATCGAAGTCCAGACCAGCCGGGTGGGCCGGCTGCGCCTGAAGCTCGAGCGGCTCCTGCGCACGCACCGGCTACGCCTGGTGGTGCCGGTGGCCGCTGCGCGCTGGATCGTGCGGCGCGACGCCGCCGGCGAATCCGGCCGGCGGCGCTCGCCGAAGCGCGCCGATCTGCTCGACGCCTTGGCGGAGCTCGTCGGCATCCCCGCCCTGCTCGACCATCCGAACCTGGAGATCGAGGTGGCGCTGGTGCACGACGAGGAGGTGCGCGAACACCGTGCGGGCGCGGCATGGCGCCGACGCGGTTGG
>SLRS01000059.1 GCA_007130855.1 Trueperaceae bacterium | reverse complement strand
GGGGCCGGCAGCGCCAGCGCGGGGTCTGCGA
This sequence comes from Trueperaceae bacterium, assembly GCA_007130855.1. Taxonomy (GTDB): domain Bacteria; phylum Deinococcota; class Deinococci; order Deinococcales; family Trueperaceae; genus CSSed10-48. Next base: position 4,600 of record SLRS01000059.1, on the reverse strand, counting down.
CCGGCTGCGCCCGCAGTCCCAGCTCAGCGGCCAGGGCCAGCGAGGGCGCGTCGCGCAGGCCCAGCGGCAGGCCCCGCAGGGCGCGGGCCGTGGCGCGCCGACCGGCCGCACTGAGCGGGCCCAGCGACTGGCCGTACACCACCACCCGCCGCCGCAGCGCTCGCGCCGCCCTGATCACGCCCAGGTAGTAGCGCAGGCTGCGGGCGCTGGTGGCATCCTGGAGCAGGCCACCGCCGCCCGACACGAGCACGTCGTTGATGAACAGCGCCCGCGGGAGGCCGCGCAGGCGGTGGTGGGCGGGCAAGCCGTAGGCGGCTTGGGTGGCCCGTGGGTCGAGTGACAAGATCTGGAGCCGCTGCACCCCGCGCGCGCGCAGCCCGAGCGCCAGTCCGGCGAGCAACGCCTCGTCGCCGAGATTGCCGGCTCCGAAGTAGCCCGAGACGCACCAGCGCAGATCCTGGGCGCCACGCTCGGCCGCCTCGTCGCCGGGCTCGGCGCCGTGGAACAGCACGCCGCCGCCGGTGCCGCTCACGATTCGCCGGCGTCGGCGTTCGCGTCGGCCTGCAGCCAGGAGCGCAGGGCGTGCACCACGAGTCGTGCGAGAGGGACCAGCACCAGGCCGACGAGCACGCCGATCGCCAACGCGATCAGGGTGCGTTGCAGGGAGATCAGCACCGGCGTGTGGTAGTGCCCGAAGCTGTTCAGGATGCTCGCCTGGGCGATGACGCCAGCCACCAGCAGTGGCCCGGTGGCCCACGGCGGCCAGCGCGGGTTCAGCAGCGCCAGCAGCGCCAGTGGGTGTCCTACGAGCTCCTTGAAGCGAGGCCGCACGAACAGCTCGTTGAGTGCCGAGCGGGCGGCCAGCTCGGCCTCGGTGGCGGCGAGGATCGGGAAGTTGCCGCGCCTGATGACGACCAGGGCCAGCACCGCCAGCACGACCAGCGCCACCGCCACGTCGCCGAGCCGCACGCGGTAGCCCCACAGCGTCCGCACCCAGGTCGCCGGGCGGCGCCAGCGCAGCAGCAGCTGGGCGGCCATCAGCGCCGGCGGCAGCACCAGCGTGGCTGCCACGCCGGCGAACGGCTCGATCGCCAGCATGCTGGCGCGGTCCGACCCCACTGCCACCAGCAACACGGCTCCCACGAGGCTCAGGCCGGTGGCGCCCAGCAGCGCCAGCGGCCCGTGGCGCAGCAGCGAGAAGCCGAGCACGGGGAAGACGATCGCGGCCACGAGCGCCGCGGCCGCCCAGCTCACGCCGGCAGCCACTAGGGCGAGCAGGGCGACCGCGACCGACGCCAGCACGCCCCACGGCGCCGGGAACGCCAGCGCCAGCAGCGCGAGGCCCACCACGACGCCGAGGGCGGCGCCTAGGCGCAACGGGGCCGACGGCACGTAGTCGACGTCGAGCAGCTCCAGGCCGCCGACGCGGTAGCCGTCGCGCTCGAGCGCGACGCGCAGCCCGCTGACCAAGGCCTCGGTGTTGGCGACCATGTCGCCGAGTTGCTCTTCGGTGTATGGGCGCAGGTAGAACAGCCGCACGTTGCGCTCGTTGGCGGCCAGGAGGTACTTCTCGATCACCTCGGCCGGTCGCAGGCGTTGGTTGAGGTAATCCTGGTTGAACGACAGCAGCCGCACCGTGGGCACGCGTCCCGCCACCACCGGCATGCCGTCTTGCGGTGTCCCCTCGATGATCGCGGTGAGGTAGTCCTGGCTCACGTCGATCACCTGGTCGAGCGCGCTCGGGTGCCCGGCCACCTGGAGGCCGGCGTAGATCAGGTAGCGCGCCTCCGGCGGGTAGTCGGCGCCCACCCCGATCAGGCCCGGGAAGTTGCGCGGGCGATAGGCGATCTCGAAGCCGGCCTCGTACCAGGCCTCCACCTGGGCGCGGTCGACGCCGGCGGGCCGGGTCCGGTACGAGTCGCCCGGCCAGGCGTACCAGGTCTCGCCGGCCAGGCTGACCTCCTGGGGCGGCGCTGCGGTGTTGGCGAGCAGGCGCTCAGCCGCCCCCGGCACCAGCGGACGCACCAGCGTCGTGTCGGCGGCGACGGCCGGTGGCGGTTCGCCCAGGACGCCGGCGACCGCGTACGCCTCGCGTCCGAGCAGCGCGGCCACCTGGCCCTTGGTCGCGAGCGTTTCGACGGTGTCCTCGTAGAGCGCGATGCCGCTCAGCCCGTGCGTCTGGTAACGCAAGCCGAGCGTAAAGGCATCGAGGCCGAGGTAGGCGGCTTGCTCGGCCAGCGCCAGTTCGTCCATCACGATCGCGACGCGCTGCTCGGTGTGTTCGCTCTGCACCCGCTCCACGACCAGGGCCAGCGCCGGTATCAGCGCCAGCGCCAGCAGCAACCAGAGCACGCGGAGCAGACCCGGATGGCGTTCGGCGAGGAGCCGCGGTCGGCGTCCCGGTGGCGGCGCGGCGTTCACCCGAGTGCCTCGGCGGCCCGGGCCGCTGCGGACGCCCAGCCGCCGTCGGCCACGCCGACCCGTGCGATCCGGGCGAGATGGCGCGTGGTGAAGGCCCGCAGCACGTCGAGCGCCACGCGATTGGCGCCGCCCTCGGGCACGATCAGGTCGGCGTGCTGCTTGGAGGGCTCCACGAACAAGTCGTGCATCGGTTTGACGGTGAGGCGGTACTGCTCGATGACGCTCTCGGTGGTGCGTCCGCGCTCGCGCACGTCGCGCTCCAGGCGCCGGATGAAGCGCTCGTCGGCGGGGGCGTCGACGAACACCTTGAGCGCCAGGCGCGCCCGCAGGGCGGGGTCGTGCAGCACCAGGATACCCTCGACGATCACGATCGCGGCGCTCAGCAGGCGCAGCGTCCGCTGCGAGCGGTCGTGGCGCGCGAAGTCGTAGACCGGTCGTTCGATCGCCTCACCGCGGATCAACGCCTCGACGTGGGCCAGCAGCAGCGCGTGGTCGAAGGCGCCGGGCTCGTCGTAGTTGGTGCGGGCGCGCGCCTCGAAGGGGACGTGCGGCTGCGCGCGGTAGTAGGCGTCTTGTGGCAGCAGCGCCACGTGCTCGGGACCGGCCGTCCGCACCAGCGCGTCGGCGACCGTCGACTTGCCCGATCCGGTCCCGCCCGCCAGCCCGATCACCAGGGGAGTCGGGGCGCCGGTCACGTTCAAGCGCAGACGTCGGCGACGGGTTTGCGGTGTCGCCGGGCCACGGCCGCGCGGATGAAGCCGGTGAACGGTGGACTCGGCCGCATCAGCCGCGAGGTGAACTCGGGATGCGACTGCAGGCCGAGGAAGAAGGGATGGCCGGCGAGCTCCACCGCCTCGACCAGACCCTCGCCGCGGCCGGCCATGCCCGGCGTGACGCCCGACACCACCAACCCGGCGGCCTTCAAGGCCGCGACGTAGGCGGGGTTGACTTCGAAGCGGTGGCGATGGCGTTCGAGCACCGTCGCGGCGTGACCCGCCTGTGCCGAGAGCTCCAGGCGGCCCGCGTAGAGCTCCGCCAGGAGCGTGCCCGGCGCGACCTGCATGGGCCACGACCCGAGCCGCATGGTCCCGCCGAGACCGTCGATCTCGAGCTGCTCGGGCATCAGGCCGATGACGGGGTGCGGGGTGTAGGGATCGAACTCGGTGGAGTTCGCCCCCTCGAGCCCGGCGACGTGGCGAGCGAACTCGATGACGGCGACTTGCAGGCCCAGGCAGATGCCGAGGTAGGGAATGCCGCCCTCGCGCGCGAAGCGGGCGGCGCGGACCTTGCCCTCGATGCCGCGCACGCCGAAGCCGCCGGGCACGAGGATGCCGTCGAAGCCGGCCAGCTGCTCCACGTCACCCTCGGCAACGGCCTCGGCCGAGACCCAGTCGATGTCGACCTTGGCCCGGTTGGCGATGCCGGCATGCTTGAGCGCCTCCATCAACGACAAGTAGGCGTCGGGCATGGCGACGTACTTGCCCACGACGCCGATGCCGACACTCGTCTCGGGCTGGCGCAGGATCCGCACGGCCTCGTGCCACACGCGCAGCTCGGGGGTGACGCGCTCGAGCTGCAAGTGGCGCTCGAGCAGCTTGGCGATGCCCTGCTGCTCCAGCATCTCGGGCACCGCGTAGACGTGATCGGCGTCGTAGGCGCTGTACACCGCGTCGGCCTCGACGTTGGTGAACAGCGCGATCTTCGTGCGCGCTTCGGGTGGCAGCGCGCTGCGGCTGCGCAGGATCAGCCCGTCGGGCTGGATCCCCACGCCGCGGAGCGTGGCCACGGAGTGCTGGGTGGGCTTCGTCTTGTACTCCTCGCTGCTGCCCAGGTAGGGCAGGAGCGTCACGTGCAGGTAGAGCGAGCGGTCGCGGCCGACCTCGAAGCGCACCTGCCGGATGGCCTCCAGGAACGGCAACGACTCGATGTCGCCGACCGTGCCGCCGACCTCCACCAGCAGGATCTCGGCACCCTCGCCGGCTTGGTAGATGCGCGACTTGATCTCGTCGGTGACGTGCGGGATCACCTGCACGGTCTGCGACAGGTAGACGCCCTGGCGCTCCTTCTGGATCACCGCCTGGTAGACCTGGCCGGTGGTGACGTTGTTCTCGCGGGCCAGGTCGATGTCGAGGAAGCGCTCGTAGGTGCCGATGTCGAGATCGGTCTCGGCGCCGTCCTC
>SLRS01000047.1 GCA_007130855.1 Trueperaceae bacterium | reverse complement strand
TGCTGCGCGACGTCCTCGGTCATCCGCTCTACGGTCTCGCTGAGGCCCGCGGACGCCTCCGCGCTCATCACCTCGAACACGACGGGCTCGTAGACGGCGAGCGCGCTGATCGCCGAGCTGCGCGCCGCTGCACCCAGCGCCAGCGCACCCCCGCTCGATGCCCCGACCAGGCCCACCGGCTCAGCGATGCTCTCGACGAAGCCGACGACATCCTGCACGAGCCGCTCGGTGGAGAGGTCGCTGTTGGCGTCACTCAGATCGCGGCCCCGGGTGCTCATGAGGTAGCAACGGTACCGGTCGCTCAGGTACGGCACGAGCGCTCCCCATTCGACCTCGCCGTCGGCCACGGCGCCGTGGACGAACACGAGCGGTGGGCCCTCGCCGTAGACGCGCCCGGCGATCTCCGTACCGTCGTGGGAACGGGCACGGTGAACGCGCTCGGTCCGGCTTCGTGTGTCGATCGCGGTTGACCTCGTCATCGTTGGCTCCTTCGTGGTCCTGGACTTCGTATCGGCTGGTCGCGGCCGGTCAGATCACTAAATAGCACGGGCGTGCTATCTGGGCCACTTTGGCACGCTCGTGCTATCTTGTCAAGGACGATGGCCAGGCTGCCCCCCACCACAGCGCAGCGACGATCCGACGGCGAGCAGACGCACGCCGCCATCCTCGAGGCGGCCATGCGACTCGCCTCGATCCAGGGCCTCGCTAGCCTCTCCATCGGAGGCCTCGCTCGGGAGCTAGGCATCAGCAAGAGCGGGGTGTTCGCTCACTTCCAGTCGATCGAGCGGCTCCGGCACGAGACCATCGCAGCGGCCGAAGAGGTCTTCAGGCACGAGGTACTCGATCCCGGACTGGCCGCCCCCCACGGACTGCCACGGCTCCGACGCCTGTGCGAGGCGTACCTGTCCTACGTCGAACGCGGGGTCTTCCCCGGTGGTTGCTTCTTCGCCCAACTGCTCGCCGACTTCGACGGCCAGAGCGGCCCGATCCACGAGCAACTCGAAGCCGGTCAACGCGGCTGGTTGGCCTTGCTCGAAGGGCAGATCGACATCGCGCGCGAGCGCGGCGAGCTCGATCCTGCGACCGACCCCTGCCAACTGGCCTTCGAGCTCTATGCCCCGCTGGAGCTGGCCAACTACCTCTTCGTGCTCAACCGAGACCCGTCGTTCATCCAACGCGGTCACGCCGCGGTCGAGGCGGCGCTCGCCCGGGCAGCGCCCCAGCTCCACACTCGTCCCGACGGGCGCGATACCGCGCCCAGGCACTGACCAGCTGACCGTGCCGGCGCCGGGGCTCCCGGGCGCTTACGCTTGCCCGCGTAGCCTCATCCTCGGTGCCACTGCTCGCGGAGGAACGCGAGCAGTGGTTCGGCGACGAGTGCTGGGGCCGTGAGATCCGCGACGTGTGCCTGGCCCCTGAGGATCGCGATGCGCGCATCGGGCAGCGCCGCGGCGACGGTGTCGACGTCGTGCTTCGAGACCGGGGTCTCCGAGCCGATCAGCAGCAGGGTCGGCACCGTGATCGCCCGAGCCTGCTCGGGATCGAAGCGGGTCTTCAGGAACGCCCGCTCCTCACGCGGGATCGTGTGTGCCGCCGCGATCCGTGCCGGCCACGACGGCTGTGCCCGCACCGTCTCGAGCTCCTCGCGACGCAAGCCGACGAGTTCGAGGTAGGTGATCTCGAGGGCCGCCTCGCGCTCGCCCGCAGCCAGCAGCGCCTCCACGCGCTCCACGAACCCGGGCGCCGGCAGGAACGCTTCGGGGCTCACCGGCGGCCAGCCTTCGTAGAGCGCGAGGCAGCGAATGTTCGAGGTCCGCGCGGCGGCGCCGAACGCGCAGAGCCCACCGTACGAACTGCAGTACACGTCGACCTCCGAACCGGCGGCCGCCGCCACCCCGTCGACCACGGCAGCGACATCCTCGTACTCGCGCTCGATGGCGTACTCGGGGTGGTCGCCGCTGGCGCCGCGGCCGCGGCGGTCCATCGCGTGGACCGTGACGTGCGGCTCGAGCAGTGGCCGCAGCGCGTCCCAGCGCGTGTGGTCGCCGAGCCCGCCGTGCACCAGCAGCAAGGGTGGCCCGTCACCGCTCGTGAAGTAGCCGATGGCGGTGCCGTCGCGGGAGGTGACGCGCGTTGCGCTCCTGGCATCGGGTCGGGTCATCTCGGTGTCCTCTCGGGCCTGGTCCGGCGCACCAGCATGCACCGCCACACCTCGGGGCCGGAGTCCATCGCTTGGCGACGGGGCGCCGGTCCGGGCCTCGGACCGTCGGCCGGTCTCCTGCCATGGTCGCCCCGATGTGAGCTTGTCGGACGAGGTGCTAACGAGCCACTACCACGCGGTATCGACCCCGGCGCGGCAGCATGGTCACCGGGCGGCCGAGTCCGGCCTCAGGGAGCCCGCCGCAGCGCGGCGGCGGCGATCACCCCGGGACCCGCATGGGACGAGAGCGCCGGACCCGCCTCAGCCACCAGCGTCGCGTCCGGCGCCAGCCCGAATCGCTGCGCCAACGTCGCCGCCAAGGCAACGGCCTCGGCGTGGCGCCGCGTATGGGCGGTGCCCAGGGCCTCGATGGGTCCCACGCTCACGACCTCGTCGATGATGCGCCGGATCCCCTTCGCCCGCGAGCGAACCGCGCCCAGCACCTGGAGTTCTCCGCCTTCGAGGCGTAACAGTACCTTGACGCGCAGCGCCCGCACCACCCGCTTCACGAGCGGCAAGACCTTGGCCGCCCGCCCGCCGCGCCGCAGGTAATCGACGGTGTCGAGCAAGATGATCAGGTGGCAGCGCTCCCGGAGGTCCTCGAGCAGCCGCACGATCGCGTCGAGTGCGAGCCCCTGGCGCGCCGCCTGCGCGGCCCGCAACACCAGCAACGCCTGCCCCAACGAGAGTGACCGAGTGTCGAACACGGTGACCATGTCCGGGAAGCGCTGCGCGGCCACGCGCGCGGAGTTGACCGTGCCGCTGAGCCTCCCCGAGATCAGTGGGCACAGCACGTGCTTGCCCGCCTCGACCAGCGGGGCGAACACGGCTTCGAACATCCCGGGCGATGGTTGCGACGTCTCTGGAAAGGGCGGGCCCGCCATCACCCGATCCCAGAAGGCGTCCGCACCGAGCGAGCCGTCATCGTGGATGACCTCAGCGCCGAAGCGGACGATCAACGGAACGACGCTGACGTCATACCTGTGCTGTTGCTCGGCCGACAGGTCGCAACCGCGGTCGGTCACGATGGCGATCTCGCGCATTCGGCTGTTCCTCCTGCGCTAGCAGCATACATCCCCGACGGGCACACGAACACGAGGTGCTCGGGACCCGCTGCCGAGCCACCACCTTCCTACCCGGCGCGGCCGTCGTGTCGGCATGGAGCGCGAACCGCTACCGGCCAAGGTCAAGGCGGCACGGCGCCCCTTCGCGCCCTAGCTGGCGGGCGCCGCTCGATCGGACGGCTGCATGGCACGCTCGATCAGGCTCGCCAGCACCGCACGGGCATCGAAGGAGGCCTCGGCGACCTCACGCGCCTTGCGACAATGGAACTCGTACGCGCCCTCGACCGCTTCGATGCACGCGATGGCCTGCTGCGGCGTGTCGAAGGCGAGGACACCCTCGCCGGTGGGCAGCCACTGCGAGAAGGCGCAGTCCTGCAAGACCACCGGCCGACCCGTCGCGAGGTAGCAGGCGCTTCGCTCGCTGAACCAGCCGCTGGCGCTGACGACGTACCCGTGCTTGGCCAGGCTGAACTCGGCCTTGGAGCGCTGGATGTAGTCCTGGTACGTCCACGGGTCTTCGCTGACGGCGCGTGGGTCCCGCAGCGCCCATCCCCGTTCGGTCAGCTCGGTGCGTGGCGCGTTCGGACTGCCCAAGGCGATCTCCAGGGTGGGCCGCACCCGTCGCGGCAAGTCCAGGTACTCGGGGAAGGACTGATCCGTCATCCCCTCGTTGATCGCGAATTCGAGCACGTTCGGCGCCACCATGCCAGCAAGGTCGACGAACTTCATCAGCTCGACGTCCTTCTGCCCGGAGCTCCGACCCTCGAAGCCGAGCGCGGCGTAGCTCGTCCAACTCATGACCGTCGTGAAGACGTCGCGCGCCGGTACGCGGACGGGCCACTGCGCCAACACGACGGGTTGATGCGTCGGCCGCCAGGTGTGGCCGTTGTCGGTCACATCGGCCTGCGCCAGCGTCTCCCCGAAGCTGAAGTGCACGTCGTGCCGGTCGATCAGCGCGGGGAACGGTCCCGGGTCCATGGCCAGCCGCACCTGCGTGAACACTGGATCGCTGTCGATGTAGGCGAGCCGTGGGATGTGCCGGTACGCCTCGGGTCGCTCGAGCGTGCCGGAAACGTTGATTAGCAGGTCGGCCGAGGCCAGCACCTCCTCGCGCCGCCGGTCCGGGAGCCCGAACCACTGGGATCGCCACGGGCACATGTAGGCCGCGGCGTCCACCAGCTCGGTTGCGAGGGCGAGGCTGCCCGTCGCCGCCGCGGCGCGGAAGTTCGTCTCGGTGTCCTGCTCGGGGTGGATCCGGACCAAACTCAGCGCCGAACCGGGGAAGGCGATGTCGTAACGCGCCGCGAGCCGTAGGAACAGGTTGAAGTCGTGCGTGTGGTCGGAGTGCGGCGCGTCGAGCGCGCCGACCTCC
>SLRS01000027.1 GCA_007130855.1 Trueperaceae bacterium | reverse complement strand
TCCGCGCGGCGCACGCCTACAGGTACGCCCGGGTCTCGACGCCGATGCCGAGCCGGCGGCCGAACGGTCCGAGCAAAGCGCTCAGCTCGATGCGCACGTCACGGTCCTGCTGGAGGTAGGTGACGGCGGCGGCTGCCTGGCCGGTCAGCACCTGCCGGTCGGGCGCGGCGCTGCCAGGAGACGTCCCGCCGGGGGACGCGGCAGGCGACGCTGCACCGAGGGACGCGCCGCCGACCACCCGCCAGTCGACGTGCTCGGCGGCCCGGCCGGCCAGCACCGCCGCGACGGTCGGGCGGGCGCACTGCCCGCCCGGCGGGACCAGGTACGCCGCCTCGAGCGTCCAATGCACCCCGCCGAACGCGCCCGTCGCCCCCAGCGCGGCGCGGGGCTCGAGCGGGCCCGTGAGCAGCCACACCTCGCCATAGAGGACCGTGGCGCCGAGCAGGCCGCTGCCGCTCATCCCCAGCGCCGCCCTGTCGCCGCTCACCACGAGATGCCCCTCGAGCTCGGCGCGCTCGAGCTCGCGGCGGAGGCTGACGGCCCCCGCTGGCCCGCCGTCGGCGTAGAAGGCGGCGAGCCGCGTTTCAGTCCGCTCACTGAACCAGCGCAGGCGCAGTCCCGGTACGCCGGACCGGACGCCGCCTGAGGGTGGCGCTCCGACCGCGTACGGCAGGCTCAAGCGGGCAGTCTCCAGGGGCAGCCGCTCGAGGCCCGCGCTCACCTCCAGGTCTCTCCAGCGGTACCGCACCAGGGCATCCGAGACGCGCAGCTCGAGGCGCGGTCGGGGTCCGAAGCGCAGCGTCGGCTCGGCGACGAGTGCGAGCTCGAACGGGGCAGCGGGGTACCTGGCATCGAGTCGGCCGGCGAGCGACCAGCTCGCCTCCGGCGGGGCAGCGGCACCATGGAGGTGCGCGGTCAGGGCGAGCTCGCCCCGCAGCGTCTGCGCGCCGGCGGACGACGCCAGCAGCAAGCAGAGGCCGACGATCCGCCTCATGCCCCGTCGTCGTCGACGACCCGACCGTCCTCCAGCATGACGGTGCGGGTGACGCGCTCGAGCAGCCTGGGGTCGTGCGTGCTGAAGACGAAGGTGGTGCCGTGCTCCTCGTTCAGCCGCCGCATGACCTCGATGAGGGCGATCCCGGCCTTGCCGTCGAGGTTCGCCGTCGGCTCGTCGGCCAGGATGATGCTCGGCTCGGCGGCCAGCGCCCGGACCACCGCGACGCGCTGCTGCTGACCGCCGGAGAGTTGGTTGGGACGCCGCCGCTCGAAGCCATCGAGCCCGAGCTCGTGGAGCGCGCGCCGTGCCCGCTCCTCCCGCTCCCGGCGAGCGACGCCGCGCAGCTCGAGCACGAAGGCGGCGTTCTCCAGCGCGCTCAGGACGGGGATGAGGTTGTAGGCCTGGAACACGAAGCCGATGCGGTGCAGCCGCAGCTCGGCGAGCTGGGTCCTCGAGAGCGTGTCGATGCGCCGCTCCTCGAACCAGACCTCTCCGCCGGTCGGTCGATCGAGGCCGCCGATGAGGTGCAGCAGGGTGCTCTTGCCGCTGCCCGACGGCCCGGCGATGGCGGTGAACTCACCAGGATGGATCGTCAGGTCGACGCCGCGCAGCGCACGCGCTTCGACGCTGCCGACGCGGTAGGTCTTGCGCAAGGCGTGGGTGCGCACGACGGCTCGGGTGTGGGTTGCTCGGCTGAGGTCGAGGATCGGCTGCGGTGTGAACGCGATGCTGGTCATCGGATCTCCCCTTCCACTGAGATCAGAGCTCGGCTTGGCGTCCTTCGGGCCCCTGCTCGCGGCCAGGGTCAACGCGTCAGGGAGCGAAGCGCATGGCCTCGACCGGCGCGAGGCGGGCCGCGAGCAGGGCCGGCCACAGCGACGCGAGGACGCCGATCGCGATGGTGAGGAGCACGGTGAGCAGGCCTTCGGCGGTGGAGAGGCTGGCGTAGAACGTCTGCGGCAGGCCGAAGGTGTCGAGGGCGCCCAAGGCCTCCGGGAACCGCACGCCGCGCGCCATCACGCCGACCGCCGCGAGCCCCACGACCGCGCCGACCAGTGCGCCGCCCGTACAGAGCAGCAGGCTCTCGCTGAGGATCATCCGCATGACCGTGCCCGGCGTGGCCCCGAGCGAGATGATGGTGCCGAACTCCCGGATGCGTTCGATCAGGCTCAGGTAGCAGGTGTTGACGACCATGAGCCCCGCCAGGACGAAGAAGAGCCCGGCGATCGCGTAGAGCATCTGGTCGAGGGCGGTGATGAGCCCTGCCTTCGAGGGCTCGACCTCCCGCCACGTCTCGACCCGCGCGTCCCCGAGACGCGCCTGCAAGGCGCCGCGCATGGCGTCGGCCCGGTGGTCGTCCGCGAGACGCACAAGGCCGGGGAGGTACACCTCGACCCGGGTGGCGCGACCCGGCGCGGCGAGCTCCTGCGCGGCCTCCAGCGAGAGGTAGGCCGTGCGACCCTCGAGGAAGGGGTCGCCGAGCTCGAGCAGACCGATCACCGCATACGCGGCCGCGCCGATTCCTGCGGTGCCGGGCGCGTACAGGATCACGCCGTCACCCACGTCGACCTGCAGCGATCGCGCGAGGGCCGCGCCGAGCGCGATGCCCTCCACGTCGCCGGCCTCGGGTAGGCGCCCGTCAGCGAGGTAGTTTGCGGCGAAAGTCGTCCCCAACGGCGGCGGGTGGCTCACGCCCGTGACGCGGATACCCCGTGAGCGGGCCTCGCCGGCAGCGAGCGCCGGCACGTCGAGGACCGGCACCGCGACAGCGGAGGCGTCGACGTCGACGACCGCGCTGGTGATGCCGCCGAGGTCGTGGAGGAGTCCGGCCTCGAAGCCCTGCAGCGCCAGCTGGTCGGGGACGAGGACTTGCAGGTGACCGCCCAGTCGGGTGACGTCCTGGAAGGAGGCGTTCATCAGCCCGCCCTTGACGCCGAGGTTGACGAGGATCAGCGCCACGACGGCAGCGGTCGCGAAGAGCGTGGCGAGTCCGCGCCCGCGTTGGCGCCACAGGTTGCGCCAGGCCAGCGTGATCATTCACATGCACCCCACTTCGAGCGCGCGCTGCTCGAAGCAGCTCGCTGGGACCGTGCTGTCGAACGAGAAGCGAACGTAGCGGACGACGGTCTCGTGGCCCGCTCGCGTCAGGTCCTCCACGACGAGCGTGGTCGGGAAGCGCCGGCCGTTCGACTCGACGTGGTCACCGAACTCGATCCTGCGCACCGCCGCGCCGCGCTGGTCCTCGAAGACCTGCTCGAGCGGAGTCAAGGTGTCGGCAGCGAGCGTGAGCAGCACGCGGCCGAAGGGCGTGGGCGCGTCGGGCCGGGCGAGCAGCTCCAGGACCACGGTCGTGCCGTCCTCGCGCAGCACGCGGCTCTGGTAGTCGCGCTCCAGGTCCCGTCCGGCGAAGTCGCCGTAGGTGATGTCCGAGCCGAGGAAGTTGTCGCTGCGTCCGCTGGGCGGCAGGCGCAGGGCGCGCCCGACGCGTGGGTGGTACACGAAGAGGTTGTCGCCACCGCGCAAGAACGCCTGGCCGGCGTCGCGAGGGGGCGTGAGCACGCGCCCGAGCCCGGCGGTGTCGCCGTCGGTGACGAGCTCCAGCAGGTAGCGGGTCACGCGGTCGGGCCGCGTGACGTGGAGCTCGATCGTGGCGACGAGCTCGCCGCCGCGGAGGTGCCCCATGGCCCTGGCCAGGACCTCAGCGGCGTCGACCTGAGCAAGCGTGGTACCCGCGAGCAGTACCAGCGTGAGGCTGACCAGGACGTGTCGCATGATCCCTCCGTCACTCGCTGCGCGCGGTGTCATCCGACGCGCATGGCGCTGGCCGGCTCGAGTCGCCAGAGCCTCCGCGCCGGGACGAGGATGGCGAAGACGGCGGCGACGACGATGGTGGCCGTGGCGTAGCCGACGTACGCCGGCTGGACGGCCATGTAGAAGTCGCCCGAGAGACCGAGCGAGGCGAAGGCCGCATCGAAGGAGGCGAAGAGCAGCGGCCCGAGCACGTTGACGCTACTCAGCCACCACAGCACGGCGTAGCCGGCGACGAGCCCTACCCCATAGCCGAGGACCGTGCCGAGAACGGCCTCGGCCACCGCCATGGCGCTCAGGGGCCCCGGCGCCAGGCCGAGCGCGGCGATCACCCCGAACTCCCGCGTGCGCTCGATCACCGACACCAGCACCGTGCTGGTCACCGCCATGGCCGCGAAGACGGCGAACATGCCGCCGATCACGAGCATGCGGTTGCTGTGGGCCGTGAAGTGCTCGCGTACCGGGCCGAGGAGTTCGCGCACGCCGAAGGCCCGCACGTCCGCCGGCAGGCGGGCGTTCAACTCGGCGGCGACGACTTCCTCCCGGCCGCGGGCGACGTCGAGCGCGACCGCGGTCGCCGTCTTCACACCGGTGAGCGCACGCGCCTGGTCGAGGTGGACCAGCACGGCCCCTCGGTCGACGAACGCCATGCCGGAGTCGATCAGCCCAACCACGGTCAGGCCGGCGGCCCGCGGGCCCGCGATCCCCGACGTGTCGAGCGCAAGGCGCTCCCCGATGCGCACGTCGAGGCGCTCCGCCAGGTCCACGCCGAGGACCGCCTCGCCGGGGGCGTGCAGCATGCGTCCCTCGCGAACGTGCTGCGGGACGTCGCTCACCAGGTGCTCCCATTCCGGGTCGACACCGCGCAGCGCCAACGGTGCGCTGGCGTACGCGCTACGGCCGAGCCCGGTGAACTCGAGCCTGGGCACCGCCGCCGCCACGGCCGGGTGCCGCTCGAGTTGCGCCACCAAACTCAGGTCGGAGAGCGCGTGCTCCACGTCGGGATCGGCGCGCTGACCGACCGTCATCACCAGGACGGGCGCGCCGATGAAGCGGGCGTGGCCGGCCATCACCGAGTGCTCGAACCCGTCGACGAAGCCCCAGAAGAACACCGTGCCGGCCGTGGCGAAGCCGACCACGATCACCAAGAGCATGCTGCGTCGCCGCTGCCGCAACAGGTTCCTCCAAGCGAGCACCAGCACTGCTCGGCACATGGCTCCTCCTCTCCGCGGGCCTGCCAGGGCTCGCGCGCTTCGCCAGCGCTCCCCGCAAAGCCCGTCCCCCCAACGGTGACGGCAAGCGACATCATCCGACACCCGCCGAAGGGCGGGGTCGCTGGTAGGAGAACCGGCTCGACACGCCGTCGAAACCGTGGCGCGGCTGCAGCCGACGCTCAGCACCAGCGCGGCCGCGGCCGCGGCCGCTTGCACCCGACGATACGTGTGTATACACTTACCCATCGTGTGTCCGCCAGTCGACCTCACCATGACCAGAGCCTGCCCCTGCCTGGCTGCCCGACGGCGTGCCCGCGCCATCACACGGCACTTCGACGCCTACCTGCGGCCTCGTGGACTGCGCTCCACGCAGTTCTCCGTGCTCGCCGCCCTGGCGCAGCGCGGCCCGACCGGCCGGGGACGACTCGCCAACGGGCTCGGCCTCGACCGGACGACGTTGACCCGCAGCGCCGCTACGCTCGAGCGGCAGGGGTGGATCGAGACACTGGAGGCGGACGACGGACGCGAGCGCCCGCTCGCGTTGACCGAGGCCGGGCGCTGCGCGCTGAACGCGGCCCTGCCGGCCTGGAAGGAGGCGCTCGATCGGCTCGACCACGAAGCCCGCGGCGATCCCGCGGCGCACGCCATGCCACAGCGGTAAGGGGTGAGCGGCATGACCGATGACCATACGAACGGCGGCCTCGAGGGCCTGAACCTGCCCGAGATCGTCCCGCGCACGACCTGGCTTCAGGCGCGCTCCGACCTGCTCGAGCGCGAGAAGGCGCTCACGCGCGAGCGCGACGCGCTCAACGCGCAGCGGCGACGCCTGCCGATGGTGGAGATGACGACCGACTACCGCTTCGACGGTCCGAACGGCGAGGCCAGCTTGCTCGACCTGTTCGAAGACCGCGTCCAACTGATCGTCCAGCACGTGATGTACGGTCCGGACTGGGACCTGCCCTGCCGAAGTTGCTCAGCAGCGGTCGACGAGATCGCGCGCGGCCACCTCAACCACCTGCGAGCTCGCTCAACGACCTTCGTGCTGGTGTCGCGAGCGCCGTACCCGAAGCTCGCGGCCTTCCGAGCACGGATGGGTTGGCGCATGCCGTGGTACTCCTCGGGCTCGGGACCCTTCAACTACGACTTCCACGTCACCCTCGACGAACGCGTCGCCCCACTGCAGTACAACTACCGCACGCGTGATGAGCACGAGCGGGCCGGCACGGCGTACTACGTCGAGGGCGAGCAGCCGATCGAGCTCCCCGGCCTCAGCGCCTTCCTGCGCGTGGGCGAACGCGTGTTCCACACGTACTCGACCTACGCGCGGGGCGCCGAAGTCGGCACCTCCAACGACCTCCTCGACCTCACCGCCCTCGGGCGCCAAGAGCCGTGGGAGGAGCCCGAGGGCCGGACGACGGGACTCGCCCTCCAGGCGGGGAGCCCGACGATGCCGTATCCCGACGAGTATCCCGCTCTGTGACCCGGCGCGACGCTCCGTGAGCACCAGCGACATGGCCCGGACTGGCACGGCGTTAGCCCTAGCTTCATCGTGTCGCTAGGCGTTCGGGCCTCAGTCGCTTGCCCGCAGCATCGCGGTGATGAACGCGCCGTAGCCGCCCAGCTCCTGGCGCACGATCGCACGCAGCACGTCGAGATCCAGGTCCTGGTAGCGATGGACGGCGATGTCGCGGAACCCCACCATGCGCTGTAGGTCGTCGCCGACCCCGCGCCCGAGGAGGCCGGCCTCGACGAGCTTCGCGAACGCATCACGGCTACTCTGGGGAGCCCCGAGCCCGCGCACACGCACCGCCTGCATCGCAAGGTCGATGGCGGTCTCGCACGCCCGCAACAGATTCAGCACGAGCGCGTCCTGACGGCGCTGATCGACACCCAGCTCGGCGCCGTCTGCGCCGAACTCCTCGCGCACGCGCGCCAAGCAGCGCTCGATGGTGGCCGCCTTGTTCATCACCACGTCAACGACCATGGACGCGGCCCCGCTCTCGGATGTCCTGGAGGATGCCGGCTTGCTCCTCGTTCAAGCGGACGTAGTCGCGCAGCGCGAAGTCGAGGAACGCCTCGACCTCGGCACCACCAACGCTCAGCAGCACCTCGCCCCACTGCACGATCTCGTGCCGGAACACCGTGCTCGCGGTGCGCAGGTCGATCAGATGGACGTCGGAACCGGTCGCCCGCTCGAGCTGCTGCCGAGCCGCGAGCACGAGCGAGGGAGCCGGCGACTCGGAGGCGAGGAAGGCCACGTCGACGTCGCTCGCCGGCGTCGTGTCGCCGCGCGCGTGCGAACCGAACAGGAGTACGAGCTGCAGGCCGGGGATCGCTGCGCGCAGCACCCGCACGATCTCCCGACGCAATGCCTCGCTCGACATGCGCGCATGGTGCGCGCCCCACCGCTCCCGTCCTCCGCATTCGTCGCCGAGCCCAACGGCTACGCGGCGGCTTCAGCCATCCGACAGCGTTTGGGGCCTGGCCGCAAGGGCCGATGAGGTGTTGCTGCCCCAGCTGTTCGCGAGCCGTGCCCCGCCCCGAACGCGTCGGCGCTGGCAGGACCTGACCTATCATGCGAGGCATGATGGCCGACCACTTCGATCTCAGCGGCAAGACGGCGATCGTCACGGGGGCCAGCCGGGGCCTGGGCTCCCACTTCGCCCGCGCCCTCGCCGCTGCCGGCGCCGATCTGGTCATCACCAGCCGCAGGCTGGAGGCCCTCGCGGAGACCCGGCAGACGGTCGAGGACCTGGGCCGCCGCGCGCTCCCCCTCGAGCTCGAGGTGCGCGACCTCGCGAGCATCGAGCGCATGGTCGAGGCGGCGCAGGAGCGCTACGGCAAGATCGACATCCTCATCAACAACGCTGGCGTGAACATCCGCAAGCCGGCGGTGGAGGTGACGTGGGACGACTGGAACAGCGTGTTGGACACGAACCTACGGGGTGCCTTCTTCGTGGCGCAGGCGGTGGCGAGGAGGATGATCGCCCGCGGCTATGGGCGCGTGGTGAACATCGGCTCGGTGACGAGCGTGTTCGGCTACGCCGGCATCGCTCCCTATTGCGCCAGCCGCGGCGGGGTGAAGCAGCTGACCATGAGCCTCGCCGACGAGTGGGGCGAGAACGGGATCACCGTGAACTGCCTGGCTCCAGGTTGGTTCGAGACCGACCAGAACCGGGTGCTCTATCGCGATGCGGCGTGGGTCGCGTACTTGGAGGAGCGCATTCCCCTCGGTCGGCACGGCCAGCCCCACGACCTCGACGGCGCGGTGGTCTTCCTCGCTTCCGACGCGTGCGCGTACATGACGGGGCAGACCATCCTCGTCGATGGCGGGATATCCACCGGCGCGACCAAGGCCACCGTCGGCGACGATGCCTAGCGGTCGCGCTCGGCGCTGCCCGCACCTGTCGGGCGGAGGGGACCCATGTCGTACGTGAAGCATTTCGAGTTCGCGCAACGCTTCATGCCCGGAGGGGTGAGCGCCACCGCGAGGGCCAATGCGGCGCTCGGCCACCCGCTCTACCTCGAGCGCGGCGACGGCGCGCGGGTGTTCGACATCGAGGGGCACGAGTTCATCGACATGTGCGTCTCCCATGGGGCGTCGTTGTTGGGACACGACCATCCTGCGGTCACCGCGGCGGTGCGGGAGGCGCTGGCACAGGGGGTGATCTGCGCTTACGAGACGGAAGACCACGCGCGACTCGCCGAACAGGTCGTCGAGATGGTGCCGTGCGCGGACATGGTGCGCTTCGCCGGCAGCGGGACCGAAACCGTCATGCACGGACTGCGGCTCGCCCGCGCCGCCACGGACCGCCGGATGGTCATGAAGTTCGAAGGGCACTTCCACGGCTACTCGGACCTGTTGAACTACAGCGTCGCGCCGCCGATCGACATGGCTGGTCCGGCCGAGCGCCCGACACCGTACCCGGAGTCCGCCGGGATGCCACCGGATCTGGCGCGCGAGCTCGTCGTCTTGCCCTTCAACGACGTCGAGAGCCTCGAGCGCGCCTTCCGGACACACGGGTACGAGACGGCCGCGCTCTTCATGGAGCCCATCAACTACGACTCCGGCTGCATCGTGCCACTCGTGGGCTTCATCGAGCGCTGCCGGGAGCTCTGCACCGAGTACGGCGTCGTCCTCTTCTTCGACGAGATCCTCACCGCCTTCCGCATGCACCGGCGTTGCGCGCAGGGCTACCTCGGCGTCACGCCCGACCTCTGCGCGATCGGCAAGGCCTTCGGTGGAGGTCTGCCCATCAGCGCCCTCGCCGGAACGCGCGCCATCATGGAACACCTGCGGCCCATCGGCGACAGCGAGATGAGCGGCACCTACCTGGCGCACCTCACCGCCGTCAAGGCGGCTCGCGCCGCGCTCCGCGAGTACGCGCGGCCTGGCTTCTTCGAAACGCTCAATGCCCGAGCCGATCGCTTCTACGGCGCCTTCCAGCAAGCGATCGACCGCAGCGGGGTACGGGTCCGACTGCAACACGTCGGTCCGCGCTTCGGCCTCTACTTCGGTGTGGACGGGCCCGTCACCAACTACCGTGAGGCCGCCACGCAAGATCGCGCCATGCTCATGACCTTCATCGCGGCATGCTTCGAGCGCGGCGTCTACCTGGCGGTGTCACCGCATCACGGCTTCTCGGCGGCGCACGGCGATGCCGACCTAGCGCGCGTCGCCGACGTCTTCGAGGCGGCGCTTCAGGAGGTGCGTCGGGCCCACCTGGGCGACGAGCGAGGCGCTGGTGGCTGAGCCGACGCTGATCGGGCGCGTGGGGCTCGTCACGGGCGGTGCGCGCGGTATCGGGCGCGCAGTCGCGCTCATGCTCGCCGCGGGGGGCCTCGACATCGTCGTGAGCGATGTCGCCGGTGGCGAGGATGCCGCGGAGGTGGCTCGGGAGGTCCGAGCACGCGGCCGTGAGGCCGTGATCCACGCGATCGACGTCTCCGACCGCGCGGCGGTGCGGGAGATGGTCGAGGCCACGGTGGCGCAGTTCGGGCGGCTCGACGTGGTGGTGACCAGCCACGCCTCGTCCGTGCGCGAACCGATCCTCGAAGCGAGCTGGGAGGGCTTCCGACGCACCCTGGAGGTCATGCAACTCGGCGTCGTGCACGTGGCGCAACTCGCCGCGCAGCAGATGGTGCGGCAGGAGCCGCTGGGGGAGAGCCGCGGCAAGATCGTGCTGATCGGGTCCGTGCGGGCCTTCCTGCCGATCGCCGGCAGTTCCGCCTACAACATGGCGAAGGCGGCGGGGAGCCACTTCGCCAAGTCCATCGCCGGCGAGCTCGCCCCGAAGCACATCAACGTCAACCAGGTCGTTCCTGGCTGGGTGGACACGCCCGGAGAACGCAAGCACTACAGCGAGGCGCAACTCCGGGCCGCCGGCGCGGCCACCATCCCCTGGGGCCGGCTGGCGACCGTGGACGACGTCGCGAAGGCTGTGCGCTTCTTCGTCGGCCCCGACGCCGACTACATCACCGGCGCGGAGCTCCTCGTCGACGGTGGCTTCGTCCTCGGCACGGACCGGTACGCGGGGCTCGACGCAGCCGCCGAAGGGTAGCGGGCGACGGCACGGGCCTGGGCCAGGCGGTCAGCGCTCAGACCCGCAGCGAGCCGCGGAACCCGCGCGCGCCGTAGTACGAGTCCGCGCCGTTGTGGTACACGAACACCGTGTCGTAACGACGGTCGCAGAACAGCGCGCCACCGAGGTCGCGGATGGCGCTCGGCGTGGCGATCCAGCTCGAGGTCGTGGTGTCGAACGCTCCGAGCCGCTGCAGGGCCCGGTACTCGACCTCGTTCAGGAGCTCGATGCCCATGGCGGCCGCCATGCTCACCGCGTCGTCCGCGGGCGGGAACTTCTTCCGCGCCTCCCGGGCAGCGCGGTCGTAACAGAGGCTCCGACGGCCCTTCGGGCTCTGCTTCGAACAATCGACGAAGATCACTTCGCCGGTCGCGTCGTCGCGCCCCACGACGTCAGGTTCGCCGCCCGTCGACGCCATTCGCTCGAGCGACCAGAGCTTCTCCGGGTGGGCTTCGAGCCGCGCTCGCGCGTCGGCCCACGTGATGCTCTCGTGCCGCTCCATGTGCGCCTCGAACCGAGCCTGGAGCCCAGCGAGAAGCTCCTCACGCCGTTCCGCGTTCACTTCAGGTGTCCGTCCCATGACCCGCTCCCCCTTCGGTCAGTGCCACGCGGCCACGGCCGCGTGCCGTCACGGCGCGTGTCGCGAGCACCGCCGCGTCAGCCTACCCAGTGGATGCTCGTGTGCGTCGTGGCGCCCGAGCGCCACGCGCCGCAGCCAGCGTTCCGAAGGGAGGTGCCTGGCTCCGGGGTGTCCGGCCGCTTCCGCTGGCAGCCTGCTACAATCAGCCGCACAACGCCGGACCTACGTTGGTGGGGTGGCTATGCCGAACTGCTTGCTCGGGGTGGACTACGGAACCGGTGGCGCGAAAGGCTGCATCACCGATGCGGAGCTGAATGTCCTGGCGTACGCGTTCCGGGAGTACGAGCTCGTCACGAGTCATCCTGGATGGTCCGAACATCGGGTCGAGGACTACTGGCGGGTGACGTGCGAGATCATCGACGAGTGCCTGACCAAGAGTGGCGTCCGCCCTGCCGACATCCAGGCGATCGCGACTTCGACCGCCCTGCCCTCGCTCGTGATGCTGGATGCGAACGGTGATCCCCTCTGCAACGCCTACAACCTGATGGACAGGAGGGCCACGGCCGAGGTCGCGTGGCTCAGGGAGACCATCGGCGAGAAACGGATGTTCGATGTCACGGGCAACAGGCTCGAGGATCATCCGTCGCTGGTCAACGTGCTCTGGGAGCGCAACCATCGTCCGGAGCTCTACCAGCGGATCGCGATGATCCACACCGCCGACAGTTTCATCAAGTACCGACTGACGGGGGTCAGCAACATCAACTTCAGTTCCGGTCCCCTCTACGGCATCGCCTACGACATCCGTACGAACGCGTTCGACGAAGCGCTGTTGGAGCGAGTGGGCCTCGACCGTGCCTTGCTCCCGAGCGTGACCCCGTGCGAAGCGATCGTCGGGTCGGTGACCGCAGCGGCCGCCGCGGAGACCGGGCTGGCTCCCGGGACGCCCGTGGTCTCCGGGCAGGTCGATGCGTGTGCCGGATGGCTCGGCGGAGGCGCCATCGACCCCGGTGACATCCAGATGAACCTCGGCACCTGCGGGAACTTCGGCGTGATCCACCAGCACCGGACCTTCCTGGACACGATGATCAACTGCGCCTACACGGTGGACTCCGAGAACACCTACGTGGTCATCCCCACCACGACCACCGGCGGCCAACTGATCCGGTACATGCGGGACAATTTCTCCCCGCTCGAGATGGCCATCGAGAAGATCGCCGGCGTCAGCTCGTACGATCTGCTGAACTATGAGGCGGAACGCGTGGCGCCCGGTTGCGAAGGGCTCGTGATCCTCCCCTACCTGATGGGCGAGCGGACACCGATCTGGGACGCCGACGCACGCGGCGTCATCTTCGGGCTCTCACTCAACCACCACAAGGGCCATGTCGTGAGGGCCATGATGGAAAGCGTTGCGTATGCGCTCTTCCATTCGTACGAGCTCATCAAGCACGATCTCGGCAAGCTCAACTTCCCGATCGTGATGAACGAGGGTGGGGCGAAGAGCAGGCTGTGGCGCCAGATCATCACCAACGTCTTCGACCAACCCACGGTCTTGCTCAAGAACCGGATCGGCGCGCCGTACGGAGATTGCCTGCTTGCCGGCAAAGCCGTCGGCGTGTTCGACGACTACTCGATCGCCAAAGAGAAGGCCGAGTACATCGAGCCGCTCGAGCCCGACCGGAAGCTGCACGAGATGTACATGGACTACTACGCCATCTACAGGTCGCTCTACGAGCACCTCAGGCAGGACTTCGTCGAGTTGGCCCTGCTGCGGCGGAAGCATGCGGAGCCCTGACGCGCGCTCGGCCTTCGCGGGGGAACGATGATCTACAAGCTCGCCGACTTGCAACGCACCGCCAGGAGCAACCGTTATGCGATCCCGCACCTGCTCGGCGGCAACCTCGAGATGACCCATGGCGAGATCCGTGCCGCGGAAGCGCTCGACTCCCCGATCGCGCTGGGCCTGGCTCCGGAGGTGTTCGCCAGCGTACCCATGGAGATCGCGTTCCCGATGATCCTGAACGCAGCAGAGCGCGCCACGGTTCCGGTCGCCGTGCAACTGGAGCACGGTAAGAGCCATGCCCAGATCGCACGGGCCTTGCGCCTGGGCGTCGGCTCCGTCATGTTCGACGGGTCCGACCTCC
Organism: Trueperaceae bacterium; assembly: GCA_007130855.1. GTDB lineage: Bacteria > Deinococcota > Deinococci > Deinococcales > Trueperaceae > CSSed10-48. The sequence goes on along the minus strand of SLRS01000027.1, from coordinate 29,428 downwards.
CCTTCGAAGAGAACGTTGCCCGGACGCGCGAGATCGTCATGATGGCACACGCCTTCGATGCTTGCGTGGAGGCCGAGTTGGGGTCGGTCGGCGGTTCGGCGCTTCGCGGGGGCACGGCCGACCCGACCGGCTACACGACCGATCCCGACCTGGTGCTGGACTTCATCGCCAGCACCGGGGTCGACTCGCTGGCGATCTCCTTCGGAAACGTCCACGGCCGCTATCGCGGCGAGCCGACGATCGATCTGGAGCTCGTCGCGAGGATCGCCGCGATCACCGACACCCCACTCGTGATGCACGGAGGATCAGGACTGCCGGATGACGTCTACCCGGCCATCGTGGCGGCAGGCATCAGCAACGTCCACTTCTACACCGGGATCGCGATGCATGCCTGGGAGGCGCTCAAGGAGAGGATCGGTGACGACGATCGCCATCCGCCGTACCATGAGGTCGTGGCACATGCGGTCGACTTCTTCGAGGGTCAAACCCGGCACGTCATCGGGCTTCTCGGCAGCGCAGGGCGGGCCTCGGACTTCGTCCGGCTGCCCGCGCAGCAGGCGTCTCACGGCTGATGCACGCCCCCACGGGAGACGGCGTCTTCCCAGGACGCCCGCGATGACCCTTGGTTGCGTCGACGAGGGCCGAGTCGACCAAGGACCGCGAGCACGTCAGGGCCATCGAGCAGAGCCCGAGCGGATCGAGCACGCGAAGAAGCGGAGGTAGACGCTACATGAAACCAGACTCGCAGGTAACCCTCGGCGTGATCTTCGGCAACCGGGAGTTCTTCCCGGATCACCTCGTGACGGAGGCGCGCCGCGACATCGGGAAGCTCTTGGAGCGCGAAGGCATCAGGGCGCTGCTCGTCGACGAGCAGACCACCCACCTCGGCGGCGTGCAGACCTATGCCGATGCAGAGGCTTGCGCTGACTTGTTCCGCAAGCACGAGCGAGAGATCCACGGAGTGCTCGTCTGCCTCCCGAACTTCGGCGATGAGAAGGCCGTGGTGGATACGCTGCGGATGTCGGGGCTGAAGGTGCCCGTGCTCGTCCACGCCTATCCGGATTCACTGGACCAGCTCTCCCCGGCCACGCGCCGCGACGCGTTCTGCGGCAAGATCTCGGTCTGCAACAACTTGAAGCAGCGTGCCATCCCGTTCACCTTGACATCGCGCCATACCGTTCACCCGGATGACCCCTCTTTCGTCCTGGACCTGCAACGGTTCGTGGCCGTCTGCCGGGTGGTGGCAGGCATCCGCGGACTCAGGGTCGGGGCCGTGGGGGCACGGCCGGGAGCCTTCAACACCGTTCGCTACTCGGAGAAGATCCTCGATCGCGCGGGCATCAACGTCTCGACCGTCGATCTCTCCGAGATCCTCGGCGCCGCCGAGCGTTATGGCCGCGACGCGGCGGAGGTGAAGGCGCGCGTGGAGGAGATGACCTCCTTCCTCCCGGCGAGTGGCGTACCCGACGATCGCCTCACGCAGATGGCGCGGCTCGACCTGGCGCTGCGCGAATGGATGAGCGAGAACCGCATCGACGCGACCGCCATCCAGTGCTGGACCTCCGTGCAGCAGAACTGGGGTTGCAACGTCTGCACCTCGATGAGCATGATGAGCGAGAGCTTCCTGCCGAGCGCGTGCGAAGTCGATGTCACCGGCGTCGTCACGATGGTCGCCATGCAGCTGGCTTGCGGGAGCCCGAGCGCGCTGGTGGACTGGAACAACAACTACGCCGACGATCCGGACCGCTGCGTCTTGTTCCATTGCGGCAACTGGGCGAAGAGCTTCATCCCTGGCGGCAAGATCGCCAACGCGCCGATCCTCGGATCCACGCTGGGGATCGAGAACACCTATGGTGCACTCGCTGGGCGAACCCCCGAAGGCACGCTGACCTATGGACGGATCACGACCTCCGACGCCGATGGAGCCATCCGGGCGTATGTCGGTGAAGGGCGGCTCACCGATGATCCGCTCGAGACCTTCGGGACGTATGCCGTCGCCGTCGTTCCGCGCCTGCAGCACCTGATGCAGTACGTCTGCAGACACGGGTTCGAGCACCACGTCGCGATGACCCAATCCCACTCGGCCGCCGTGCTGCATGAAGCGTTCTCGAACTACTTGGGCTGGGACACGTATTGGCACGCCTAGACGCGGCTGACACGGTCGCGGCGGCGCTGCCGCCGTAAGCCGCTCGTCACCCCGTGGGCTGCCGCGTGAGGCGCCGGTCGGCTCACGTCGGCGCCGTGACGCTCAAGCCCACGGATCGCGCCGCGACCGCCTGACGCTCGTCGTACGTCACCACACCGTCCGCGCCCCAGCGCAGGGCAGCAGCGACGTGCAGCGCGTCGAGGCTCCGCAACGCCGCGCCCGGCAGCAGGCCGGCGTTGCGGAAGACGTCGCCGTCGGGCACGAGCAACGCCAAGCGTTCCAGCACCAGCGTCACGCGCTCCTGCGGGATCGCCAGACGGATCCCCAGCCTACGCAGCTCGGTCTCGAGCAGCAGGCTCGAGCCGACGTCGTCGCCATCGGCGAGGGCACGGTCCAAGAACGCCGCGAGTGCATCGGACTGCGCCTCCTCGACGAGCAGCTTCGCCGCCGCGGAGGTGTCGAGGTAGTGGCGCACGCCTTCACTCCTCGCGCAGGGCGTCGAGCGCCGCTCGTGTCGGCTCGGCCGAACGCACCCGCGGGATCGTGGCGAAGCCGCCGCGCTGCTTCGCCACGACGATGCGAGGCGTCAGCCCCTGCGCGGGCGGCGAGAGCACGGCGACGACCTCACCGTGGTTCGTGACCAGGATGGTCTCACCCGCCTGGACGCGCCGCAGCACCTCGCTGCTGTGGTTCCTGAGTTCGCGATGGGCGATGGTCTTGGGCACGGCGAGTCTCCGTAGCAAGCGTAGCACAAGGAGCGGGTCGCCAAGGAGCCTGGCGGCGGCACCGTGGCGCAGCGGTGCGTACCCTCGCCCGTTCGCCGCCGTCGCGGCGGTCGGCGCAACGAGGTGTCTCCCCCCGCTGGTACCTCGACTGGAGCCGCGGGAGCGCTCGGTTCGGGGGGCGACGCGTGCGCGCCGCTGCGGCAGCACGGCCGACGCGACCAGGAGCGCGGTGGACGCTCGGCTGCCCGCCGAGCTGCGGTCGTCTTCGCTGTCACGCTTCGTCCACGAGCCAGTAGCGTCCGCCGTCGCGATCACGGCGCATGTACCCGAAGTCGAGGAGGCTGCGGCGCAGGCGCGCCGTGTCGTCGTTGAAGCGCGCCAGACGCTCGTTCACCTGCGCCTCGTCGTACTCCACGCCCAGCTCGAATGCCTGCAACGTGTGACGTACCAAGACGAGGTACTTCTTCTGCTGGCTCGGAAAGGACACGATGCGCCCTTCGGCGTCGCAGAACGTCGAGAGCACCTTCCGTTCGGCGGCGCCGAGATCGGCGTCGCCGGCGAGGCGCGGCAGCGCCTCTTCGGCGAGGTGCTCGCGCGCCATGCGCTGAAGCGTCTCGAGATCGAGCGAGTACACGTTGTAGGGCCCGTCGGCGCGGGCCGCGACCAAGCCGACGTGCGCCAAGCGCTTGAGATGATGCGACACGGTCGAGGAGTCGAGATCGAGCGCGGCCGCCAGGTCCTCCACCGACTGCGGCTCGTGCGCCAGGACGCCGATCAGTCTGAGCCGATTGGCGTCGGCAAGGGCCTTGAAGAAGTCGAGCAGGGTCGTGTCGGTAGGGCGTGCGGCGGGCATGGGCGTACCTCCGAGGCTATGTTGACACACATCAATATAGCTTGATGGTCGTCAACGTCAGTCGTCGCATGCTGGGGCACGTGCCGGCTCTGCACGCTGGGGTGACGGCCAACGTATCCTGGGCGCAGCCGCGACCGGGATGCAATCGAGCCGAGGGCGATAGGGCCACACGTCGGGTCGGAGGTCGTGCCCAGCAACGAAGGAGTCGCATGGTAGAAGGTGCCACGAAACCCGCGAAGCGCTACCCGGATGCCGCGTTCCTCGAGGAGAGCGTAAGGCGCATGGTCCGCGGCCGCGCCGTGCACGGTGCGATCCTGTGCGTCGAGGATGGCGGGCGGAGCCTGTCGTGGACCGGCGCCGCGGGGAACCTGCAGGCCGACGAGCAGTACTTCATCGCTAGCGTCACCAAGATGTACGTCACGGTCGTGGTGCTCCGGCTGCGCGAGGAGGGGCGGCTCGGCCTCGACGATCCGATCGAGCGTCACCTCCCGAGCGGACAGATCCAGGGACTCCACGTGATGAACGGGGTCGACCGGACCCACGAGATCACCGTCAAGCACCTCATCTCGAACACGTCGGGCCTGACCGACTACTTCTTCGGCAAGGGACCCGACGGGCGCCAGGCGAGCGCTGCCCTGCTTCAGGGGCAGGACGAAGCCTGGCCACTCGAGCGGATCGTCGAGCGCGTGCGTACGTTGAGGCCCCGGTTCCTGCCGGGGCAAGCAGGCAAGGTCCACTACTCCGACACCAACTACGAGTTGCTCGGTCGGATCATCGAGACCGTCACGGGCAAGCCCATCGCGGAGGTCTTCCAGGCGTTCATCTTCGACGAGCTCGACCTGCGCGAGACCTACGCCTTCAGCGACCCGGCCGACACGCGGCCGGCGCCGATGTACTACAAGGACGCGCCGCTGCACGTGCCGCGCTACATCGCCTCGGTGACGGCCGAGGGCGGGATCGTCTCCACCGCCGCCGAGGTGATGACGTTCGCCAAGGCCTTCTTCAGGGGCCGCTTCTTCCCGCCGGAGACCGTGGAGACGCTCAAACGATGGAACCGCATCTACTTCCCCGGGCAGTTCGACTTCGGCATCGGCCTCGAGAAGCAGTGGGTCCCCTGGGTCCTCTCACCCCTGACCCCGATCGGCGAACTCTTGGGCTTCTGGGGCCAATCCGGCGCCTTCGCCTTCCACAACCCGCAGCGCGACCTCTACTTCACCGGCACCGTCAACCAGCTCAGTGGGATGGGTCACGGTGCAGCGGTCTCGGCGATGGTGCGCATCATGAGGGCAGTGCGCTGACGCACGTGAAACGCACATCCCCATCTGGTTGCGCGCCGATCTCCACCCGGAAGCCTTCCGCCACCTGCGCGCAGACCGCGCGGCGTCCTCCACGACCTCGGTCACGTTCCCGCGCGCACGCTCACCCCTCCCGAGAGCGACCACCTCCTGCAGCTCCTCTCGCTCGAGGCGGCGGCAGGCGCGCACCACCCGTTGCTCGAGCCGCACTCGCAACGACGGGCCGCCCGGCGTGCTAGGCGTTGCGCTTCAGCCGGGAGCGAACTCGACGTCGCCGGTGTAGTCGATCAGCCAGCGGATGCCGTACCGATCGATGCACGCACCGAAGAGCGCGGACCAGGGCGAAGGCTCGAGCGGCATCTGCGTGGTGCCGCCCTCGCTGAGGGCGTCGAACACGCGCCGGGCCTCGTCGGCGTCTTCGGCCTCCAAGTGGATCTCGACGTTGGTGCCGACGGTGTACGCGGCCGCACCGGACGACGACACGTCCGACCCCATCAAGGACGTCTCGCGCGCGATCGGCAGCGAGATGTGGGCGATCAGGTCGGCGTCCTCGCCGAGGTCGCTCGCGCCGTCCTCCGCTTCCGGCGACGGCATGTCGCGGTAGCGGATGACGGCGGTGAACTCGCCGCCGAACACACTGCGGTAGAACTCGAACGCCTCTTCGGTCTTGCCGACGAAGTACAGGTAGGGGGTCGCGCGTTTCATCATCGATCCTCCTCGTTGTGTCGCGCATCGTCGTGATACGCGGTGTGTAGGTGCCGCCAGCGATCGGTCGACTCCAAGGCCCTGTCGTCAGGCGTCACGGCGCTGCAGTACGACATGGGTGGCTTTCTCCGACGCCGTGAACTGGACGCACTCGAAACCCGATGCCCGCATGTCGACCCTTTCGAACAGCCCCTCTCCACCACCCAACAGCACTGGGGCGATCGCGAGGTGCAGCTCGTCGACGAGGCCAGCACGAAGGTACTGCTGGATGGTGTTCGCCCCACCGCCGATCCGCACGTCCAGTTCGCCGGCCGCCGCGCGTGCACGGTCGAGAGCCTCGTGAATGCCTCCCGTGACGAAGTGGAACGTCGTGCCGCCAGTCATCTCGAGGGGTGGACGCGCGTGATGGGTCAAGACGAAGACGGGAACGTGATACGGCGGTTCGTCCCCCCACCACCCTCTCCAGGTCATGTCCGGCCAGGGACCGCGCACGGGACCGAACATGTTCCTCCCGAGGATCCAAGCCCCGATGTTCTCGAAGCCACGTGCGGCGAAGTCGTCGTCTACCCCGGCCGTGCCGCCCTCCTTGCGGAACAAGGTGCGCTGGAACGTGCGTGTCGGGGAGAGCCACTGAGCCAAATCCTCTCCGCCGACGCCGAGTGGATGGTCGATGTCTTGGTTCGGACCGGCTCCGTATCCGTCGAGCGAGATGGTGAAACTCGCGACGCGCACTCGTGCCACGGTCATGCCTCCCGAGTGACACCAGGTTCGTAGCGCATGAACACCATGCCCGAGGCGAACCTGCGCTCTTCGACGAGGTCGAGGTCCAACCGTCCCTCGAGGTCCTTGAACACCGGATCGCCCGAACCGATGACCACCGGCACGGAGTACAGCGCATACTCGTCCACCAACCCCGCGTTGATGAACTGCGCAGCCAGCGTCGGTCCGGCGACCGAGATGTCGCGGGTCGATGCCGCCTTGAGCTGCCGGATCTCATCAGCTCGAAACTCGCGCACGAGTGTCGTGTTGCCACTCGACACCCGGTCGAGCGTCGAGGAGATCACGATCTTGTCGAGTCCTTTCCAGATGCGAGCGAACTCGTCCTCGAACCCGGACGATCCGCCCTGCTGCCCTTCGTAGGTTTCCCAGTAGAGCATCGCTTCGTACATGCGCCGGCCGTAGATCTCGGTGCCGTACCTGCGCATCTCATCGTTGATGAACCGACTTACCTCCTCGTCGAAGTGTTCCGTCGGACCCGAGAGGAAGCCGTCGAGCGACATGAACATCCCGTACGTCAGTTTGCCCATCGTCCTATCCCTTCATCCGTTCGATGTCGCGCCCCGAACTCGCTCCACCGCGCTGTGTCGCGCTGCGACGTGATACCGGTCGGGTAGGCGCTACCAGCGGTATGGCGGCGCTCGTGATCGAACTCCGGGTATGGTGCGCGCGACACCAGGACGAAGCTCGTCGCGCGCGCGCAGCTGGGTCGAGGTGGCCACGCGCGCGTAGCCAGGTCTCGTACGGCACGACCTCGGTCAGCTCGAGCCCAGCCACGTCGACGTCGGGTACCCGTGTCACGTCGTCCTCCTCGTCGTTGTGGCCGATCGGTCGTCACGCATGCGGGGTGTCTCCTCTCCTGCGCGTCGGTCGTGGGAGCCGGTCCAGCCCCGGGTCGCATCGGTCCAGCGCCGCCTTCCAGGCCGGCAACGCGGCGTCGAGGGCGCGGCGGCCGGCCGAAGTCAGTTCGAGAGGGCGTTCGCGCCCGTCGGCGGTCTCCAGCGTCGCGAGCCAGCCCTGCCGCTCGAGGGTGGCTGCGCTGCGGGTGAGGGTAGTGCGCTCGAGGCCGAGCACCTCGGCGAGCCGGCCGCGGCCCGTGGGACCGGTCTGGGCCAATGCCGCCAGCACCGAGAACTGCGTCGAGCGCAGACCACACGGACGCAAGTAGGCGTCGAAGTGGCGCGTCAGCGCTCGCGCGTGCCGGCGAGCAGCGAGGCAGGGGCAGGCCTTGGTCGCGCTGAGGGGTACGGGCTCCGACACAGTTGAAGAGTGTATACACACCTATCGACGATTGCAAGCCCGAGCCGGAGCGTGGGGGCGAGCGCACACCGAGGCGACGCCCGCGCTTCGACCGGAGGCGCGTGTGGTTCGAGGGAACACCATGCCCGCGATCACACACGTCGGAGCCCACTGACGTGTCGGCGTTCTCCTACACCTCATCGCCGCGTGATCGGGAACCGCACCTTCTTCGCCTTGGCGAACCCGGTCAGGCGCAAGCTCCTGGAACTCCTGATCCAGGGGCCGCGATCGCCTGGCGATCTCGCGCGCGAGTTCCGGTTGAGCCGATCGGCGGTATCGGAGCACTTGGGTGTGTTGCGCCGCGCCGACCTGGTGCAGGACCGCCAGACCGGCCGCGAGCGTCGCTACGAGCTCTCCAGCCAGTCGTTCCAACGGCTCGACGCATGGTTCGGGCCCCTCCAGCGGTACCGGAGCGAGCGGCTCGGAGAGGAACATCGGGAGCCTCATCCCGGCGTCAGTGGCATTCGCCGGTCGTAGGCCGCGTCGCGTCAGCCCTGCTGCATCACCCGGACCTGGGCGCCCGAGAACCTCGTCCACCAGTGCTGATAACGCCCGTACACGGCCCCGTCCCGGTCGGCGAGCAGCATCAGCAGCTCGCGCGCCTCCCGTTCGATCTCGTCCCAGGCGTCGCGGGGCAGCTCGCGGAAGGCCGTGACCTCGACGCCGCCGTCGACCTGTCGCCACACCCCGCACACGAAGCCATCGACGAGCACGGTCGGCAGCACGTCGCCGTTGCGGCGGATGACGTGCGAACGGTACGCGGCCGGGACGATCCGGCTCCGGTCGGCATACGCCAGCAGCACCGAGTCCCACATCGCCATGAGCCGCGGCGGCGCCGGCGCGTCGCCGTCCGGCCGCGGCGCGCCTGAGACGTCGTAGAGCAGCTCGCCCTCGGGGCCCTCGAGCTCCACGAGCATGTCGGCCAACCCCTCGAAGGCGGGCCGGACCTCGGCCTGCCGCAGCAGCGCGAACTGGGCGAAGTCCCTCCGAGATGCAGGCCCGAACCCCTCCAAGTAGCGCAGGACGAGCCGCTGCAGCGACTCCGCGTGGTCGGCGGGCTCCTCTGCGTCCGGTGCGGCGACGAACGATGGCACCTGGCCGAACGACCAGGGTCGGTCCGTGGGGGCGTGCAGGAGCGGTGCGATGGTCCGCAGCGCCCACCACACACCTGGCTGGGGTGGAGTGCCCATGCGTCCGGCGAGCATCGCCTCGATCTCCTCCCGGCGCCGGGGCCGCTTCGCGAAGGCGAGGAGGTGTGGCGTCAGCGCGTCAGCGTCGGCTGCGGTGAGCCCGGTCGAGCGGAAGCGCTGGTCGTCCAGGCGGGCGGCGCGCAGCGTCGTTCGCATCGCCTCGTGAAACGCGGCACGGTCCTCGGCGGCGACCGCGTGTAGCGTGATCCGCATCAGCGGCGCCTTCACGAGCGCGTACGAGTGGAACGCGGCGTCGAGTTCCGCCGGATCGAACTCGCCCAGGCGGTTCCACAAGGCCACGTAGGGTGAAGCTGGCTCCTGCGCCTGGAGCGCAACGAGGCGGCGCACGGCGTTGATCAGCGGGAGCCGCTCGCGCTCGAGCAGGAGTTGGCGGGCGAGCGTGGCTCGGTTCAGCTGGTGGCGAGAGAGGCCCATGATCGGAAGCTACCGCAAGCCTGCCGAGGCTGACGACCGGCGGTGAGCGCCGCACAGCGCCGATGGCGGCCGGGAAGGGCGGGTCCGTGGGGCGCCGCCAGAAGGCGATGGTGAGGCGCCGCACGAAGACGATGAGGTGACACCGCCCTGCCGCAGGAGACCACGACGCCAGGAGGGATGATGATCGATCACGTGTTGTTCGCCGATCTGCCGGTGCGCGAGCAGGACCGCGCGGTCCGGTTCTACACCGAGCGGCTCGGGTTGCGCGTGGCCCGCGACGACCCGTACCGGGCGCGTGGCGCTGGCTCGAGTTGGAGATCCCGGGGGCCGCCACGAGGATCCTGTTGACCCCTGCCTCCGCTGAACGGGCCGAGCGCGAGGGCGACTCGACGCCGGCGCTCGTCCTCGCCGTCGAGGACGTCGACGCCGCGTACGCCGCGTTCGCGAAGATGCGACCCGCCCGCCGTCCGCCGCGCTCCGCTCGCCGGACCGGCGACACGGGCCGCGAGGCCCGCGGCCGCGTCAATGGCGCGCGCCGTACCAGTCGAGCACCCGCAACGCGCGCAGGGTGATCCAGCGGCTCGGCCAGCCCTCACGCTCGCCCCACTCGATCGGCATCACCCCGGCGTAGCGGGCCTCGAGCGGCCACCGGCCGTCGTCGCCGCGCTTCGACTGCACGAGTTCGACCGCCTCGGCCACCCGCTCGTCCGGCACGACACCGGCGCTACGCAGGTAGTCCAAGGCGCGCAGCACGTCGTAATGCCACCACGTCGGGAAGGCGAAGCGCGCCCACGAGGCGCCACCCTTGCGGTCCGCCGTGATCGCCTCGCCGGTCGAACGCCGACGGAACAGACGACGCTCGAGCAGGTACGCCTCGCCGCGACGCCGCGCCTCGGTCACCCTCGGGCTCGATCCGGTCGCTCGCTCGTGCTCGAGCAACGCCTCCAGCACGCAGATCGTGGTGTTGAACGACGACCGCGTCGAGGCGTGTGGCGCGTCGCAGTTCCAGCCGCCGTCGTCGAGCTGTTCACCGAGCAGTCGCGCGACGATGCCACCGACGTCCTGGCCGAAGTACGCTCCGGCCGCCGCCACCTGACCATTGATGCACGCCTCGACCTCCCCCTCGAAGAAGCGGTTGCCGTCGCACTCGGGCGGCCCCGCGCCCCGCCAGGTCACGCGGTCGCGGACGAGGCCGACCGCGCGCGTCGCCTCGTCGCTGGCGGGGTCGACCCCGAGGAGCCACAGCAACCACAACACGTGCATGGTGGAGTCCCAGCCGCGGTTCCACGCCGCCCCGCCCCAGGCGCCGTCATGCCCTTGCAGGGCGAGCAGGCCCGCACCTGACCCTTCGCTGGCGACCCGTGCGCGCTCGGCCTCGACCTCGTGCGCCGGTGCGTCGGTCAGGTCGCGCAGGACCTGCCAGCGGACCGACGGGTCGCCGTCGAGCAGCCAGCGCAGGACCGGATCGCTCGGTGCCTCACGTCGTCGTCGGTCCGTGTCCATCGGTCGACTCCTCCCCCGTGCCGGGCATGTGGCATCGGTCGCCCCGGCATGCCACCACTGTGCCTACTCGTTCGGCGCGCACGGTGTCCACAGGCGACCGCGGCCCGTCCGGTCGCCCCTGTCCGGACTCGATACCGGTCGCACGGACGCCGCCCTCTTCCTGCCACGCCGCTCCCCGGCCTCCACGTCGAGCGCCTACAGCAACGCGCGAACCCCGTCGTAGACGAGGCGCAGCCCGACCAGCGCGACCATCGCGTACATGAACGGGTAGAACACCGTCGGCTGCATGCGGCGCACCAGCGCCGCGCCGGCCAGCACCGCCAGCACCGCCAGCGGCACGAGCAGTGCGGCCGAGAGCAGCGTCCGGCCGTCCAACTGGTCGAGCGCCGCGTACGGCAGCACCTTCACCACGTTCACCGTCGCGAAGAAGACCACGCTCGTGCCGGTGTAAACGCGCGGGTCCAGCCGCAGCGGCAGGGTGTGGACCTGGTAGGGCGGGCCTCCAGCGTGCGCGACGAACGACGTGAAGCCGGCCAGGCTGCCCCAGAACCACGCCGACCAGCGTGAGGGCGTGCGCGTAGGCGTGGCGCGCGTCGGCCGCAGCGACCGCAGCACGAACGCCAGCGCCACCAACCCCACGATCAGCCGCACCAGCCCCTCGGGCGTGGCCGCCGCCGTGAGCCAACCCAGTCCAACACCCAGCACCGCGGCGGGCAGCATCGCGACGAGCGTGGCCCGGTCGAAGAAGCCGCGCCACGTCCACAAGCCGACCGCGTCCATCATCAACAGCAGCGGCAGCAGCAGCGCCGCAGCCTGCACCGGCGGCATCACCAACGCCAGCACCGGCACCCCCATCAGCGCGAAGGCCCCGCCCAGGCCCCCCTTCGAGATGCCCACCAGCGTCACCGCCGCCAGCCCCGCCAGGAGCGTGCCTGCGTCGGTGAAGTGGGTCTGCGCGAGCAGGTCGGTCCAGAAGGCTGGGCTCACCGCAACACGTTACCGCTCGGTGGCGTGCGGGAAGGGGTGTCAGCGGGCGCGTCGCGAGGCGTTCCGCCAGGCGCTTGCCACTCCGCTGCAACCGTGCGGATCTCCTCGGGCGCGAAGGGCTCCAACCGGCGAACGTCGCTGCCACTCGTCGACGCCCGAGGCGTCATCCAGCCTCGTACCCGGGGCCTCGATGGGGCACGCGCGAAACCTGGAAGGTCGCTGGCCAGCCGGCCGCAGCGCCCGATACCATGACCACATGGACGCGGTGCATACCAGAACCGCGACGCTGCCGACCGGTATCACCATGGCGTACGCGCTCGGCGGCCCACAGGGCGCACCTGTGTTGGCGTTCGTCCACGGCCTCGGCTCGAGCCTCCACCAGTTCGCCGTCCTGGTCGGGCAAGCTGCGCCAGGCCGGGGTCGCCCTGGCCCTGCAGCGGGTCCTGACCAAGCAGGAGATCGTGACGCTCTACCGCCACCACGTGCCGATGGGGGGAAACCTGGCGGCGGCCCGGACCCGGGCGGAGAGAACGCGGACCTTCGCGTGCGGCGACGAACGGACGCGGACGCCAGCGACGCTCAGTGCACCTTGCGGAACACGAACAACGTGCCCACGCCATCGGGATCGTCGCGCTCGTCGACCTTGCGGTAAGCGCACCTCTCGGCGTAGAAACGATGGTTGCTGATGGCGAAGCCCGGGGTCTCCAGGGTCCACGAGATCCAGGGATGGGCGTCCTCGACGTGTCGCATGAGGGCCGAGCCGATCCCGCGCCGCTGCACCTCCGGGTCCGTGAACACGCAGCCCACCACGTGGTGACCATCCGGTCGCGGGAACGAGATGACAGCACCGACGGGTCGGCCGTCGAGGACGGCCTCGAACGCGCTCGCGCCGGGATCGAGCCCGTGCTTGCGCAGGAACTCGCCAGTGTCGTAGCCCGGCGGGCCTCCGCGGTCGGTGCCGAGGTGCCGCTTCGCGTCGTCGTCGAACGACCGGGTCATGACCTCGGTCAGCGCTTCGATGTGGTCCGGATCCAGAGGAACGATCGCCAGGTCCATGTCCGTCACCCCTCGGTGTGCTCGTCGGGCGCGACGATGATACCCCCACACCGGTGCCCGACGGCCGAGATCGTGTGGCATCCCGCGGCTCCGGCGATGCCGTCAGGACGGAGCCGCCTCCACACCGGCGCGCTCGTTGTGCACCTCGTACTCGATGAGCAGCATCCCGCTCGGAAACGCTCGGTGGCGCACCAGCGTCAGCCGCCGACGCACCGCGGGCGCGGCTAGGAAGGGCTTCCCGCCTCCCAGCAGGATCGGGATGATGGCGGGTTCGACGGTGTCGACGAGGCCCCAGCCGAGCAGTTGCGCGAAGAGCTCGCCGCCTCCGTACAGCCAGATGTCGAGGCCCGGCTCGGAGCGCAGCGTGCGGATCCGGTCCTCGAGGCCCTCGCTCACCACCTCGACCTCGGGATGCTCATCCGGCCGCAGCGTCCTCGACACCACGACGACCTGCTTGCCGCGGAAGCGCTCGCCGGTGGCCCGGACGATCTCGTAGGTGCGCCGCCCCATCACCAGCGTGTCGAACTCGGCGTAGTGCGCCGCGACGTCGAACGACGGCTCTGCTGGGATCCAGTCGAAGCCGTCGTCCGGACCCGCGATGAACCCGTCGAGGCTGCAAGCGACCTGGTAGCGCACCCGCCTCATCGGATCACCGGCCGGTCACGACGTGGCGCCGCCAAGTCTCATGCGGACGACGGGCCGCTCGGGCCGGCGGCGCGCTACCTCGACGAACCCTTCGCGTTCGAACATCGACAACGTACCGTTCCACAGCAATGACGCGTCGCTCCGCTCCGCCTTGTCGATCGGGTACGCCTCGAGCGCGATCGCGCCGTACGCCTCGGCATGCTCGATCGCGCCGCGCAGCAGCGCCCTCGCCACACCACGCCCGCGGTACGGCGACGGCACCACGAAGCACACCACCGACCACACCGGCAGGTCGTCGACCGCCTTGGCGACCGGCGAACGCACCAACCGCGGGTACTGCGCGCGCGGCGCCACCGCCACCCAGCCCACGGGCACCCCGCCGGCGTAGGCGATCAACCCGACGGGCGGATGGGCCCCGGCGAGCGCGTGCAGCCGGGCGCGTCGATCGGCCGCCACTCCGACCCCAGCGGGCGGGTCCACCCGGCCCGTCTCCCGGTAGTACATGCACCAGCAGCCGCGCGCCATCGAGCAGCCCTTGGCGAGGAACACGGCCTCGAGGTCAGGCCAACGCGCTTCCGTGAGCGGGTGGGTCACGACGTCCATGGCCCGCCCAGCCTACGGCACGATGAAGGGCCACGAGGGCAGGGGGCGGACGCGATGCGCGAGCCCACGTCGCGTGGCGCCAGGGAGGAGCCGCTCGTGCCGCGGCGAACGTTCGTGCATGATGGGTCGATCGCGGTTGCGTGAGGAGGTGCTGGCATGGACTTCACCGTGAACCTCTGGGCCGTCTTGGTGGCGGCGGCGGTGTACTTCGCACTCGGGGCCGGCTGGTACATGGCGTTGAGCAAACCGTGGATGGAGGCCGTCGGCTTCTCGCGAGCCGAAGCCCCCGCTGTTCCTCATCGGGCGGCTACCACGTGCTCGCGCTCACGATCGCCGGCGCCATCCTGGGGGCCTGGCCGCCAGCGTGAGGCCGGCCCGATGAACCTCAGCTGGCGCACGCCCGCTCGACCTCCTGCCGCAGCCGCTGACCGCGGTCCTTCACGTGCGAGCGATGGTGAGCAGGACGTCGCGCTCGTCGCCCTGCACGTCGCCGAGCAGCGTCGGCAGCGCGTCGCGCAGGGCGCGGCGCCGGAGGCTTCGAAGACGGGTTCGCCGAACTCGCCTCCCGCCGCGGCCAGCCCCTCATCACCCTGACGTTGCACGGCCTACTCGAACCTTGAGTCAAGACGTTCCAGGCTCCGGCATCCGTCCGACATGACCTCGGGCGACCGCCCGCGGCTCGAGCGCCCGGCTTCGTGCACCACCGCGAGGCGGGCTCTTGCGCCTGCGACGCCACGAGACCGCAGCGCGACACATGTCCCTCGCTGGGCGCTCGCGATCGCGCGTAGCGTGGTGTGGAACTGGGTGCGCCACGCGCCGGGGAGCCCGCCGGGCGAGGCTTCGTTCGTCGTGGTTTCGGGCGCCGACGGCGCAACGCCGCGGACGGGGCTGGTGCGTGGAGGCGACCGGAGTGGTGTTCGACCTGCGCAGGTACTCGGTCCACGATGGGCCGGGTATCCGCACGGCCGTGTTCCTGAAAGGCTGTCCGCTGCACTGCAGTTGGTGCCACAACCCCGAGAGCCAGTGGCCTGAGCCGCAACTGCTCGTACGAGACCATCGCTGCCTCCACTGCGGGGCGTGCATCGCCGCCTGCCCACGCGCAGCGCTGCACTGGGAGGGCGCCCGCGTCGCCACCGACCCGGCGCGCTGCGAGGTGTGCGGCGCCTGCGCCGACGCCTGCCCGGCCGAGGCGCGCGCGGTGGTGGGCCGATCCATGCGCGTCACGGAGATCCTGCGGGAGATCGAGCGCGACCTGCCGTTCTTCGACCAGTCCGGCGGCGGCGTGACGGTCACCGGTGGGGAGCCCCTCGCGCAGCCGCAGTTCACGAGTGCGCTGTTGTCCGCCTGCCGGGAGCGCCAACTCCACACCGTGCTGGACACGTCGGGTTACGCCCCGACCGAGGTCGCCGTGGCCTTGGGCGGACTCGCCGATCTCGTCCTGTTCGACCTCAAGCATCCCGACGACGAGCGCCACCGGGAGGGCACCGGCGTCGGCAACGCCCTGATCCTGCACAACCTGCGCCGGCTCCTGGCCGCGGGCGTCGACGTCCTCGTGCGCATCCCCCTGGTGCCCGGCTACAACGACGGCGCGGCCGAGTTGCAGCGCGCGGCCGCACTCATCGGCGCCCTCGAACCCGTCCCGCGCGTCGAACTGCTGCCGTTCCATGCGGCGGCGGAGGAGAAGCACCGGCGCTTCGGCCTGCCCTACCGGCACGCCGGCGCCCGTCCCCAGCAGCGGTCCGCGCTCGACGTCTGCCGGGACCACTTCGCCCGGGCCGGGGTGACGGCCGTCGTCGGAGGTTGAGGCCATGACCGAGCGGATCGCGCGCTTGCGGCAACGGAGCTTCGAGGCCGAGCCGGCCGTATCGGCGGAACGGGCGCTGCACGTGACCCGCGTCTACCGCCAACAGCACGGCAAGCACCCGGTGCCGGTCCTGCGCGCCCTGGTGTACCGGGAGTTGTGCGAGCACCAGACGATCTACCTGGGCGAAGGCGAGCTCATCGTCGGCGAGCGCGGTCCCGCGCCGAAGGTGGTGCCGACGTTCCCCGAGCTCACCTGCCACAGCGTGGAGGACCTCGAGATCCTGGCCCGCCGCGCGAAGACCCGCTACCGTGTCGACCCCGATGTCATCGACGCCTACCGCAGCGAGGTCATCCCCTACTGGACCGGCCGCACCACGCGCGACGCGATCTTCGCGCTGGTACCGCTCGCCTGGCAGCGCGCCTACGACGCCGGGGTGTTCACCGAGTTCATGGAGCAGCGCGCGCCCGGCCACACCACCCTCGACGGCAGCATCTACCGCGAGGGGCTCGCCGACCGGCGCTCGCGTATCGCCGCGGCTCGCGCCGCCCTCGACTTCCTACGCGACCCGGCGGCACAGGCCAAGGACGACCAGCTCGCGGCGATGGACCTGGCCTGCGCAGCGGCGATCCGCTTCGCCGAACGCCACGCGGAGGAGGCCGAGCGCCAGGCGCGCACCACCGCCGACCCACGTCGCCGGACCGAACTCGAACGCATCGGGCGCGCGTGCCGCTTCGTGCCGGCGCACGCGCCGCGCGACTTCTGGGAGGCCGTCCAGACGTACTGGTTCACGCACCTCGGCACGATCACCGAGCTCAATGGCTGGGACGCGATGAACCCCGGGCACCTCGACCAGCACCTGCAGCCTTTCTACGAGGCTGGCGTGCGCGACGGAACACTCGATCGCGAGGCCGCCAAGGAGCTGCTGCAGTGCCTGTGGATCAAGTTCAACAACCATCCGGCGCCGCCCAAGGTGGGCGTGACCGCCGAGGAGAGCGGCACCTACAACGACTTCACCAACGTCAACCTCGGCGGCCTGCGGCACGACGGGAGCGACGGCACCAGCGAGGTGTCGTACCTGCTGCTCGAGGTGATCGACGAAATGCACTTGTTGCAGCCCGGCAGCAACGTCCAGATCAGCCACCGGACGCCCGACCGCTTCCTCCGCAAGGCCTGCGAGGTCATCCGCAAGGGGTACGGCTACCCCTCGGTGTTCAACGCGGACGCCGTGGTCGCGGAGCAGCTGCGCTCCGGCAAGACCCTCGAAGACGCCCGCGAGGGCGGGACCAGCGGCTGCATCGAGACCGGCTGCTTCGGTAAGGAGGCCTACCTCCTGACCGGCTACGTGAACGTGCCGAAGCTGCTCGAACTCGCCCTGCACGACGGCGTCGATCCGCGGACCGGCGCGGTCGTCGGCCCGCGCAGCGGCGATCCGGCAGGCTTCGCCACCTTCGACGACCTGTACCGCGCCTTCGAGGCGCAACTCGACCACGCCATCGACACCAAGGTGGCGGTCAACCAGCGCATCGAACGGCTGTTCGCGCAGCGCATGCCGGCGCCCTTCCTGTCGACCGTCATCGCCGACTGCATCGACAACGGTCGCGACTACTACGACGGTGGCCCGCGCTACAACACGACCTACATCCAGTGCTGCGGCATCGGCACCACCACGGATGCCCTCTCGGCGATCCGCACGCACGTCTACGACGCCGACACGCTCACCTTGCCGGAACTCGTCGCCGCCCTCGACGCCGACTTCGCGGGGCGGGAGCCGCTGCGAGCGCGGCTGGCCAACCGCACGCCACGCTTCGGGAACGACGACGACACGGCGGACGACCTCATGCGGCGCGCCTTCGCGTCCCTCTTCGAGCGCATCGATGGCCGCTCCAACACGCGCGGTGGCCGCTACCACCTCAACATGCTGTCGACGACGTGCCACGTCTACTTCGGCAGCAAGCTCGGCGCCTCGGCGGACGGCCGCCGCGCCGGCCTGCCGATCTCCGACGGCACCTCGCCCTCGCACGGTGCCGACCGCCACGGTCCCACGGCCGTGTGTCGCTCACTGGGCAAGATGGACCAGCTGCGCACCGGTGGGACGCTGCTCAACCAACGCTTCCTGCCGCAGGTGCTGGCGGGCGACACGGGCCTGGAGCAGCTGCTGCACCTGATCCGCGGTTACTTCCGGCTGGACGGTCACCACATCCAGTTCAACGTGGTCGACGACGCGATGCTGCGCGACGCTCAGCTGCACCCCGACGACTACCGCGACCTGCTCGTGCGAGTGGCGGGGTACAGCGACTACTTCGTCGATCTGGGCCGCGACTTGCAAGACGAGATCATCTCTCGGAATGCGCAGGGCGGTTGGTGACGCTGGCGCCCGGGAGGGCGCCACCGTAAGCTGACGCCGATGTCACGCGTCCACGTCATCGACTCGCACACCGAAGGCGAGCCCACGCGCCTGGTGGTCGCCGGCGGTCCCGACCTCGGTCGCGGTCCGCTGGCCGAGCGCCTCGCCCGCCTGCGTCGCGACCACGACGACCTGCGCACCGCGGTCGTCCGCGAGCCGCGCGGTTCGGACGTCCTGGTGGGCGCGCTCCTATGCGAGCCGGTCGACCCGGCGGCCGCCGCCGGGGTGATCTTCTTCAACGACGTCGGCTACCTGGGCATGTGTGGCCACGGCACCATCGGCCTCGTGGCCAGCCTGGCGTGGCGCGGTCGCCTCGGCGCCGGCCGGCACCGCATCGAGACTCCGGTGGGCGAGGTCGTGGCAGAGCTCCACGAAGACGGCCGCGTCAGCGTGCACAACGTACCTGCCTACCGGGCCCGCGCCGGCGTCGCGGTCGACCTGCCCGGCGGCGGCCGGGTCACGGGCGACGTCGCCTGGGGCGGCAACTGGTTCTTCCTGACCCGCGACCACGGCCTGCGGGTCACGGCCGCAGCGATCCCCGAGCTCACGGCGTTCGCGTGGCGGGTGCGTCGCGGCCTCGCCGCCGCCGGGATCACCGGGGACGACGGCGACGAGATCGACCACGTCGAACTCCTGGCCGACAGCCCCACGGCCGACGGCCGCGCCTTCGTGCTCTGCCCCGGCGGTGCCTACGACCGCTCGCCTTGCGGCACCGGCACGAGCGCGAAGCTCGCCTGCCTCGCCGACGACGGCGCGCTGCAGCCGGGTCGTCCGTGGCTGCAGGAGAGCGTGATCGGTTCGCGCTTCGAGGCGCACTACCGGCCGCTCCCCGGTGGTCGGATCGCGCCGGTCGTCACCGGCCGTGCCTGGGTCACCGCCGAGGCGTGGTTGGTGCGGCAGGAGGGCGACCCATTCAGGGACGGCATCCCGCCCGCGGGGGCGCTGTGAGGTCTGCCGCGCGGCCGCGACGGCCGCGGCGGGGCTCGCCATGAGCCGCCACGCGATCGTCGTGGGCGCGGGCATCGTCGGGCTCTGCGCCGCCCGTGAACTGCGCCACCGTGGGTTCGACCTGACGGTCGTCGAGCGCGATCCTGAGGGCCACGCGGCGGCCTCCCACGGGAACGCCGGCATCATCGTGCCCAGCCATTTCGTGCCGCTCGCCGCGCCGGGCGTGGTCGGGCAGGCGCTGCGCTGGATGCTCGACCCGACGGGCCCCTTCTACGTGCGGCCGCGGGCGTCGCTGGCGTTGCTGCAATGGGGCTGGCGCTTCTGGCGTAGCGCGACCGCCGAGCAGGTGCAGCGCGCGGCGCCGCTGCTGCTCCAACTCAACCTGGTGAGCCGGCGCCTCTACGACGAACTCGTCGCCGAGTTGGGCATCGACGTCGGCTTCACCCCGCGAGGTCTGCTGATGCTGTGCCGCACGGAGTCCGGCCTCGAGGAGGAGGTCGCGACGGCAGCGCTGGCGCGCGACCTGGGCCTCACCGCGCAGACCCTCGATGCCGCGGCGCTGCGTGCTTTGGAGCCCGACGTGGAGCTCGACGTCGTCGGCGCGGTGCACGTGGCCGAGGACGCCCACCTCGACCCCGCGGCGCTCATGCGGGCGCTGCGGGCGCACCTCGCGGCCGACGGGGTGCGCTTCATCGTCGGGACCGAGGTGGTCGCGGTGCGCGAACGTGGCGGCGCGGTGACGGCGACGCTGCGCGCGGCTGACGCCGACGGCACACGCGCGCCCGAGACGGCGCCCACGCTGCGCGGCGATGCGTTGGTCCTGGCGGGCGGCAGCTGGTCGGTGGCGCTCGGCCGCCAGCTCGGGCTACGGCTGCTGCTGCAACCCGGCAAGGGCTACGCGCTCACGATCGAGCGCCCGAGCCAGTTCCTGCGTACGGCCGCGATCCTGGTCGAGGCGCGGGCGTCGGCCACGCTGGTGGGCGGGCGCTTCCGCATCGGCGGCACGATGGAGCTCGCCGGCTTCGATCCCCGGCTGGCACCCGCGCGCATCGACGGCATCAAGCGGTCCGCGCAGCGCTACTTCCCGCGGCTGGCGCGTGCCGAACTCGACGCCGCCACGACGTGGGCGGGGTTCCGACCCGTCAGTCCCGACGGTCTGCCGTACTTGGGGCGCACCCCGCGTCACCCGCGGGTGGTGGTCGCGACCGGTCACGCCATGATGGGACTCAGCCTCGGCCCGGTCACCGGGCGGTTGGTCGCGAAGCTGATCGCGGGCGAACCACCCGGCATCGACCTGCGCTTGCTCGATCCGGCGAGGCACACGTCGCTGCGGCGACGAGCGGTCGCGCGCCGATAGCGCACGGGTGACCTCGCCACCCTCACGTGTGCTCGCGCAAGAACCCCAGCAGCACCTCGGCTACAGCCTCCGGCGCGAAGATGTCGCCGCTGTGCCCTTGCCCCGCCAGCGTCTCCACGCGAACGTCCGGCAGCGCGCGGGCCACGGTCTCGACCTGCACCTCGAAGCGCGGGGGGCGTGTCGCCGCCCTCCATCAGCGCGTCATGCCCTTCGGTGCCCCCTGGATCCAGCGCCGCCCCGCCGCCGACGCCTCGACGACCTGCTCGAGCCGCCGCAAGCGCGTCTCCTCGCGCTTCGCCTCGAGGATCCAGCCGATCGCGGTGCGGCGGTACGAGGCCGACTGCGCCGCGAAGAAGTCCCACGCCGCCTCGTCGCGCTCGCGGAAGGCATCCGCGTATGCCTCGGGCAGCTCGTGCGGCCGCTCAGCGAGCGTGTACCCCGCCGCATCGGGCTTGCGTCCCTCGTACGCCGCCAGCCCGGCCGGCCGCATCCGGCCCTCAGCCAGCAAGGCCTCCACTCGGCCCAGGTTCACCTGGCTCCAGTTGCTGCCCCGGCGGCGCGGCGTGAAGCGGATCGCGTAGCGCTCGGCATCCACGCTCCGGCGGAGACCGTCGATCCAACCGAAGCAGAGCGCCTCGTCGACCGACTCCGGCCACGTCATCGAGGGCATGCCGGTACCCTTCTTGTAGTAGCCGACCCACAATGCGTCGGCGCCGGCGTGGTGCGCTTCGAGCCACGCGCGAAACGCGGTGGGCGAGGGGAAGTACACGGGCTCCATGGTCGCGTCCATCGTAGGCCGAAGCCGGGTCATGGGTCGCCGGGACGCTCCGCAAGAGCGGGTCGTGTGAGCGCGTCGGCGAGGCGCTTCGGCGCCACCGCCAGGTAGGCGTCCCGCACCAGTTCCTCGACCTCGTCCCACGCGACCGGCACGTCGAGGTATATGCCCAACCAGCCGCGCTGCCCGACGTACGGTGGTCGGAAGAAGCGCTCCGGCTGGTGCGCGACCAACGCCTCTTGCGCCCCCGGCGGCGCCGCACACCAGCAGGCCACCCGGTCGTCGTGATGCCGCTCCGCGAAGGTGACGAACAGCCGCTTGCCGCGCACGAACCAGGCGGGCTCGCCATGACTGAGTCGCTCCTCGACCTCGGGCAGTGCCAGACAGAGGCCGCGCAGGCGAGCGAGCACCTCGCTCGTCATGTCGACGTGGCCGACGCGTCGAACCCGCCGACACCTTCGACGGGGGCGAGTTCGGCCGGCCAGCGCCACGCCTCCGTGGCCACGACGGTCACCTCCGCTGCACATCGTAGACGGTCGGGCTCGCGGCTGCGTGTGCGCCGGCGCGCGGCGGCATGCCAGGGACTGCCCAGTACCACCGAGCGCGGCGCCATCGCGTACCCTGCGAACGGGAGGCGCGATGCTGGACGACGTCCTCGAGGTGATGCAACGGCGGCTCGTCGCCGCCGTCGTGGTCGGGCTGCTGGCGTTCGGCGCGCCGTCGCCCCGGACCACGGCGGTGCGCATCCCGCCGGCGATGGTACGGGTCCAGGTCGGCCCCAGCGCCGGGGCCCAGGCGTGGCGGCAGTTCTTCGAGCCGTTGCGCGCGGAGCTCAACTAGCCCGAGGGCCCCGTGACCAAGCGCGATGCGGAGTCGATCGGCGCGCTCCAGTCGGCGCCCTGTCGTTCGCGCCGCGGTATGCCTCGGGCAGTTCGATCCGGTAGCGCTCGCACAACGCCGTGACGTCGTGCACGTCCTTCTCCCCGATCTCGTAACCCACGTGGAAGCGGACCAGCCATAGCGGCGCGATGCAGCGCACGCGTCGGCCGTCGATGACGCCCTCGCCGGTGAGCGCGTCGGCCGGATAGCGCTCGCCGTTCTCGGGCGGCCCGTAGACGCCGTCGCCTTGGCCGTCGAAGGTGAAGGCGTGAACGTCGACCTCGAGGCCCCGCGGGTTGCCCAGCACGAAGTTCCAGGGACTGCTGTCGTCGCGCCAGCGCTCGCGGAAGCCGCGCTCGGCCAGGACCTCGTGCAGGCGACCGACCGACTTCGTCTCCAGCGCCACGTCGAGATCGGCGTGCCGGCGGGTCGGCTCGCCGAGGAGGGCGTCCACCGCCCAGCCACCGTCGATCCAGACTTCGATGCCAGCACGGTCCAGCAGATCGTAGAGTACGCGGGCGTCCTTCGCCGACATGGGCGGTTCGTCGGGCATGCGTCCCATCATCCCATCGACGAGGCAGAGCCGCAGCGCTCCGGCTGCGCCCCGCCCGTCACGCGCCGCGGCTGCTAGGATGGCAGGCGAACGACCGTGGCTGTCGGCCGGGCGCAGCGCTCCGCGCGCGCGAGGGAGAGCCATGCTCGTAAGACTCCGGCGCGTCCTCGTCCACCGTCCCACCTCGCGCATGTTGCTCCTGGCTGCCGCGCTCGTCGCGCTCACTGCGCCGGCGACGAGCCTCGCCGAGAGCTGCCCCGCGCCGAGCGTCTTCATCCCTTCCTACGGAACCGAGGCGTGGCTCGAGACCCTTGCGCTGAACGGCGTCTCGAACGCGAACGCCGCTGGTGTCCGTTTCCTGAGCTCCTTGCATCCCGCCATCGCGGAGCGCAGTCTGCGTGGCGACGAGTACCTCCTGAGCGCCCAGCAGAGCGCTCCCGACGCCGAACTCCGGGGGGTGGCGCTCACGCTGACCGACCCGCGGGGCAGGCCGGTGGCGCACGCGAGCGCGAGCGCCGATCCGACCGGCCGTGACCCCAGCGACCTCGACCACGAGCTCGCCGCTGAGGTCACGGCGGCCCTGACCCCGATGCGCGAGTTGATCCGCGTCCACCAGCGCGCCATTCGCAGCAGCGAGCCGAACGTCGCGATCTACGCCTCGTTCCACGCCGCACCGACCGCGCTCGTGCTCGCCGTCGAGCAGAGGGGCGCGCTCCGTTTCGAGCTGCGCGACTGCGACGACTTCGTCCTCGCCGAGCGTACCGTGCAGGTCGATCTGCGCGGCGTGGGCGACGTCGATCGACGCTGGGTCGAGAGCGACGCCGCCGGCGCCGGCGCGATCACGTACGTGTCAGACCGTTCCGGCGACGCCACGATCTACCTGATCTACCCTTTCGAGCGCCCCGAAGGGGTAACCGCCTTGGCTGACGGCGATACGCTGGTGCCCGTCACCGTCGGCGGCGACGTCGTGGTCGAACACACCGAGGCCGGCGCCGGCGTCGTGGCCCATGGCCGCAGCCATAGCTGCGACGGACTCGGCGGCGATTGGAGCGGCACGTCGAGCCTCACCTTCGACCTTCCAGAGGTGCGCGGCACGCTGCACGGGAGCGGCCAGTTCACCTTTCCGGCCGCCCCCGAGCCAGGTGCGCGGACGGCCGCGTCGTGGGCGATGTCCGGCACGCTCATCCTCCCAGACGTCGGTGGTGCGGTCGACTTCGTGGGCAACTGGTCGTTCGAGGCGGTGCTGCACGAACGCGACGGCACCTGGCTGCTCGGGAGCGAAGGGGGGACGGTGTCGGGCAGCGTCGTCGCCACGATTCCCGACGTCGGGCGCATCACCATCCCGATGGCTTGGCCCATCGAGCACGGTCCACCGGCCGCGGTGGCGTTCGTCGAGCAGCTCCCGGAGTGCGGTCCCTGAACTCGTGGAGCGTGGGCGCTCGGATCAGCCCCCGGCCAACGCCCGCCGCAGCTCCGCGATGTCGAGCTTGCCCATACCGAGCATCGCCTCGAAGGCACGGTCGCGGGCGCCGGGATCGGGGTGCGCCAGCCACTCGGTCAGCGTCTCCGGCACGATCTGCCACGACAGCCCGAAGCGGTCCTTCAGCCACCCGCAGCGGCCCTCCTCGCCGCCCGCGGCGAGCCTCTGCCAGAACTGGTCCACCTCGTCCTGATCGGCACACATGACCTGCAACGAGATGCCCTCGTTGAACGTGAAGCGGTGGTCGCCGTGGCTGTCCATCGCCACCATGGGCTGGCCATCGAGCGTGAAGCTGCCGTACTTGACGGTGCCGGCCGGCCCTTCGTCGCCCGAGTAGACCTCGATGCCCCCGACCCGCGCCTCCGGGAACGCCGCCACGTAGACCTCGATGGCCTCGCGGGCTCGGCCATGGTTCGCACCGGTGAACATCAGCGACGGCGTGACCTTGGCCCGATCGACGCCTGGTGCGGCCATGACCTGCCACGAGACGCCGAAGCTGTCCATCACCCAGCCGTAGCGCTCGCTCCAGGGGTACGCGTCGAGCGGCATGAGCGCCGTGCCACCGTCGAGCAACGCCTGGCAGAGGCGATCGACCTGTGGCGCGCTCGGCAGCGACACGAAGAACGAGATGCTGGGGTTGCGCTCGAAGGCGGGCCCGCCGTTCAGGGCAACGAAGCCCTGCCCGGCGACGGTGAAGTCGACGCTCATCACGCTGCCGGGCGGCTTGCCGCTCGGATTCGGCCCGGCAGAGGGGTAGCGCGCGACCTCGCCCACCCGCGCGTCGGGCAGAGTAGCCGCGTAGAAGGCGGCCGCTGCTTCGGCCTGGTCGTCGAACCACAAGCAAGGAACGATCCGGTCTCGCCTCATGGCGGATGGTAGACGCTGCTGCCGCGCGGCGCAACGCCTCGTGGTACCGAGCCGACGCCTGTCACCAGGGCCGCTGGAAGTGGCCTCGGAGCGGGCACCGCGGCTTCGACCCCAGCCCAGCTCCCACCTGGCGTCCGCTGAGCTGCCCTCACTCCCCCACCGCCAGCCGAACGCGCAGCGCCCCGTCGAAGAACTCGTTCACCCGGAGCGTGTAGAGCGCCGGATCGTGTCCGTACGCCCCGGCATGGCCGACCCCATCGAGTAGCCACACCCCGGACCACGGCGCCGCCGCCGACAGGATCGTCGCGTGCGCCACCGGCACCAACACGTCGGCGCTGCCATGGACCAGCATCAGCGGCCGCGGTTCGAGGAAGGGCACCTCGTCCACCGGCCGCACCGAAACGAGATCGAAGCCGCGCAGCAGACGGTGCGTCCAGCGAACCAGCGGCAGCACCGCGAGCGGCAGTCCACTGGCCGCCGGCCACTCCTGCTCGATGATCGGGTAGATGTCGGCATAAGCCGAGTCCGACCACACCGCCCCGATGCGGGGGTCGATCGCGGCCGCGTAGATCGCACTCGCGCCGCCCAGCGATACGCCGAGCACGCCCACCTGCCCCGGCCGCACGCCGCGCTCCTCCACGAGGTGCTCGACGGCGGCGATCACATCGAAGCGCTCGAGGAAACCGAAGGCGTAGCTCCCGGCTCCCGAGGCGCCGTGACCGCGCAGGTCGAGCATGACCACCTGGTAACCGGCGTCTTGCAGCGCCACGGCCAAGCGCACGAAGCCGTCACCCCAGGTGGTGCTCCTGCTGCCGTCCTTGCCGTGGACGAGCACCACGCCGACGTCCGATGCCGGCACGCCCAGGAGCCAGGCCGCCAGGACGGCCCGGTCGTCGGCCGAGCGCAGCGCCAGATCCTCATAGGAGCCACCGAGCACGGCGGGCGTCACGCCCGCGTCGAGACGGCGCTCGGGCAGTGTGAGTCGAGCGGTGATCACGGCGCCCAGCGCGAAGGCGAGGGCGGCCAGCGTCAGCAGGGCAACGAGCGTGATCAGCGGCCAGGCGGGGCGGCGCGTGGTCGCTGCAGGGCGGCGACGGCGTAGCATGCGTCGATGCTACCGGAGCGACGCTACCGGAGCACCGTTGAACGCATCGGTATACTCCATGAATGCCGCCGCGGCCGAAGCCCGCCGCGCTGAGGTGATCACGTGTCCGAACGGAAGCCGATCAACTTGACCGCCAAAGGCCTGGAGAAGCTGAAAGAAGAGCTGCGCTACCTCAAGGACGAGAAGCGTCAGGAGCTCACCGAATACATGGGTGCCGCACTCGCCGACGGCGATCTTCGTGAGAACGCCGCCTACGACGAGGCGCGCATGCTCCAGAGCGCCAACGAGGCGCGCATCGCCGACCTCGAGGAGGTCGTCGCGCGAGCCGTCGTGGTCGAGCATGCCAACGAAGCCGACGCCCCCGCCACGCTCGGTGCCAGCCTGCACGTCGAGGACGAGTCGGGCTCACGGCACGTGTTCCACCTCGTCGGCTCGCTCGAGGCCGACGTGCTCGAGAACCGCATCTCCGATGAATCGCCCCTGGGCCAACAGCTGCTCGGTCGCCGCGCCGGCGACGAGGTGGCGCTCGGCTCGCGGCGGTTCCGGGTGGTCTCGATCCTGTTCGAGTGACATGGTGCGCGGGCCCCGGCAGCAGCTGCGCCGCGGATCGCCTGCCACGGTATGAGCGGAGGCGGCGAAGCGCTCGCTGCGCTTCGCCGCTGGTCGTGACGAGCGCCGAGGCGCTCGCAACCCTGATCGCGAGCCCTGCTCAGTCGCCGGCGTAACTGAGGAACACGAAGTCGTTGGCGGCCGCGTTGGTGTGACAGCTCACGCACATCTGGTGCATCTCGGAGCCGACGTCGGCCCACATGCCCGAGAAGGCCCCATCGTCGCCGCGCTCGAACATCCCGTACTCCCAGTCGCCGTTGTCGGGATCGAAGCCCGGGACCTTGCGCATGGCCGTGATGACGAACACCTCCAGCGTGTCGGTGTCGATGCTCTCCTTCACCAGTTCGGAGCCGGCGGGGAAGGGGAACGAGCGCGTCAGCGCGGCGTCGGCGCCGGCCGCGTTGACGTAGACGTCCTTGGCCTCGGGGTGGGCGCTCCGGATGAAGTTCTTCTGCGGGTTGAGGCGAGTCCAGTCGGCGTAGTGCGGGCGTTCGGCGCCCATCATGCCTTGCGACACCACCAGCGTGAGGGTGAGGCCGACGAGCGTTGCGGAAGCGAGGACGAGCGCACGGTTGGGTCGGGCCATGAGGACCTCCTGAGAAAGGGTCGTCGAGAGACCGATCATCCTCGCTCGGCGCTCCTCGCGTCCGTCGTGCAGTTGACGGAACGCCGCCGCGCCCGTCAGGTCGCCCGTCGCGAGCGCGCGCCTCGGTCCTCGCGGTGCCTCGTGAGCGTCCCTTGGCGCCCGCGTCATCGGCGTTTCACGACGCGGTTGGTATCGTGTACGGGTGTTTCGTTGGGCGCTCGTCGCACTTACCACCGTGCTCGTCTTGCTCGGCGTCCTGGCGCTGCTGCCCGACCGGCGCGCCGAGGCGCCGGACGCCAGCATCCGTCTGTTCGATGCCAAGCTGACGCTCTACCCGGAGGCCGACCCAGACGCCGTCTGGACGTTCGCCGTCCCAGAAGCCGCATTCGACCCGCTGACCGAGACCACCACCTTGTTCGACCTGCGCGACGGCGCGCGCAGCGAAGGGGGCCTCATCGACTTCACCCTCGCGGGTGCCGAGGTGGTCATCGACCGCAACGACGACCTGCGCGGCGACCATCTGCGCGCCGTGCTGCAGGCCGATGGCCTGGAACTCGACATGGAGGGCCGTGACGGGCGCCAGGTCCATATCGACCAGCGCGCCGCGCGCTTCGCGGTGCCGCGCGCGACGATCACCGGCGACGGCCTCGACGGCGTCTACGAGGACATGCGCATCGCGTTCGACTTCACCGAATTCGAAGCCGGCGGGCCCGGCACGGTCGGCTACGCCACGTTCGAGGCGGAGCGCGGCCGCGCCGACGGATCGCCGCAGCGAGAGGACCAACCGTGAACCCGACGTACCGTTCGCCCCGTCATCAGCGCCTTGCCGCCCGGCTGCCAAGGGTCCGCCTGCCCGCCTGGTGCCTGATCGCGCTCCTCGTCGTCCTCGCCGGCTCGCCCTCCTGGGCCCAGGAGAGTGAGGGTTCGGCGCCACCGAGCGAGGTACTCGAGCGCCGCATCATCACGATCGACTCGTCCGGCGGCACACAGCGCGGCAACTTGCGCTTCGGCCCGATCTTCTACGAGCATCCCGATCCCGAGGGCATCGTCGCAACGGTCTCCACACTCACCATCCGTGCGCCGCGCGCGGCGTTGCGCGGCCCCGACGAGGTGCTGCTGTCACAGGCGCAGGGGCAGCGTAAGGCCGACTTCGAGGGCGGCGTCAGCGTCAGTCGCGGGCGGCTCGTGGCAACCGGCGAGCGCCTGGCCTACGACGAGGCGACCGGGCTCGGCGTGCTCATCGGAGGGGCCAGGGTGGTGATCGCGCCGGCCGCCGAGGGCGAGGACGAGGTGCTCATCACCGCGGACACCGTCACCTTCGACGTCGACACCGACGTCAGCATCTCCGAGGGGCAGGTGTTGCTGGTGAACGGCGATCAAACGGCCGAGGCCCAACGCTTGCTGTTCGAGGAGGCGCGTGACTTGGGTCAGCTGACCTCGGACGACGCCCGCGCACGCGTGACGCGCTCGAGCGACGACGGGCCGCTCACCATCGAGGCCGACGAGATCCGCGTCCTGACCGACCTGAAGGCCCTCTTCGCCAGCGGCGCGGTCGTCGTGGTCGACGGCCCCATCACCAGTCGAGGCGAGGTCGTGTTCTACGACGACGACGAAGAGGTGGCGGAAGTGATCGGCGCGCCGGCGGTGGCGGTCGACGAGGCGGCCGGGATCCGGCTCGAGACCGACCGCATTCGCCAGGACGTCCGCTTCCGCTTCGTGGAGGCCATCGACGCGACCCTGCCGACGAGCTACTCGGCCGAGCAGTTCGCCCTGACGGGCGAGTGACGCAGGGGTGGACCGGCCAGCGCGCCGCCCGCGCGGCAGGGCGCGCCGCCCGACCCG
>SLRS01000230.1 GCA_007130855.1 Trueperaceae bacterium | reverse complement strand
GGCCGGAGTCGGCGCCGCGCGTTGGCGCGGCAACGCCGTCTTGGCGCGGGGGCGCGTGTGAACGCCGGCGGCATCGGCGACGTCGGCGCGACGGGCGACGCGGCCCCCACGCGCGCGGTCGCGCGGGCCCTGCCGCGCCTGCTGGCGCTGCTCGAGCCCTACCGGGCCCAGGTGGTCGGCGTGTCGCTGCTGATCGCGGTCGCGGCCGCGGTGAACCAGGTGGCGCCGCAGTTCGCGCGCTACGTGCTCGACGTCGCCATCCCGGCGGCCGATCTGCGCCTGTTCGCCTGGTTGGCCGTGGCGCTCGTCGCGTACTACCTGGTGCGCGAGGCACTCGACTACGCCGGCATGCTGGTCTCGTTCGCGTTCACGCAGCGCGTGGTCGACGACATCCGCCGGAGCACCTACGCGAAGCTGCTGACGCTGCCGCTGGCGCGCTTCACGCGCGAGCGCTCGGGCTCGCTGGTGTCGCGCGTGGTGGGCGACGTCAACGCGCTCGAGGCGATGATCCAAGCCGGCGCCTCGCGCATCGTGGGGCAGCTGTTCAGCATCCTCGTGGTGCTGACGCTGATGTTCGTGATGCACTGGCCGCTGGCGCTCGTGGCGGTGCTGGTGGTGGTGGCGATGAGCGTGGTGACGCTCGTCTTCCAGGAGCCGTTGCGGCGGCTCGCGCGCGCCGTGCGCGCCAAGGTCGGCGACATGACCGCGGTCGCCACCGAGGCGATCGGCCACATCGCCACCGTCAAGGGATTCACGGCCGAGGCGCAGGAGGCCGAGCACTTCGGCGCCGAGTCGCGCGCCTACCGGCGCCTGAACCTCGAGCGGCGCCGCCATCTGGGTCTGATGCAAGGCGGCATCGGTCTGGCGAGTGGCCTCGGCGGCGGCACGTTACTGGTACTGGGCGGCATCGCGGTCTCCGGCGCCGCCGGCGACACGCTCGCGCGCCTGCCCGGTCCGGAGTTGACCACCGGCGTGCTGGTGGCGTTCCTGCTCTACCTGAACCAGTTGATGGGCCCGGTGGTGTTCGTGCTGAACTTCAACAACCAGCTGCAGGCCGGTGTGGCCGCGCTCGAACGGCTCGACGAGCTGATCACCATGCCCAGTGAGCCGAGCGGCACGCGGGCGCTGCCCGAGGGCACCGGCCTGACGCTGCGCGGCGTGCGCTTCCGCTACCCGGGCGCCGAACGCCCGGCGCTCGACGGCCTCGACCTCCACGTCCCCGCCGGCCGCACCGTCGCGCTCGTGGGTGCCTCCGGCGGCGGCAAGAGCACCGTCACGCGGCTGGTGCAGCGGCTCTACGATCCCGAGGCCGGCGCCATCAGTCTCGGCGGTGTCGACCTGCGCGAACTCGACCTGCACGCCCTGCGCCGGGCGATCGCGCTGGTGCCGCAAGAGCCCACGGTGTTCTCGGGCAGCGTGCTCGACAACGTGCGTTACGGCAGCCTCGAGCGCGACGAGGCCGCCGCCCGGCGGGCCTTGGTGTCGGCCGGCGCCTGGACCTTCGTGAGCGAGCTGCCCCGAGGGGTGCACACCGAGGTCGGCGAGCGCGGCGTGAAGCTCTCCGGCGGGCAGCGCCAGCGGCTCGCGATCGCCCGCGCCTTGCTGCGCGGGGCCAGGGTCCTGGTGCTCGACGAGGCGACCTCGCACCTCGACGCCGAGGCCGAAGCGCTGGTCCAAGAGGCGCTCGCGGGACGCCTGGCCGACGGTGCGGTCACCACGTTGGTGATCGCCCACCGGCTGGCCACCGTGCGCGAGGCGGACGACATCGCCGTGCTGGAGGCGGGCAAGGTGGTGGAGCAGGGCGACCACGCCAGCCTGCTGGCGCGCGCCGGACGCTACGCGCGGCTGCACGCGCTGCAGCACCGCGGCTTGATCGGTGTCGGTCTGGACGCGCCCTGACGGGCGCCGCCCGTCAGGGCGCAGGTCCTCGGACATCCTCAGGACCTTGGACTCGGAGGTCCTCAGGACCTCAGGAAGCTCAGGAAGCTCAGGAAGCTCAGGACGGCGACGAGGCCAGCGACTGGCTGCTCGTGCGAGGCGGCTGCGTGGCGCGCTCCTCGGTCGTCGGTGGTGGCTCGTAGACCGGCGAGTCGTCGCTGGCGAGCATCAACTCGAGCACCTCGGCGAAGCTCTTCACCGTCGTGACCTTCAGTTCGGCGAGGATCTCGGGCGGGACGTCCTCGAGGTTGGCCTCGTTGGCCTCGGGCAGGATCACCCTGCTGATGCCCGCCTGGTGCGCCGCGAGCAGCTTCTCCTTGACGCCGCCGATGGCCAGCACCCGGCCCCGCAGCGTGATCTCGCCGGTCAGGGCCACGTCGCCGCGCACCGGTCGCCCGGTCAGCGCGCTCACCACGGCCGTCGCGATGGCGATGCCGGCCGAGGGTCCGTCCTTGGGGGTCGCGCCCTCGAGGACGTGCACGTGCAGATCGCGCGTCTCGTGGAAGTCGGCGGGGAGGCCGTAGTCGGCGGCATGGTTGCGCAGGTAGGCGATGGCCGCCTGGGCGCTCTCCTTCATCACCTCGCCGAGCTGACCGGTGAGCGTCACCTTGCCCTTGCCGGGGACCGACACCACCTCGATGTCGAGCGTCACGCCACCGACCGAGGTCCAGGCGAGACCGTGGGTGAGGCCGATCTGCGGCTCCTTCTCGGCCGCCTCCTCACGGTAAGGCGGCACGCCGAGCAACTCGCGCACGCGCTCGGCGTCCACCCGGCGGGCGTGCTCCCAGGGCTCCTCGAGATAGGCCTTGGCGGTCTTGCGCGCGACCTTGGCGATGAGCCGGTCCATCGTGCGCACGCCCGCCTCGCGGGTGTACTCGGTGACGATCCGCCGGATGGCGTCGTCGCTGATGCTCACGCGGTCCTCGAGACCGTGGTCGGCGACTTGCCGGGGGATGCGGTAGCGGCGTGCGATCGCCAGCTTCTCGTCGAGCGTGTAGCCGGGGATCTGGATCAGCTCCATGCGGTCGAGCAGCGCGCGCGGGATGGTCGACACGGTGTTGGCGGTGGTGACGAACATCACCTTCGAGAGGTCGTAGGGGATCTCCAGGTAGTGGTCGGCGAAGGTGTCGTTCTGCTCCGGGTCGAGCACCTCGAGCAGCGCCGAGGAGGGGTCGCCGCGGAAGTCGGCGGTCATCTTGTCGACCTCGTCGAGCAGGAACACCGGGTTCACCTTGCCGGCCGTCTTCATGCCCTGGATGATGCGCCCCGGCAAGGAGCCGATGTAGGTGCGGCGGTGGCCGCGGATCTCGGCCTCGTCGCGCACCCCACCCAGGCTCATGCGCACGAACGCTCGCCCCATACTGCGGGCGATCGACTTGCCCAGCGAGGTCTTGCCCACGCCAGGGGGGCCCACCAGGCACAAGATGGGTGACTTGTAGTCGGCGCCCTCGCGGTCCTTGGTGAGCTGACGCACCGCCAGGAACTCCAGGATGCGCTCCTTGGGCTCGTCGAGCGCGTGATGGTCCTCGTCGAGCACCGTGTGGGTGTGGGCGATGTCGAGCGTCTCGTCGTCGATCTCGCTCCATGGCAGGTCGAGCAGCACGTCGAGGTAGGTGCGCACGACCGTCGCCTCGGGCGAGCCGCCCGCCATCTTCTCGAGCCGCTCGATCTCCTTGATCGCGCGCTCCTTGGCGTGCTCGGGGAGATTCTTCTCCTCGACCCGGGTCCGCAACTCCTCGGCTTCGGAGGCGTCGTCGCTGCCGAGCTCGCGCTGGATCGCCTTCATCTGCTCGCGCAGGTAGTACTCGCGCTGGTTGGCGTCCATCTGCTGCTTGACGCGGGCGCTGATCTGCTTCTCGGTGTCGAAGCGCTCGAGGTCGCGCGACAGGTAGCCGAGTACCAGCTCGAGGCGCGCCACCGCGTTCGCCTCCTCCAGTACGGCCTGCTTGTCGGCCGGCTCCCAGGTGGCGTACTTGGCGATCACGTCGGCCAGCGGCCCGGGCTCCTTGAGGCTCTTGAGGTTTTCGAGGTGGAACGAGTCGAGCCGCAGGTTCTTGTTCTGCTGCGCGTAATCGCCGAAGACGCTCTTGACCTGGTCGACCACCGCGGCGACCTCGGAGCTGGAGCGTCCGGTCGTCGACTCGGGGATGGTGGTGACGCGCGCGCGCAGCGTGGCGCCGGGCAGGTAGTCGTCGATGCGGGCGCGCTCGCGCCCCTCGACCAGCACCTGGAGGGTGTCGTCGGGGAGTCGGATGACCTGCTTGACCACGCACAGCGTTCCTACGGCGAAGAGGTCGTCGGGGCCTGGGTCGTCCACCCGTGGCTCGCGCTGGACCACCAAGAGGACGCGGTTGTCACCAGCCTGGGCCTCCTCGAGCGCGCGCTTCGACTTCGGGCGGCCGACGTCCACGTTCTCGAGGGTGCGAGGCAGCACGACCTGCGTGCGCAACGCGATGACGGGCAGTTCCCAATCCATGGCGTCAGTCAACACCAGCGGCGGCGTGCAGCAGGTAAGGTATCTGACGCTCGTCGCCTGCGAGACGTTGCGCGTGCCACCCCACCGCCGCCGCTGCCCGCTCACCCGCGCGCCGGCGCGCCGCGCCTCGTCAGCGCCTCGCGCAGCAGGCCGGTGCGACTGCGCACCCCGCCCAGGCCACGGACCTCCGCCGCGCGCAGCGCCTCGCGTTCGAGTGCCGGGTCGCCGAGCAGCAGGGCGAGG
>SLRS01000200.1 GCA_007130855.1 Trueperaceae bacterium | reverse complement strand
GAACGAGGCACGCTGACGCGCGCCTTGCTCGAGGCGACCGGTGCATTGCGCGAGGACGACGTCAGCGGCGTCGAGGCGATCGACGAGCGGCTGCTGACCGCCGTACACGACCCTGCCTATCTGGCTGCCTTGATCCGGGCGGGACGCGACCAGGCGGACGAGGACGCGCGCTACTTCGGCCTCGGCACCGGCGACTGCCCGATCGTGCCAGGCATGCACAAGGTGGCCCTGAGGGCTGGCGACGCCACGGTCAGCGCCGCCGAGCTCGTCGCGACTGGCGCAGCGACGCGCGTGCTCCACCTGAGCGGCGGCCTCCACCACGCGCACCGCGCACGCGCCTCGGGCTTCTGCCTGATCAACGATCTGGCGCTCGCGATCGAGCACTTGACGCAGCGCCACGGGCTGCGCGTGGCCTACGTCGACGTCGATGCCCACCACGGCGATGGCGTGCAGGCGCTGTTCTGGGAGCGCGACGACGTGCTCACGGTCAGCGTGCACCAGAGCGGCCGTACGCTCTTCCCCGGCACCGGCGCCGAGGACGAGATCGGCGCCGGTGCCGGCCGCGGCTACAGCGTCAACCTGCCGCTCGACCCGTACACGGACGACGCCGGCTACCTGGCGGCCTTCGACGCCTTGGTCCCCGCGGCGCTCGCCTCCTTCGATCCCGACGTGGTGGTGCTGCAGGCCGGCGCCGACGCACACTGGCGCGATCCGTTGACGCAACTCGCCCTCACTGGCGCCGGGCTCGACGCCGTCTTCGCGCGTGTGATCGAGCTGGCCGAGCGCTGCTGCGACGGGCGGATGGTGGTCACCGGTGGCGGCGGGTACGACGCCTGGCGCACCGTGCCGCGGGCCTGGGCCCGCCTCTGGGCACGGCTGGCGGAGCGCGAGTTGCCCGACGAGCTGCCCGAGCGTTGGCGCACGAGTTGGGGCGAGCGACTGGGCGTGCGGCTGCCGACCCACCTCTCCGAAGCCACCCTGCCCGATCTCGACCCGATCACCACCGAGCGCGCCGCCGCGCACGCCATGGCCGTCGCCCGGCGCGTCGCCGCGCGTGCCGGTCCGCTCTGGCGCTCGGACGACTGAGCGGCTCGGCCGACGCCTCGTCGGGCGCCGGGTAGACTGGCCGCACGGCCGGCCCTGCACGGCGGGGATGAGAGGGAGACCATGCGCATCGGTTTCATCGGACTCGGAACCATGGGTGAACCCATGGCGGCGCGCCTGCTCGACGCCGGCCACGCCGTCACCGTCCACAATCGCACGCGTGCGCGCGAGGAGCCGCTCGCCGCACGCGGTGCCGGGCGCGCCGCCACGCCCCGCGAAGCGGCCCGCGCCGCCGAGGTGTTGTGCACCATGGTGTCGGACACGCCCGACGTGGAGGCCGTCCTGTTCGGCGAGGACGGCGCCGCCGCCGGCCTCGAACCCGGCGCGGTGGTGCTGGAGATGAGCACCATCGGGCCCGAGGCCGTGCGCTCCATGCACGCACGCCTGGCGGAGCAGCACGTCTCGCTGCTCGATGCACCGGTGTCGGGCGGCAGCGAGGGGGCCCAGCAGGGCACGCTGTCGATCATGGTCGGTGGCGAGGAGGCCGCCCTCGAGCGCGTGCGGCCGCTCCTCGAGGTACTCGGCAAGACCGTCACCTACGTCGGCCCGAGCGGTGCCGGTCAGGTCGCCAAGGCCATGAACCAGGTGATCGTGGCCGGTACCTACGCCGCCGTCGCCGAGGGTCTCGCGCTCGGGCTGGCGGCCGGCATCGACGTGGAGGCGGCACACCGCGCCGTGTCGGGCGGCGCCGCAGGCTCCTGGGGCCTGACCAACCGCGGCCCGAACATGCTCCGCAACACCTACCCACTCGGCTTCCGGGTGCGACTCCACCGCAAGGACCTCGGCATCGCGCTCGATACCGCCGCCGCGCTCGGGGTGCCGCTGCCGGTAGCCGCCTACGTCGCCCAACTCGAGACGGGCCTGATCAAGCGCGGGTTCGGCGACGAGGACGTGAGCGCCATCGCCCGGGTGGTGCGCGAGCAGGCCGGCCTCGAGTCCTGAGCGGCCGGCGCCGTAGCGGCCGGCGCCGTCGTCAGCGAAGCGCCACCGCCCACACCCGCGGATCGACGTCGGCGGCGGGCCGTCCACG
This sequence comes from Trueperaceae bacterium, assembly GCA_007130855.1. GTDB lineage: Bacteria > Deinococcota > Deinococci > Deinococcales > Trueperaceae > CSSed10-48. The sequence goes on along the minus strand of SLRS01000200.1, from coordinate 40,765 downwards.
CGGGTACGTGATCAGCTCGACGCTCGCGAAGCCCGCCGCGCGCAGCGCGGCCTCGATCTCGGGCGGATCGAAGGGACGCTCCTCGTGATGCTCCACGAACGCGCCGGCCGGGCTGCGGCAGTACGCCGCCACCCGCGCACGCTGCGTCTGCCCGTTCCAGGTGTGCTCCCAGCGGTAGTAGACATCGCCGGCCCAGCCCTCGGCCACGTCGTCCTCCCACAGGGCCCTGAGACCGACGCTGGTGTTGACGTCGAACACGAACGCCCCGCCGGGCTCGAGGTGCCGCGCCGCGTGTTCGCACGCCAGGGCCAGCTCGCCGTCGGCCGTCAGGTTGTTGAGCACGTCGAAGACGGCGATCACCAGGTCGAAGCGGCGTCCTAGCGCCAGGCTGCGGGCATCCCCGAGGCGGTAGCTGCCCGCGGGATCGCGGCGCCGTGCGGCGCGTACCATCGCTGGGGAGGGATCCACGCCCACCACCTCGAAGCCGCGCCGGCGGTAGGGCGAACCGGCTCGGCCGGTGCCGCAGCCGAGGTCCAACACGCGCTCGCCCGACCACCCCCGCAGCGCCAGCTGGAGCAGCACGAAGTCGCACCAGTCGTCGTATGGCACGTCCTGCATGATGGCGTCGTAGACGTCGGCCAGCGCGCTGTAGGGCTGCCTCTGGGGGGCGTGGGGGAGCGGCCCGCGTCCGTTCATGCCCACGCTCCGTCGCTGCGGCGAAGTGCCGCGGCGCCGGACGGGCGCTGCAACGGGGCTCGCGGGCCAGGCCGAATCGTGCTCCAGCACCAGATCTCGGCCACGCGAGGCGGATAGCGTGAGGACGACCTGGAGGGCGCTCCGCGTCCCTCTGCCCCCCCGGCGGAGCCCCCTCCACGGTTCTTCCCTGCCACCGTCGGCGCTGTGATCATGGTGCGAACACCGCGCCATGGTACCTGCACCGACGCGCTGTGCCTCGCGCGTCGGCGCGAGTGGTAGCGTGGCGCCATGATCGGCGTCGACCTCGGCACCACCACCGTGCGCATCCATCTGAAGGGCAAGGGCGTCGTGCTCCGCGAGCCGGCCGTGATCGCCGTCGTCAAGGGCACCACCGACGTCAAGGCGGTCGGCGAGGAGGCGTACCGGATGCTCGGTCGCACGCCCGGGAACGTCATGGCAGTGCGTCCCATGGCCGACGGCGTCATCGCCGACTACACCCTCACCGAGATCATGCTCAAGGCGTTCATCCGCAAGGTCCTGATCGGGCCGGCGCGGTTCCTGCGGCCCACCATCATGGTGTGCATCCCCTCGGGCATCACCGAGGTCGAGAAGCGCGCGGTGGTGCAGGCCGTGCACGAGATCGGCGCGCGCAAGGCGCTGCTGATCGAGGAACCCATCGCCGGCGCCATCGGCGCCGGGATCCGCATCGAGGAGCCGGTCGGCACGATGGTGATCGACGTCGGCGGTGGCACCACCGACATCGCGGTCTTGTCGATGGGCGGCATCGTGGTCTCCGAGTCGCTGCGCATCGCCGGGAACACCTTCGACCGCGACATCATGACCTTCGTCAAGGCGAAGCACAACCTGTTGATCGGCGATCGGACCGCCGAGGAGATCAAGCGCACCGTCGGCGCGGCCATGATGCCCAGCGGCGGCGATGCCGATGAGATGGAGGTCCGGGGTCGCGACCTCATCGACGGCATGCCCAAGACGGTCGTGGTGTCGACCGAGGACGTGGTCGGGGCGCTGCGCGACTCGCTCGACAAGGTCGCCGTGGGCGTGCGCAAGGTGCTCGAGCAGGCGCCGCCCGAGTTGATCTCCGACGTGATCGAGCGCGGCATCGTCCTGATCGGCGGCGGCTCGCAACTGCGGGCGCTCGACCAGTTCCTCCAGCGCATCACCAGCATCCCGGTGGCGCTCGCCGACAACCCGGTCGACTGCGTGGTGATCGGCACGTCCAAAGCGCTCGACATGGCGCACCTCCTGCAGGACGCGCGCAACAAGTACGACACCTACTGACCGCCGCGCGCCAGCGATACGACCGCCGCGTGGCACGGGTGCCGCGCGGCGGTCGTCGGTTCTGGTGCCGTTCGGCGTACGCCGATCAGTCGATGTCGACGAGCTGGACGTCGAAGGTCAAGGCTTTGCCGGCCAGCGGATGGTTGGCATCGAGCGTGATCGCTTCCTCGCCCACCGCGGCGACCCGCACGGGCATCGCCTGCCCGTCCTGGCCGCGCAGCGCGAGCTCCATGCCGATCTCGGGCTCGAGGTCGTCGGGCAGCTGCTCGTTGGGGACCTCGAGCAGCAGTTCGTCACGGCGCTCGCCGTAGGCATCGGCCGGTCCGAGTCGTACCGTCTTGCTGTCACCGACCTGCATGCCGGTGACGGCATCCTCGAAACCCGGGACCACCTGGCCTGCTCCCACCGTGAACGCCAGCGGATCACGGCCCTCGGAGCTGTCGAACACCGTGCCATCGTCGAGGCGGCCGGTGTAGTGGACTTGGACGGTGTCGCCGGTCGTGGCAGTAGCCATGGGCGACCTCCTTCCCGGCGCGTGGGCCCGTGCTGGGACCCGCGGCCCGCGAGCGGACCGCTTGCGCGCGCTGTCAGTACCCTACCGCCTGGCCGTCCTTGCGATGGTCCGATCCCGCGACGTAACCGTCGTCGCCGCGCCAGATCAGCTGGGCACCGCCGAAGCTGAAGCTCTGCTCGGGCGCCGTGGCGATCACCTCGTGGCCGAGCTCCGCCAGCGCCTGCTTGGTGGCCGCAGGCATGCCTGCTTCGACCGCCACCTGGCGCCCCGCGACCACGCGCCAGCGCGGCGCGTCCGAGGCCGCCTGAGGGTTCTGGCCGTGATCGACCAGCCGCAGGGTCATCTGCAGGTGCCCCTGGGCCTGCATCGGGCCGCCCATGACGCCGAAGCTGCAGCGCGCCCGGCCCGCCTGGGTCAGGAACGCGGGGATGATCGTGTGGAACGGTCGCTTACCGCCCCCGACCCGGTTCGGGTGGCCTGGCGTGAGCACGAAACCCATGCCGCGGTTCTGCAGCGAGATTCCGGTACCCGGGACCACCACGCCGGAGCCGAAGCCAAAGTAGTTGGACTGGATGAAGCTGATCATGCGTCCCTCGGCGTCTGCGGCCGTCAGGTAGACCGTGCCGCCGGCCCTGGGACTGCCGTGGCCAGGATCGGCGGCGCGCTGCGGATCGATCAGTGCGGCCCGCGACGCCAGGTAGCCGTCGTCGAGCAGGTCGTGGACCCGCACCTCGCGCATGTGCTCGGGGTCGGCGATCCACCGTTCGGCGTCGGCCAAGGCGAGCTTCGTCGCCTCGATCTGCAGATGCAGCCAGGCTGGCGAATCGAGCGGGCCATCGTGCAGGTCGCTCCTGTGGCGCAAGATGCCGAGCGCGACGAGCGCCGCGAGGCCCTGGCCGTTGGGCGGGATCTCGTGCAACGCGAAGCCTCGGTAGGCCGTCTCGATCGGCTCCACCCAATCGGCCCGATGCTCGGCGAGGTCGCCGTGGTCGAGCAGGCCCCCCTCGCGGCGCGCGTGCGCCACCATGGCGTCGGCCAGCTCGCCGCGGTAGAACGCCTCCCCGCGCGTCTCGGCGATGCGCGCGAGTGAGCGGGCCTGGTCGGGGAAGCGCCAGGTCTCGCCTGCCGCCGGCACGCGCCCGTCGGGGGCGAAGGCCGCCATCCAGTCGCGCCGCTGGGCGAAGCGGCGACGGCTGCCGGCCCAACCCTGGGCGATGAGCGGTGAGACCGGGAAGCCGGCCTCGGCGTAGTGGATCGCGCTGGCGAGCAGCGTGTCGAACGGCAGCGAGCCGAAGCGCTCGGCGAGCGCCACCCAGGCCGAGATGGCGCCCGGCACGGTGACGCTGCCCCAGCCGGTCATAGCCATGCCGCCGCTGGCCGCGGCGTGCTCCGGGGTGAGCGCCCGCGGGCTGCGCCCCGAGCCGTTGAGGCCGTGCAGCGCGTGACCGTCCCACACCAGCGCGAAGGCGTCGGAACCGAGGCCGTTGCCGGTCGGCTCGACCACGGTGAGGACTGCCGCCGCGGCGATCGCGGCGTCGATCGCGTTGCCGCCGCGCGCCAGCATGCGCAGTCCCGCCTGAGCCGCGAGCGGCTGCGAGGTGGCGACCACGTTGCGCGCCAGCAGCGGCATGCGTTGCGACGGATAGGGACAGGCGAAGTCGAGGCTCATGCGGGACGCTCCTCCGGTCGGTGCTCGGGGTCGGGGTCGACGGTGGCGACGACGTTCGCCGCCAACCGCGTGATCGGCAGGCCGAGCGCGGAGGCGATCACGACCACCGCCGCGATACCCAGGAGGTAGCCGAAGTGCTGGCCGGAGACCAGCAGCAGCACTCCGAACCAGACCGGGATGGACAGCAGCACGGCTGCCGTGAAGGTGCCCGATAGCGCCGCCTGACGGCCGCCGGCACGGATCGCCGAACACCCGAGCGTCCAACCCAGGGGCAGCTGGCCCAGCGCCAGCACCAGCAGCACGAGGGCGAACGGGTCGCTCGCTGCGCGGGCTCCGGAAGCCAGCGCCATCAGCGCGGCGCCGACGAGCAGCGCCACCAGAAGCTGTGCCGCGAAGACCGTCAGGTACAGCCGGCGCAACACGATGGCGGCCTGGCGCGGGTCGGGGGCTGGTCCGGCGGCCAAGGCCCGCAGGCGCTCGATCACGTCCGCATCCCGGAGCACCTGCTTCGCCTAGCGGCCGCCACGAAGGGCAGGCGGGAGCCGGGACGGCGTGCCGGGCACCCCTGCCCGGGCCCACGATTCGTGCTCGTACGCTCGATCAGTGGGCCTCGGCGTCCGGATCGTGGGTGCGGTCGATCACCCAACGGCCCAGCATGATGAGCGCGGCCGCGGCGGCCGACAGGCCGATCAGGACCAGCACCGCGTAGATCGAGATCGAGATGAATGTGCTCACGTCGTCCTCCGGGGCGTCATCGTACCCGACGCACCAGCTTCACGAAGCGCCGTGTGAGCCACAGCGCTGCGACCGCGAGGCCCGCGACCAGCCCGTACCACAGTCCCGCGCCCTCGAGACCGGCGCCGAACGCCAGCCAGACACCTGCTCCCAGGCCCACCAACCAATACGCCACCAACGTGATGAGCATCGGAACGCGGGTGTCCTTCAGTCCGCGCAGCGCGCCGATCGCCGCCACCTGCAGGCCGTCGACCAACTGGAACAGGGCGGCGATGCGCAGGAAGGTCGTCGCGAACACGATCACGCCCCGATTCGCCGGATCGTTCAGGTCGAGGTAGAAGCCGATCACCACCAGCGGCGCCGTCCAGAACAGGAACGCGGTGAAGCACATGAAGCCGACCGCCAGGCCGATGCCGACGGCCCCGGCGCTGCGGACGCCGAGCGGGTCGCCGCGACCCACCGCGTGCCCGACCCGGGCGGAGGTGGCCACACCGACGGCCAGCGGGATCATGAACGTGAACGACGCACTCTGGATGGCGATCTGGTGACCCGCCAACTCGGTCTGTCCCACCAGCCCCATCAAGAAGGCCGTGACGGCGAACAGCCCCGTCTCGAAGCCGACGGTGACGGCGATCGGCCAACCGAGCCGCGCGACCTCGGCGATTCGCTCCCGCCGCACCGGCGCCCAGCGCAGCACGCGGTGACCGGGCTCGTGCCAGCCGACGAAGGCTGCCAGGAGCAGGGCCATGAGGGTGTAGACGATCGAGGTCGCGTAGCCCGTGCCGACGAGCCCGAGCGCGGGGAAGCCCCAGCGGCCGAACATCAGCGCATTGTTCGCCAGCACGTTCACCCCCACCGCAGCGAACGCGATGACCATGACCGGGCGTGTCTCACCGCGCCCCTCGAGGAACGAACGCAGCGGCACGAAGAGCATGAAGCCCGGCACGCCCCAGACCACGGCGCGCAGGTAGCCCGTCGCACGTGCCGTGGTGTCGGGGTCTTGCCCCAGCACGCCCAGCAGCGGGCCGGTGAACCACAGCAGCACCATCACCAGCGGCATCAGCGCCATGCCCAGCACCACGCCGTGGCGGGCCGCCTCGGCTGCGTCGCCGGGCCGTGCCGCGCCGGTCGCCTGGGCGACGAGGGGCGCCACGGCGAACAGCGTCGCGCTCGCGACGATGGTGACGAAGAAGAAGGTCATCGCCCCGAGGGCGATGCCTGCCAGGTCGGCGGGTCCGAGCCGGCCGACCATCAGCGTGTCGACGAGCCCCATCGCGTTGAACGCCAGCTGCGCGAGCGCCAGCGGCAAGGCGATGCGTAGCAGGGCGGGGATCTCACGGCGGACGGCGTCGAGCATCGCGCCATCGTACGGGGCGCGGCGGGCGGGCTCCACGGGTCGGGCGCGGCCGATCCCTCGGCGTTCTCATCGTCCCTGCGCGGTAGCCTGGGGGCATGTTGAGACTCGTCGCCGTCGTGGTGCTCGTGGCGCTCGCTGCCCTGACTGCCTTGTGGCAGTTCGGGGTGCTGGCCAACCCCTTCGATCGAACCCCGCGGGCGCCGGCGGTGCCGCCACTGCTGATCTCGCTCGAGAGCGATGACGTGGAGGGCGTTCGCGCCGCCCTCGAAGCCGGCGCCGACCCGTCCCAGGTCGATGCCAACGGCCGCACCGCGCTGATGGTCGCGGCCCAGCACGCGAGCCCGGCCGCGCTCGAGGCCCTGCTCGCCCACGGCGCCGACGTCGACTGGCGCGCGGCCGACGGAACCACCCCGCTGATGCTGGCGCTGCGGCACGCGCGCACGTCGGAGGTACCGCTGCTGCTGCTGAATGCTGGAGCCGATCCCACGGCCGTCGACGCTGCCGGCCAGGGCGTGCTGCACTACGCCGACCAGAACAGCGCGGTGCGCAACAGCGGTCTCTATCCGCGACTGCGCGAGTTGACCGAGATTCCGGTCCGCGCCGGCTGGCCCAGCGCCTACGTGGTGCCCGTACCGGGCTCGACGCTGAGCTCGCGGGCGGCGCACTGGCCAGCAGCGCCACGGGCCTACCGCAACGGCGTCCACGAGGGCTTCGACTTCTACGACCGGGCCGTCTCGGGCGCACCCATCACGTACGGCACGGCCATCGTGGCGATGGCCTCGGGCACGGTGATCCGGGCCGATCATGGTTACGTGGAGATGACCCGCGACGAGTACGACGAGGTGATCCGCGACTCGCGCAGCTCGATGACGTCCTCCGACGACCTGCTCGACAAGCTGCGCGGCATGCAGGTCTGGCTCGAGCATCCCGGCGGCTTCACGACGCGCTACGCCCACCTCTCCGGCATCCCGGCCGAGGTGGTCGTCGGTGAACGGGTCGCTCAGGGCCAGGTGATCGGCTTCACCGGCAACTCCGGCACCGTCGAGGCGGCCGACGGTACCCAGGACGACCCGCACCCGCACGTCGAGGTCTGGCGCGGAGACCGCTACCTGGGGCAGGGCATGGAGCCGGCCGAGATCTTCGACATGGCGCGCCAGCTGTTCGGCAGTGGCGGCCTACCGCCGCGCTGGGCTCCCTGAGCGCTGCGCGCCGCGGCGGCCACCCGGGCGCGTACCGCTCACGCGCGGGGCCGCGTCGAAGACGACGCGACCCCGCGCGTGAAGGGAGTACCGCTGTGCGCCCTGCGGACCCTCAGGTCGCCTCGATCTCCACCTTGCGGACCTTGGCCTCGGCGGCCTTCGCCAGGCGCATCTGGAGCATGCCGTTGTGCACGTTGGCCTTGACGTTGTCGACGTCGACGTTGGCGGGCAGCCGGATCGTCCGGGTGACGGCCCCGCGCGGGATCCCCTGCATCCAGTAGCGCCGCTGCTCATCCTCGGGGATCGCCGGCATGCTCGCCCGGATGGAGAGCTGGCGCCCCTCGATGCTGATGTCGAGATCGTCGGACTCGACGCCCGGCACGGCGAGCTCGATGGTCAAGGCGTCGTCGGTCTCGTACAGGTCCATCGGGTAGAGCGTGTCCTCGCGGCTGCCGACGCTCCCGCCGAGATCCTGGAACAAGCGATCGAAGACGCCGTAGGGGTCCTCGCTGAGGGCCCAGCGATTGGGTGCGTTGCGTACGTTGCGAACCAGAGCCATGACTGACCTCCTCATCACACTCCTGGAGTGGCGACCACGGCAAGCATGTTCGCCCCATCAACCAGAAGATAAAACCTGAGTCTATCCTTGTCAAGTCCATGGGTGCCAGGTCCATCCCGGCACCCCCCGGATGCCACCTAGGCATGACGATCGGCACCCGCAAACTGCGCTCAGGACGCCTATACTCGGAGCCATGAGCAGCCGCGCGGCAGTCGACCTGGGACCGGAGGGCGAACGACGCGGGGAGTTTCTCGCGCTGCTCGCCGCGGCGGCCGCCTTCGTCGCCGTCGCGGGTTCCTCGGGTATGTTCGTCGCCCCCCGCCTCGCCACCGGCGAGGCGGGCCTCATCGAGGCCGTGCACCTCGCTGCCTTGGTCGTCTTCGCGTTGGCGTTCTTCCCCGTGGCCGGACCCTGGAGCAGCGCCAGGATCGCGCGCGCTGCGCGCAGCGCACTCGTCGTCACGGCCTTGGCGGCCGCGACGGCCGTGGCGACCCTGCCGCAGATCGGGTTGACACCGGTCCTGTTCATCCTCACCGCGGTCCTCGCCGGCCATCTCCTCAGCCCACGCGCGTCCGGCGCGCTGATCGCCGGCCAGACGCTGGTGGTGCTCCTCACCGCCCTGGGCGCGTTCGGCGAGACGTTCCCGGCGCTGCTCCAGACGCTCGGCTACGGCGGCTTCCAGCTGTTCGCGCTGACCATCACCATGGCGCTCCTCGCCGAGCGATCGCTCAGGCAACACCTGGCGCTCGCCAACGCCGAACTCAGCGGTGCGCGAGCGCTGCTCGAGACCACCTCCCGGCAGGGCGAGCGGCTGCGCATCGCCCGCGAGCTGCACGACCTGGTCGGGCACCACCTCACGGCCCTGGCACTGCAGCTCGAGGTGGCCGATCACCTGGCGGAAGGCCGCGCCCGCGAGCCGGTGGCGCGCGCCCGCGTCATCGCCCGGCTGCTGCTCGCCGACGTGCGCGGCGTGGTGAGCGACCTGCGCGAGCGCGAGTTCGACCTGACGGCCGTGCTGGGCGCCATGGTGGCCGAGCTCCCGCGCCCGCGGGTGACTCTCGACCTCCCGGAGACCCTCGAGGTCGACGACACCGAGCGCGCCCGGGTGGTGCTGCGGCTGGTGCAAGAGGCGCTCACGAACGCAGTCCGGCACGGCGATGCCAAGCGAGCCTGGATCACCCTGCGGCGCCAGGACGGCATGCTGCTGATCGAGGCGCGCGACGACGGCCGCGGCACGCACGTCATCGTGCCCGGCAGCGGCCTGCGCGGCATGCGCGAGCGGGTGGCAGCCGTGGGCGGCGAACTGCAGTTCGAGAGCGCGCCCGAGCAGGGCTTCGCCGTGCGCGCCAGGTTCCCCTTACCCGGGAGCGACGCATGATCGGCGTGCTGATCGTCGACGACCAGACGCTGGTACGACAGGGCATCCGCAGCCTGCTCGAGCTCGCCGACGAGATCTCGGTGGTCGGCGAGGCCGCCGACGGCCTCGAGGCGCTCGCACGCATCGGCACGCTGCGACCCGACGTGGTCCTGTTGGACTTGCGCATGCCGAGGCTCGACGGGATCGGGGTGCTCGAAGCGCTGCGGTCGTGGGACTCGCCACCGCCTTGCCTCATCCTCACCACCTTCGACGATGACAGCGCGGTGCTCGCCGGCATGCGGGCCGGCGCCAAGGGGTACCTGCTCAAGGACGTGTCGCTCGAGCAGCTCACCGGCGCGATCGTGGCCCTCGCCGAGGGCCGTACGATGATCACCCCCGCCTTGACCGAACGCGTCCTGCGCGGCCTGCGCGGGCTCGGTGGCGAGCGCGACGGCTTCGACGCGCCCGAAGCGTTGACGGAGCGCGAGACCGAGATCCTGCGGCTGATGGCCGGCGGGTACAGCAACAAGGAGATCGCGCTCGGTCTCGGGGTGGCCGAGGGAACGGTGAAGAACCACGTCTCGAGCGTGCTCTCCAAGCTCGGGGTCCGCGACCGCACGCGGGCAGTGCTGAAGGCCCTCGATCTGGGCCTGTTCTAGCCCGAGACCGCGTCGGGTCGCCAAGGACCGCGCGTTGGTCTCGGCGGCGCGTCACCGCCAGCGACGCTCATTCCGGCAGGTTGAAGCCCCCATGGTGAGCCTCGGCGTAGTAGTCGTCGATGGCCTGGGCGATCTGGCTGACGTCATCGACCACCTTGAAGAGGTGCAAGTCGTCGTCGGAGACGGTGCCGGCCCGCACCAGGGTGGTCTGCAGCCACTGCACCAGACCCCGCCAGTAGTCGACTCCCACCAGGAAGACCGGGAACGGGGTCACCTTCTTCGTCTGCACCAAGGTGAGCGCCTCGAACAGCTCGTCGATGGTGCCGAAGCCGCCCGGGAACACCACGAACGCCGTCGAGTACTTCACCAGCATCACCTTGCGGACGAAGAAGTAACGGAACTTCAGCTCGTCGGTCTGGTAGGCGTTCGGCGCCTGCTCGTGCGGGAGATCGACATTGAGACCGATCGAGCGTCCCCCCGCCTCGATCGCGCCCTTGTTGCCGGCCTCCATGATGCCGGGCCCGCCGCCCGTGATGATCACGTAGCCCTGCCGCGCCAGGTCACCGGCGAGTTGCACGGCCTGCGAGTAGTACTGGCAGTCGACCTTCAGACGCGCCGAACCGAAGATGGTCACGGCCTTCCCGACGTTGGCCATCTCCTCGAAACCCTGGGCGAACTCGCCCAGGATCCGGAACATGCGCCAACTATCCTCGGCCAACGCCTCGATCACGTACTGGCGGCCGTTCCCCTCGGGGATCATGGCGCCATGCTACCGCGTCAGACCATTTCGGTTCGTTGCAAAACTGGCATCAGCTGCTGCAGATCGGCGGCCAGCACGTCGGGTCGTGTCGCGCGGAGGGTGGCTTCGTCGTGGGTCCCCCAGGTCACCGCGTAGGTTCGCAGTCCGGCGGCCTTGCCCGCCATCACATCGTGGACCGTGTCGCCCACCATCCAGCGACCCTCTGCTCCGAGCGCCGCGAGAGCGCGCTCCACGACGTCCGGTGCCGGCTTGTGCGCGAAGCCATCGGTGCCCTGCACGTGGTCCACCTGCGCGGTCAACCCCATCGCGTTCACCAGCGCGTGCGCCATCTCGCTGCGCTTGGTGGTCGCCACGGCCACGGCGTAGCCGCGCCCACGCAGCTCCGCGAGCAGTTCACGAACGCCCGGGAAAGGTCGCGACCGGTCGGCGAGGTGTTGCGGGTAGTGACGCCGATAGGCACGGGCCAACGCCTCGACCGCCTCGACCGGCGCGAAGCGGGCATACATGGCCTCGAGCGGCAGGCCCACCTCGCCGCGCACCGCCGTCTCGCCGGGTGCGGGGAGCCCCAGCGTTCCGAAGGCCCAGCGGAAGCTGGCGATGATGTCGGGCAGCGAGTCCACCAACGTCCCATCGAGATCGAACACGATCGCTGCGCGCTTCACCCGCGCAAGTACGCCACGGTCACCCCGTGGCCTCCCTCGTACGGGACGGCGTCCTCGAACCGTGTCACCAACTTCTCCTCACGCAGGTACTGGCGCACCGCGTCGCGCAGGACGCCCGTCCCCTTGCCGTGCAGGATCCGCACCGACTCCAGCTTCAGCGCATGCGCTTCGCGCACGTAATCGCGGATGGCCTCGATCGCTCCCTCAACCCGCTCGCCGCGAACGTTGAGCTCACGGTCGAACGCGCTCGCGGCGGCGACGGCCGGGCCAGCCCCGGTGCCCCTCGGCTTGGCTGTCTTGGGCTCGACCGGGCTCACCTCGCGACGCGTCACCTCGACCTTGAGGAGTCCGAGCTGCACCACCAGCACCTCGCCGCGGACCTCCAGGATCGGCCCCTCGGCGCCGTAGGAGGCGACGCGCACCAGCGCTCCCGGACGGATGGGGTCACGAGTCCTCTGCGCCTGGCGCGAACCTCCGGGCGGCCCGCCGGCGCGCCCGCCCTCCGCGGTCCCGCCGGGAGCTGCCTTTTGGCGCGTCTCGCGCCGCAGGGCCTGGATGGCCTCGAGCGCCTTGCCACGCTGCTCGGGCGCCTCACGCGCCATGCGGCGCAGTTGTGTCGCCCGCTGGAGCGTGTCTTGCAGCATCGCGTCGGCCTTCTCGGCCGCCCTGCTCAGGAGCTCCGCCTCGCGCTCGCGCAACCCCTCGATCTGCTGGTGCAGCAACGTCGCCTCGGCCCGCGCCCGCTCGCCACTGACGCGGGTCTCGTCCAACTCGGCCTGGAGCGCCTCGCGCTGGCGCTCGAGCGTCTCGAGCAGCCGCTCGAGTCGGGCCCCTTCGGGCCCCAGCAGGACCTCGGCGCGCTCGAGCAGCCCCTCGTCCAGGCCGATGCGGCGCGCGATCGCGAGCGCGTACGAGCGCCCCGGTTGCCCGATGGTGAGCTCGAAGGTGGGCGCCAAGGCCTCGATGTCGAACCGCATCGCGGCGTTGCGGACCCCCTTCGTGCGCGACGCGAACACCTTCAACGGCGCCAGGTGCGTGGTCACGAGACCCACCGTGCCGCGCTCCACGAGCACCTCGAGGATCGCCTGCGAGAGCGCCGCGCCCTCGTCTGGATCGGTACCGGAGCCGAGCTCGTCGATCAGTACGAGCGTGTCGGTCGCAGCCGTCTCGACGATGCGGCGCAGGTTGGTCAGGTGGGCGGCATAGGTGGAGAGACTCGCCTCGATGCTCTGCTCGTCGCCGATGTCGCTCAGCAGCGACGCCACGCGCGGCATCCGAACCCGCCGGCCGCGACCGTCCGGACCGCGCTCCGCGCCGGCCGCCACGAACAGGCCGGCGTGCGCCATCAGTACCGCCAGGCCGAGCGTCTTGAGCAGCACCGTCTTGCCGCCGGCGTTCGGTCCGGTGACCACCATGAGACGCTCGCCGCCGTCGCTGCCGGCCAAGGTCACGTCGTTCGGCACGCAGTCCGCCACCAGCGGGTGACGAGCGGACGGCAACACGACGCCGGCACCAGCGACCACCTCCGGTCGCGTCAAGCGCCACTCGCGCGCCAGCCGCGCCGACGCCAGCGCCAGGTCGAGTTCCGCCAAGGCGGCCAGGGTGGGCTCGAGGGCGGGTTCGAATGCCACGCGCTGGCCCAAGGCGATGAGGATGCGGCGCACCTCGTCGCGCTCCTCGAACTCGAGCAAGACCAACTCGTTGTTCATCGGCACCACCGGCGCGGGTTCCACGAACACCGTCTGGCCCGAGTCCGAGGTGTCGACCACGATGCCGGGCACGCGCGCCTGGGCCGAGGCCTTGATGGGGATCACGTAGCGGTCGCGCCGCAACGTGATGATGGGGTCCTGCACGCTCTGGGCGTGCTGCGCCAGGAGTTGGGCCAGGCGCTCGCGGATCCGTCCACGCAGGGGCTGTAGGCGGCGCCGGATCTCACGCAGCTTCGGGGTGGCATCGTCGCGCACCTCGCCCTGCACGTCGAGTTGTTCGCGCACCAGGCGCAATACACCGTCGAAGCTGGCCATGCCCTCGGCCAACGCCTGCAGGTAGGGACGGTCGCCCTGGGCGATCGAGCGCCGAACGGTGGCCGCGGCATCCATGGTGTAGGCGATCGACAGGATCTCGCGGCCATCGAGGACACCGCCGTCACGAACCCGCTCGACCAGCGGGCGCACATCCTCGACTCCGCCGAGCGAGAGATCGTCGCCCTGGAGTACCTCGTCGGTGCGCTCGAAGGCGAGCTCGCGCTCCGCGTCGTCGAGCCCCGGCGTGACACGGTGGACGCGCTCGCGCCCGAGTGGCGTAGCTGCGCGCTCCGCCAGCGCCGCGATCACGCGGTCGAAGGAGAGCTTCTCGAGGGTGGAGGGGAGCACGCGCATAGCGCCGCGATGATACGCCGCCGCCGGCCTCGCGACCGGTCGGCGACCTACCTCAGGAGGCCTTCGCGTCGCGCAACGAACCGTCACTCGCCCGCGCGCCGACGCTGGTCGGGTGCCGCGGCGGGGTCAGCCGCAGGGCCACCAATGCCGCGATCAGGCAGGCCACGCCGGCGGGTATGAAGGCCCACTCCCAGGCTTGGAGGTCGCCCATGTAGCCGCCCAGGATGGGCCCCAAGAGGCCGCCGACGCCGTAGGCCAGGAACACCCAGGGATAGTTGGTGCCAACGTTGCGGTTGCCGAAGTAGTCCGCGGTCGCAGCAGGGAGGAGCGCGAAGTAGCCGCCGTAGTTGAAGCCGATGATGGTGGCGCCGATGTAGAGCCCGATCTCGTTCCCGGCGACGAAGAAGAAGGCGGTCATCATCACGCCCTGCGTCGCGCTCATGAGCGCGATCGACAGGCGCCGGCCGATCCTGTCGGAGATGTTGCCCCACAGGATGCGACCGAGGCCGTTGGCGAGGGCGTAGAACAGGCCCATGGCGGTGCCCGTCGCGAGCAGCGCGTCGGGTTCGGAGAGCCCCGCGCTGATGAGGCTCTCGCCGCCGAACAGTCGGATGATGCCGATGATCATCAGGCCCGCGGTGGAACCCACCAAGAAGATGAAGAACAGGCTCCAGAACTGCGAGGTGGCGACCATTTCCCGCTCGCTGAAGTCGACGCCGCCGGCCAGGTCGGCGGCTGCGCCGGTGGGCGGCTCCCAGCCCGCGGGCCTGTACCCCTCGGGAGGGTTCTTCAAGGCCATCGAACCAATACCCACCAGCACGGCGAACAGCACGCCGTACAGCAAGAACACGTCGTTGGGGCTCCAGCCCATCCCGTAGAGCCCCTGCCAGCCCGGCGTCAGGTTCACCGGGCCGAACACGAACCCTTCGGTCAGCTTGATCCAGATCAAGGCGCCGAAGCCGAAGCCGGCCACGGCCAAGCCGGTGATGAGACCCTTCTTGTCCGGGAACCACTTCACCAGGGCGGCGATCGGGCACACGTAGGCCAGACCGATCCCGGCTCCACCGAGCAGCCCCACGCCCAGCAGGATGCCCCAGAAGCTCGTGCCCGACAGACCGGCGATGACGTAGCCCAGACCCAGCACCAGTCCGCCGATCAGCGCCACGATCCGGGGACCGGCGCGCCGCTGCCAGCGCCCGGCGATGAGCGCCATGAAGCCGGCGAAGGAGGCCAACCCGACCGCGAAGATGATCTGCGTCTCGGTCCTGGTGAAGCCGTAGGGATCGTCCGTCAACAACCCGGTGAAGGCCGACCAGGCATAGATGGCTCCCAGGCAGAGCTGGATGAGGATGCCGCCGGCGACGATCCACCAGCGGTTGACGGTGTTCGGTACGCGGGCCGCTTTCATGGCAAGGACTCCTTCTCTCGATCGCTTCGATCCGTTCGCGTGCTCGGCGTCAGGCCGGTGGGCCGTGACGCGACGCGCGCATGCATGACGAAACGCGCCGCCCCCGACGTGCGACAGGTGGGCGGCGCGTCACGAGCGTGCCGCCTAGCGCTTCACGTTGCCGGCTTCCTCGACCAGGTGCTCGACGACCGACGGGTCGGCCAGGGTGCTGGTGTCGCCGAGCGCGCCGGTGTCGCCCTCGGCGATCTTGCGCAGGATGCGGCGCATGATCTTGCCCGAGCGGGTCTTCGGCAGACCGGGCGCCCACTGGATGATGTCGGGCGAGGCGATCGGGCCGATCTCCTTGCGGACGTGGTTCACCAACTCCTTCTTGAGCTCGTCGGTGTACTCGCGGCCGGTCTTCAAGGTGACGTAGGCGTAGATGCCCTGGCCCTTGATGTCGTGCGGGTAGCCGACCACGGCCGACTCGGCGACCGCCGGGTGCGACACGAGGGCGCTCTCGACCTCGGCCGTGCCGAGCCGGTGACCGGAGATGTTGATGACGTCGTCGACCCTGCCCAGCAGCCAGTAGTCGCCGTCCGCGTCGACGCGGCAACCGTCGCCGGTGAAGTAGAGGCCCTTGTAGGTGGCGAAGTAGGTCTGTTCGAAGCGCTGGTGATCGCCGTACGTGGTGCGCATGATGCCTGGCCAGGGACGCTTGATGCACAGCTTGCCGGACTCGCCGACGGCCGCCTCGTTGCCGTTGTCGTCGACGACCACGGGCTCGACGCCGAAGAAGGGGCGCGAAGCGCTGCCGGGTTTGAGGGTGTGCGCGCCCGGCAACGGGGTGATCAGGATGCCACCGGTCTCCGTCTGCCACCAGGTGTCCACGACCGGGACACGGCCCTGGCCGACGGTGTTGCGGTACCACTCCCACACCTCGGGGTTGATCGGCTCGCCGACGCTGCCGAGCAGCTTGAGGCTCGACAGGTCATGGCGCTTGACGATCTCCTCACCCTCCCGCATCAGCGCGCGGATCGCCGTGGGCGCGGTGTAGAACTGCGTCACCTTGTGCTTGTCGACCACGTCCCAGAACCGGCCCGCGTCGGGGTAGGTGGGCACGCCCTCGAACATGATCGAGGTGGCGCCGGTGGCCAAGGGACCGTAGATGATGTAGCTGTGGCCGGTGATCCAGCCGATGTCGGCCGTACACCACCAGACGTCGCCGGGGTGGTAGTCGAAGATGTACTCGAAGGTCTTGGCGGCATAGACCATGTAGCCGCCGGTCGTGTGGAGCACGCCCTTGGGTTTGCCCGTCGAGCCCGACGTGTAGAGGATGAAGAGCGGGTCCTCGGCGTCGACCCAGACCGGCTCACACTCGGAGGCGGCCTCCGCCATGAGGTCCTCGTACCAGACGTCGCGGCCCGCTTGCATGGGGATGTCGATGCCCGTACGCTTCACCACCACGACGGTCTTGATGCTCGGGCACTGGGCCACGGCCGCATCGGCGTTGGCCTTCATCGGGATGTCACGCTTCTTGCCGCGCAAGGCGGTGTCCTGGGTGACCAGCACCGTGCACTCGGAGTCGGTCATGCGGTCGCGCAAGGCGTCGGCGCTGAAGGCGCCGAAGACCACCGAGTGCACCGCACCGATGCGGGCGCAGGCCAAGCAGGCGATCGCGGCCTGCGGGATCATCTGCAAGTAGATGGCGACCCGGTCGCCCTTCTTGACGCCCAGCGACTTCAGCGCGTTGGCGAACTTGGAGACCTCGGTGTGGAGTTCGCGGTAGCTGAGCTTGCTGTCCTCGCCAGGCTCGTTGCCTTCCCAGATGATCGCCGTCTGGTCGCCGCGAGTCTCGAGGTGGCGGTCGAGGCAGTTGACCGCGACGTTCGTCTTGCCACCCTTGAACCACTCGATGCTGACGGGCGACTCGAACGAGTACTCGCGCACCTTGGTCCAGCGCTGCTGCCACTGGAACGACTCGGCCATGCGGCCCCAGAACGCCTCGGGATCGCGGATCGACTCGTCGTACATCGCCTGGTACTGCTCCAGCGATCGCACGTGTGCCTGCTCCGCGAACTCCGGCGCGGGGGGGTAGACCTGACCTGCTCCTGACGATGTGGTCTGCGACATACTCTCGGGTCTCCTTACTTCGGGCTCGATGGCCTTCGGCGCACGACGCGCGTTCGTTGGACTCGCGCATCATACCCAGCCATCAGCGGCAAAATGCCCCGCCTGCTCCTCCTCGTAGCGCCTCGGTCCGCGTCCAGCGCAGCATCGCTGCGAACGCCGAGGTGCGGCGGAGTCCTGGTACCCCTGCCGCGCATGCCGGGGGGCCGCGCAGCCTGGGCCTCGCGCCAGGGAGGAACGTCGGTCGGCTTCACCGGTCGCATCCGCCCCGCCGGCCATGCTACGGCACGCGACCGGGGCCGTACGTCCCTGTCGGGCGCGCTACCATGCCTGCAGCGGCCCGGCCGATCCGGCCACCAGGCGCGCGCGAGGCCGCCGCGACGCGGTCGAGAGGAGAGCGTCCCTATGCCAGACGACGCCAACCAGGGTCGACAGCAGCCCGGTGAGCGACCCCCCGGCCACGAGGAGCCGGCGCCGGCGGCATCCGTGCCGGCGGCATCCGTGCCGGCGCCGGCGGCAACCACGCCGCCCCCACCTCCGTCGGATACCCAGGGCGAGCCTGCCGCCGAACCCCCACCGTACGCCCAGGAAGCCGCCGCCGCGAGCGGCGTGGTCGGGGCCACGCCCGACACGCTCACGCGCTTCGTGGCGTTCCTGATCGACGCGGTCGCGGTCGCCGTCATCGGCCTGGTCCCGGTGATCGGCGGCCTCGTCGGCATCGCCTACGTGCTCTTCCGCGACGGCCTCGACATCGAGTACATGCGGGGCCGTTCGCTGGGCAAGACGCTGATGAAGCTCACGGTCGTGCGCGCGGACGCGCAGCCGATGGACCTGGCGACCTCCGCACGGCGCAACTGGCCGCTGGTCTTCGGCTCGCTGACGCAGATCCTGCTGTTCATCCCGGTGATCGGTTGGATCCTGATCCCCTTCGTGATCATCGCCGGCGCCGTGTTCGTCATCATCGAGATCGTGCGGGTGCTCACCAACCCCGAAGGCAAGCGCCTGGGCGACGGCTACGCCGACACCCGGGTGATCGTCGCCCAGGAGTAGCGCCCGCCTGCACGCCCTCCGATGCGGTACGGTCGCCTCGTGCCGATCGTCGGATCCAGCCCCGCCGCCAGCGACTGGCGGCGGGTGCTGGTGGTGTTGTTCGTGGCCCAGCTGCTGACGGCGATCGGGTTCTCGACGATCTTCCCCTTCCTGCCCAACTACGTCGAGCACCTCGGCTCGGTGACCGGCTCGCCGATCTTGTGGCTGGTGACGCTGGTGTTCTCGGTCCAGGCGTTCGCGATGATGGTGGCCTCGCCGGTGTGGGGCGCCCTGGGCGATCGCTTCGGCCGCAAGCGCATGGTGGAGCGGGCGATGTACTCGGGCGCCGTCACGATCTTGTTGATGGGGTTCGCAAGCTCGGCCGAGGAGCTCGTCGGGCTGCGGCTCTTGCAGGGCCTCACCACCGGCGTCATGGGGGCGAGCGCGTCGATGGTGGCAGCCGCGGTGCCACGCGAGCGCCTCGGCTACGCCATGGGCCTGATGCAGACCGCCTTGCTCTCGGGCGTCTCGGTGGGCCCGGTGATCGGCGGCTTCCTCGAGTACGCGTTCGGCTACCGCGCCGCGTTCCTGGTGACCGCGACGCTGCTGCTCGCCGGCGGCCTGCTGGTGAGCACGCTCGTGCGCGAGCACTTCGTGCCGCCCTCGCGCGAGGGCCGCAGGCGCGGCATCGGCGGCTTCTTCGAGGCGCTCGGCGCGGTGATCCGCAGCCCCTTCGTGGCGTCCATCTTCGTGGTGCGCTTCCTCGCCTGGACTGGCCGCAGCATGATCATCCCGTTCCTGCCGCTGCTGGTGGCGGCGCTGATGGCCGGCGCGGCCGGCGCCGGCCTGGTGACCGGCCTGGCGATCGGCGCCTCGAGCGCCGCCGGCATGCTCACGAGCGTGGCGCTCGGACGCCTCGGCGACCGCGTCGGCCACCGGCGCGTGGCGCTGGTGTGCGCCGGGCTGACCGCCTTGACGTATCTCCCGCTCGCCTTCGTCACCTCGCCGAGCGCGCTCGTGGCGCTCTACGCCCTCACCGGGGCCACCGTCGGCGGAGTGCTGCCGACGCTGTCGGCGCTGCTGGCGCGCGTCACCGAGCGAGGCTCGTCGGGATCGGTCTACGGCCTCGACAATGCGGTCGGGGCCGGCGCGCGCGGGGTGTCGCCGCTGATCGGTGGGGCGGTGGTCGCACTCGCGGCCGGCGCTGCAGCGGAGCCAGGGGCGAGCGCGTACGCGGCGGTCTTCCTGGCCGCCGGCGCGTGCTTCGCGCTGGCGCTGGCGATGGTGGCGCTGCTGGTCCCCGCGCGGGTCGACGAAGCCGCCGGTGGCGTGGCGCGTTGACCGCGTCGAGGCCACGCGGTAGCGTCGTGTCGTCACCAGGGGTGCCGGGATCGACGGCGCCGCTCGCTCACCTCGAGCGCAGGCGCCGCCTCGATCGCTAGGCTGAGAGCACACCCTCGAACCTGATCCCGGTCGTGCGGGCGGAGGAAGCGTGACCACGAGCAGCGGCCGAGCGCCGCGCTCGCCCTCCCCGCACGCGTGGCAGGTGGCCGGCACGGCAACGGTCGGCGCCGATCGGCGGCCCGACCGCCTGGTGACGGAGAGGCGAGACCATGACCGAGATGCGAGCCCCCACCCCCCGAGCCGCCATCGTTCGCCAGGCCGCGACGCTGCTCGCCGCCCTGGCGCTGACCGGCGCGGCCCTGGCCCAGACGGTGACGGTCTTGACGCACGACTCGTTCGCGGTGAGCCGCGAGGTCGTCGAGGCGTTCACGGCCGAGACCGGCATCACCGTGCGCTTCGTGGCCGGCGGCGACGCCGGCGCCACCCTGAACCGCGCCATCCTCACGCGTGAGCGCCCCGTCGCCGACGTGCTCTTCGGCGTCGACGAGGGGCTGCTGCCGCGGGCGCTGGCGCAGGACCTGTTCGAGCCGTACGCGAGCCCGCAACTGGAGGCGGTCGACCCGGCCTACCGACTCGACGTCTTCGAGGAGGTGGTCACCCCCATCGACGCCGGCTTCGTCACCTTCAACCTCGACCGCGACTGGTTCGAGGCCGACGGCCGGCCGCTGCCGGCCTCGCTCGACGACCTCGCCAGCCCGGCCTACGCGGGGCTGACCGTGGTGATGGACCCTGCCACGAGCAGCCCCGGGCTGGCCTTCTTGCTGGGCACCATCGGGGTCTACGGCGAGCAGGGCGCCTTCGAGTACTGGGCCGCGCTACGCGACAACGACGTGGCCGTGCGAAGTGGCTGGACCGATGCCTACTACACCGCCTTCAGCCGCTACGGCGGGGACCGCCCGATCGTGCTCTCCTACGCCAGCAGCCCCGCGGCGGAGGTGCTCTTCTCCGACGATCCCGACGCCGACGAGGCGCCGACGGCCAACTTGCGCTGCCGCGGCTGCAGCGTGCGTCAAGTCGAGACCGCGGGCGTGCTGCGCGGCGCGGCGAACCCCGACGAGGCGCGCGCCTTCATCGACTTCATGCTCTCCCCCACCTTCCAGGCCGACGTGCCCCTGCAGATGTTCGTGTACCCGGTCCGAGCCGACATCCCGCTGCCGCCGACCTTCGCGGCGTTCGCCGAGGTGCCCGCCGCCGACGAGCTCGCGCCGCTCCCGGCCGACCTGAGCGCCGAGCGCGTGGAGCAGTGGCTCGATCAGTGGACGGACGTGGTGCTGCGCGACCGCGATCCTTCGAGCACCAGGTAACGCACGGCGGCCGCCAGGTGGCGCGCCACGGCGCGCGGCCCGAGATCGTAGAAGGCAGCCCAGGCGGCGGCGGTGTCGCGTTCGTAGGCGCCGCCGTTGCCGTCTGCAGCGTCCGGCTCGGGCACCTCCTCGGCGCCGCTCGCGAGCCAGGCCTGTCGTACCGCGTGTCCGATGAGCACGTCGAGCACCAGGTCGCCATCGACCCGCAAGTCGGGGACGGCCTCGACGAGCGCAGCCAGGGTCTCGAGCGCCTCGAGCGACAAGTGCCGGTACTCCGGCGCGGGGATGCGGTGCAGCAGGTGCTCGACCCGCTGCGCGAAGTTGCGCTCCCCGGCCGTGGTGGCCGCCCGCACCGCGGCCGAATCGAGCCGGTTGCGACGATCGAGTTTCTCGCCGATCACCAGCGCGTCGGCGTGCTCGAGCAACTCCCACACGCGCGCGTAGAACCCCTTCGGGACCCGCATGAGAGCCCCCTCGCGTTGCCGCCAACGCCACCAGCCGTCCTCCACCGGCTCGTCGTCGCCCGCGGGCAACGCGGCGCCGACCAGGACGCTCGTGGCCCCCCGCGCCAGGCGCAGCGTCTCGGTCCGCCGCTGGGCATCGCGGGCGGCGTCGAAGGCGGCCAGGAGCTGTCGCAGGCGCGTCACCACCTGCGCGGGTGAGGCGCGCATCAGACGCTCGTAGCCCTCGTCGGGGGTGACACCGTCGTGCTCGGCCAGGCGCACGGCCAACAGCTGGATCAAGTGGCCCACGCGCACGGTGAGGATGCCGCGGAACAACTCGGGCTCGCCGCGTACCAGGCTCGAGAGCGCCACGATCATCTCCTGGGTCAGTACCCGGTCGCGCGGGTCGTCGCGGCAGTAGCGATCGATGGTGGCCAGCAGCTCGTCGATCGGCAGCGGCCGGGTGATGGTCGCATCCTCGGCATAGGCGCGACCGACGACCACGCGCCGCTGGGCGACCAGCAGATCCGACAGCGCGTCGGCCAGAAAGGGGTCGACCTTGCCGAGCAGTCCCGCGGCGTGGCGCACCAGCGTCCACTCGCGCGCCTCGCCCGCGGCGGCATAGACCTCCTCGAGCAGCGCCGCGACGCTGGCACCGAGCGGCTGCACGCAGTGCTCGGGTCCGGCGAGCCGCTTGAGCGCGGCGAGCAGCTCGACCTGCTCGGCCAGATCGTGACTCGCCGCGAGCCGCTCGGCCAGCAGGCGCGTGTCGGGCTCACGTTCGATCGCCAGGGCGCTGTCGGAGGGGAGCCGAGCGCCGGCGGTGGCCGGCGGCAGCCGCCGCAGGCCTGCGCGCGACGGCAGCAGCGGCTCGGCCTCGTCGTGCCAGTCGTCGAGCGCGTCGATGCGCTCCTCGTTGGTCACCAACAGCAGCTCGCGGAGACTGCCGAGGCGCACCGGCACACCGCCGACGCTCCCGGCGCGGGCTTCGGCGAGGAACGTCTCGACGGCCTCGCGGCCGTGCTGCAGGTGCTCGCGCGTCAGCAGCAAGGTCATCGTGGGGCGTCCGAGCAAGGTCCAGTGCCGGTGCAGATAGGCGATCTCGGCCCGCAGCCGCGCCACCAGCGTGGCCGGGTCGAGCGACAAGTAGAACTCCTGCTGGTCGAACAGGGCCGGCAGGAACACGTAACGCTCGCCGCCCAGACGGTACGCGCGCGAGGTGGCCAGGCTCTGCAGCCGGCGCGCCGGCCGGCCACTGAGCCCGAGCCGGTCGCAGCGCCCCACTTGGCCGAGGGCCCGGGCCAGCGTCGCCGAGCGGCGCACCCGCAGGGGCTCCACCTCGTCGACCAGCTCGGCGGCGACCCCGCGCTCGCCGTAGGCGTCGGCGGACTCGGCGTCGCCGGCCAACAGCGCGAGCTGCACCACCGGGCGGGCCCGCCCGCCCGCGAAGCGGTAGCGCCCCAGCGGATCGAGGTCGGCCGGGCGGAGCACGCGCGAACGCAGCATGCGCCCGAGCAGCCACAGACTCTGTGCCCACACCAGCGGCACGTTGGCGCCCGGTACCCGCGTCCTCGAGCCCGGTGCACGGCGCTCGGCAGCGATGTCCGGCTCGTCGACCAGGTAGAGCTCCGGCAACAGCGCCTGGCCATCGCGCTCGACGGCGACCTCCGCGAGCCGGACGAGATGCGCGTCGGCCTCGCTCGGCTCACCCCGGAACAGCGCGTCGAGTGCCAAATAGGCCTCGAACAGCGGCCATTCGGCCTCGATGCCCTCGAAACGCTCGAGCTCGTGCGGCTCGTAGTGCAGCCGCTCGCTGTCTTCCAACGCGGTCTGGTGACCGTCGCGCAAGAAGCGCTTGAGGCCGTAGCGGCCGCGCAGCCGCTCGGTCACCGTGGCGCGCGTGCGCTGCGCGAGTTCGGCATCCTCGACGGCGAAGGCGGGGAAGCCGACGATCGAGAGCAGCGCCGCGTCGACCTCCTTGGAGCCCGACTCACGCGGCAAGAGCGCCTCGAGCGTCACTCGGGCGCGCGCGATCTCGTCGTGCTGCACGTGGATCACGCTGCCCTGGCCGCCCCGCGGGCCGTACAGGTTGAAGCCCGAGAGCGACTCCAGCGCGGCCTTCGCCAGACCCACCGAAGAAGCGTTCACCTCCGGCAGGCCGTGATTGGTCTTGTCGCCCCGCTCCCAGATGCCGTAGTCGGGCGTGCGGTAGGCGCGGCCGACGTAGTAGACCAGGTTCTGCACGAAGCGCACCTCGGCGCCGCTCTGCACGATCGGCAGACCGGAGGCGGTCATCTGCGCCAGCATCAGCAGCCACAACGAGGTGGCGTCGAGCTGCAGGTGGCCCCAGTCGTCGTCGCCGACCACCGGGTCGCCGGTGGCGGTGGCGAACTTGGCATGCAACGCGTCGGCGGGGTCCTGGCTGCGCTTGAAGGCCTCCACCTTGTCGCTCTGACGCATCATGCTGCGCAGCAGGCCGCGCATGAGCCGCGTGGTCGCGTGCTCGAGCTCGATGCCGCGCCCGGCGGGGTCGTCCTGCCGGCGATAGGCGAGCGCCAGGCCCCACACGGCCAGGATCGAGTAGACGTTGTCGCGGACCCAGGCGTCGGTGTAGTCGCCGTGCTGGGTGACGGCCGTGCTGGCGGGCAGCAGCCCGGAGACGGGGTGCTGGCGCGCCAGGATGACGCGCTGTACCTCGTCGTGAAAGGTCTCGATGGTGTCCATGCCCTCGCTTCCGAGTTCGGCGCCGGCGCCGCATCGTGGCCCCGCCGGCGCCGAACTCGCGATGCTAGCACGCAGAGGTCGGGCCTCCCGGTCGCGCCTCGAGCGCCTCGCCGCGCGCCTCGCCCCAGATCTCGCGCAGCACGCTCGAGTGCGAGAGCACCTCGCGCAGGCTGCCGCGCGCGACGAGGCGCCCCGCGTCCATCACCAGCACCTGATCGGCCCGCTCGAGGGCAGCGCGCCGGTGCGATACCACCAGGCAGGTCGAACCGCCGCAGGGCAGTGCGGTCGCGCCGTCGGGAGCGGCCGCGCCCTCGACCTTGCCCCGCTGGGCGAACACGCCCTCCCAGAGCTGGCGCTCCGTCTCCACGTCGAGCGCGCTCGAGAGGTCGTCGAAGACCAGCAACTCCGCCTCGCGCATGAACATCCGTGCCGCGGCCGAACGCTGCACCTGGCCGCCGGAGAGCCGCACGCCGCGCGAGCCCACTTCGGTCTCGAGGCCGTGGTGCAACACCTCGACGTCGCGCTCCATCACCGCGAGCTCGATCGCGCGGCGCAGGTGCGCCGGGTCGGCGCGGCCCATCGCCACGTTCTCGCGCAGCGTGTCGGAGAAGAGCCTCGGCACCTGGCTGGTGTAGGCGCTGCGAGGCGGGACGAACCAGCTCGCAGGATCCTCCACCAGGGTGCCGTTCCACCAGATGGCGCCCGCCTCGCGCGGCAGCAATCCCATCAGCACCCGCACGAGCGTCGACTTGCCCGAGCCCACTCGGCCGGTCACCACGGTGAACGAGCCGCGCGGGAGCTCGAAGCTGACGTCGTCTAGCGCCAAGGCACCATCGCCGTGCCGGGCGCTGAGGCCCTCGACGCGCAGCGACCGCAGGGGTTCGCTGGCCCGTCTCGGATCGACGAACGGCGGTGGGCCATGCCGCAAGTGCAGTTCGGCGCCGGCGACCACGGTCTCCGGACCACCGTCTTGCAGCAGGGCACTCAGTCGCTCGAAGGCGACGCCGGTGCGCTTGTGCTGCACCATCATCGCGCCCAAGAACGAGATCGTCTCGGTCAGGCGCGGGAGGAACGTCACGAACAAGGCGAAGTCGCCCACCGTGAAGCTGCCGCGCTGCATGGCGCCGGCGCCGATCAGCAAGATGATGCCGGTGGCCACGTTGACCATGTTGTCGTTCACCGACTTGAACACCTCGGCCAGCAGCGCATCGGTCAGCGCCGTGCGGCGGCGCACGCCGTTGCGCCGCTCGAACTCGGCGAGCACCGCCTCCTCGCGGCCCGAACCCTGCACCGCCTGGATGGCGTTGAACGTCTCCCCGACGAAGTCGGTGACGCGCCCGGTGGCCTCGCGCATGGCGCGCCGCACGCGCCGGATGTGGGGGCGCAAGGCGTTGGTCAGCAGGAGCGTCAAGAGCAGCGGCAGGCAGATGAGCGCCGTCATCAGCGGATCGACCTGGAACATCACCGCCAGCGCGATCACGGCGAAGAGCACGAGACCCCACATGTCCACCCAGTGCTCGAGGTACTGGGCGATGTCGTCGACATCGTCGCGGAAGCGGCTGATGGCCTCGGACGGCGAGTCCGGCAGGCGCCGGCTGCCCGGCGCCGTGAGCAAGTAGGCCAGCAGGTTGCGGCGCATCCGCAAGATGACTTCGGACCAGTAGCTGGCCCAGGCGTACACGCCGCCGGCCAGGGCACCGATGCGCATCACGTCGACGGCGAGCGCCAGCACCAGGAACGCCCAGGGGCTGAGGGCTGCCGTCGCCTGGCCCGAGAGCGTATCGAAGATGCCCTTCATGAACAGGCCGACCAGGACCGGCGAGGCGTGGACCAGGAGCCAGATCGCGACGTTCAGGAGGAGCAGCGCGCGCCGGTGCCAGGCCAGCGTCAGGAGCAGCCGCAACGTGCCCGGGGTCGCCCGGGCGGCGGTCGGTGGGGCGGTGGTGAGCGTGGTCATGCCAACTCCAAGAGGTCGGGATGCGCCTCGAGGCCGCCGCGGCCTCGACCGGCGGCGAGCAGGCGGGCGTAGCGTGAGCCCGGGTCGGCGGCGAGGCGCCGACGCTCGCCGTGTTCGGCGATGCGCCCTGCGTCGAGGATCATCACCTCGTCGGCGCGCTCGACGGTCTCCAGCCGGTGGGCGATGATGATCGCGGTGCGGCCGCGCAGCAGGCGTTCGATGCAGCGCTCCAGGTGCCGCTCGGTGACCGGATCGAGGCGTGAGGAGGGCTCGTCGAGGATCACCAGGCCAGGGTCCTCGAGGAACACGCGCGCGAAGGCCAGCAGCTGCGCCTCCCCCGCGGAGAGGTTGCCGCCGGCGGCCTTGACGAGCGTGTCGAGCCCATCGGGCAGGTGCTCCAGCCACTCGCCCAGACCCACCTCGTGGAGCACGTCGCGCAGGCGCTGGTCGGGGATGGCACGGTCGAAGAAGCTCAAGTTCTCGCGCACGCTGGCTTGGAACAACTGCACGTCCTGGGTGACCATGCCGACGCGCCTGCGCAGATCGTCGAGATCGAGCGCAGGGGTGGGGATGCCGGCGAGCCGCACGCTGCCGGCGTCGGGGTCGTAGAAGCGGAACAGCAGGCGGGTCAGCGTCGTCTTGCCGCTGCCGGTGCGACCGAGCAGGCCCAACACCCGCCCAGGAGCGAGGCGGAAGTCGATGCCGTCGAGGATCGGCGGCGTCCGTGGCGGGGCATCGGCGTAGCCGAAGCGCACCGCCTCGAAATGGACCTCGAGCGGCCCAGCGGGAAGCCTTCGCTCGCCGTCACGCGCCAGTGCGCTCTGCGTGCGCAGCAGCTCGTCGACGCGGCCGATGCTGGCTCCGGCGCGCTGCAGGTGCTGCATCTGCTGGGTGATCTGCTCGATCGGTGCTTGCAGCATGATCATGTACTGGAAGACCATGTAGCCGGTGCCCAGCGTGATCGCGCCGATGGTGACGAGATGGATGGAGGCGCCCAGCGTGACGAGGCTGCCCAGGACGAACAGGCCGTAGCTCGAGAGCCACACCACCGAGCGCAGCATCCAGGCGCGGCGGGTGTGGAAGAAGAAGGTGCGCACCGGCACCAAGAAGCGATGCAGCGCGTGGGGCCCGCCGCCGTTGGCGCGCACGTCCTCGATGCCCGCCAGCCGCTCCTCGATGAAGCCGAACAGCTTGGCGTGGGCCTCGCGCTCGAGCGTGGTCGCCGGCACCGCGACCTCCCGAGTGCGCGCCAGCACCGCGAACTCCAGCAGCATGAACAGGGTCATGGCGGCCCCGATCCAGACGTTCTCGAACCACAGCACCGTCAAGATCCCCGCCAGCAGCAAGACGCCGCCCAGGACACGGACCGAGAACTGCGCGAAGAAGTCCGACAGTGCCGTCACGTCGCCGTCGATCCGCTCGATCATCTCGCCCGCCGTGCGGGTCTTGTGGAAGCCGAGGTCGAGCCCGAGGCAGTGGCGCGCGAGGTCGCCGCGCAGCGCGTTGGTGGCGGTCCAGCCTACGGCCGCGCCGGCATAGGTGGCGGCCGCGCCCAGCAGCTGCGTCAGCAGCGCCACCACCATGAACAGCAGCGCCAGCCCGGCCAGCCCACCTGGCGCCCACCACACCGGCGCGGCCAGCATGGCCGCATCGATGCCGCCGCCGCCGGCGGCGGAGACGCCGGCCGCGTCGATGAAGCGCCGCAGGATCTGTGGCACCAGCAGTTGCAGGCCGATGCTGCTCAGCAGCAGCAGCGCCAGGGCCGTGGCGGCGCGCCATTGTGGGCGCAAGTAGCGTCCCAGCATGCGGCCGTAGCGGCGCAGGCTGGGCGCGCGCGGCGGCGGCGTGGCTGGTTCGGTGGCGGTGGCGGTGGTCATGGCTCCCCCCTCGGGAGTCGACACGGTCGCTGGGTCTGGCGGCGGTTCGGGTCTGGCGGCGGTTCGGGGGGCCCATGGTCGCGGCTTCGAAGGGACCAAAGCGAACGACCGTGGGCGGCTGGGGCCCACGGTCGTGGTCGTCTCGTTGCGAGTGCCGGCTAGACGGCAGACCACTCCCTGGGCACCGGGGCGCGCGGCCCGGCCGCGACGGCGGCGACCAGGCGCACCCGACCGGCGCTGAGGCCGGTGTGGGGCGCGAGGGTGCGGAGGGCGTGGTCGATCATGCCGGATGAATGGTAGCGAGGAACACGGTGCATGTCAAGGGTCTGGAGGGCTTCAGCGCCGCGGCCGGAACGTGTGGCGACGCTGCTGTGGGAACGATCGTGGCGGCGCTGCTCTGGGTACGACTGTGGCGACCACTTGAGACCGCCCGACACTGCTCTGGCTACGATTGACACATTGTGCGCGGCGCCAACGCCACGGCCCAAGAGCGAACCCGGGCGGCGTTCGCGGACATCGCAGGCGACTCTCGACCGTGACGCAGCTGAAACGATGCGGGGCTGGTGACCTCTGATCACGGGGGGCGCGTGCGCAACGAGCGCACGCGCCGACGAATGGGTCTAGAACACCGCCGTGGCCTCGTTCGAGCAGGTGGACGTCCCGGCCTCGCACACCTGGTAGATGTACGTGCCACCACCACGGGTGCCGATGTTGTCGGTGTAGGCGCCGTTGTCGACGCCGGTGACAATGACTTCGGCGTTCCGTCTGATGTCAACGCTGCTCGCGCCGCTCCAGTTGAGGTCGGCACGCTTCATGCCCTGGACCTTGTAGGCGCTCACCGAAAGCTCGAAGTCGCCAGGCAAGGGCTTCGGATCACCCGTACCGGCCGCAGGATCCTCGTCCTCGGGGGGGTCGCCCGGGCCGGCGCCGCTGGCGGCGATCGTCACGGGCTCGAAGATTTCGGAGGTGCCTACGTCGAGGAGCGGCTCGCGCACACCGTCACCAGAGGTGTCGTCCCAACCGTCGTTGCCTGCGCTCTTGAGAGCCGCGTACAACGCCTCGACACCGTCTCGGTCCGTCGGCGCGCCGCCCATGCTGACCAGCAGCGCCAGCGCACCCGCCGCGTGCGGCGCCGACATGGACGTCCCGGAGATCGTGCCGTAGGAGCCCCGCGAGAGCGGGTACGTCGACAGGATGCAGACGCCCGGAGCCGCGATGTCGACGGCCGCGCCGTAGTTCGAGAAGCTCGCGAGCGTGTCGTCATCGTCATTCCGACACGTCGGTGCACCGTCCCCGCCCGGCTCGCCGTCGAAGTCCGCCAGCGCGGAGACCGTCAGCACCTCGTCGAACTGCGCCGGGCTGAAGCCGCCGGCGTCGGCGCTCGAGTTGCCGGCCGAGACGGCGAACGCGACGCCCGCCACGACGGCCCGCCCGATCGCCTCGTGCATGGGTTGGTTGTAGCCCGAGCCGCCGAGGCTCATGTTGGCGATGGGGATCCCCCGCTCCACCACCCACTCGATGCCGGCGATGATGCCGGAGGTGGAGCCCGAACCGTTCCGATCCAGCACCTTGACGGCCCACAGCCGCGCACCGGGTGCGACGCCCACGACGCGGTTGCCGCTGCCGTCGAACGCCGCGATGGTGCCCGCCACGTGCGTCCCGTGGTAGTGGTCGTCGTCACCGCCCGTGCCGAGGTCGGCGCGGCACTCGTACGTGCGCGCCCAAGGCGGCCCGCCGCCCGAGGCGACCGTGCAGTCGACGCCCCCCGCGACGTTCAGGTCCGGGTGGTCGAAGGCGATGCCGGTGTCGAGCACGGCCACGTCGGCATCGACCCACATCGAGGTGCTGTTCCCGATGGGGATGTTGGTGTTCTCGTGCGCGAAGATCCGCCGCACGCCGGTCGGCGCCGGGAACGGAGCCTCCGTCGACATGATCGACACCGGCGCGTCGGCTGCGACGTAAGCGACTCGTGGATGGTTCTCGATCGCCTGCTTCCGGCCTTCGGGGAGCGCTGCGGCGAAGCCGACCAACACGGTGCCGAAGGTGCGGTTCGGGTGCAGGCCGAGCGCTCGAGCGAGATCCGCAGCTGCGTCGCGGTTCATCGCGGCCGTCGTGCGGCCCGGGGGATCGGTCATGACCACGATGAACGGTTCGCCCGTGGGCGCACTCGCCCGCTCGAGCCCCAACGCGGTGGGGTCGACCGCATCGCTGCTCGCGCAGGCAACGAGCCACGCGATGAGCAGTACGCCGGACCACCGCAACAACCGGCGTCGTCGTGTTCGTGTCGTAGCAATCACGTCGTCCTCCGTGTTCAGGCGCCGGCACTGCGGCTCCACCGTGAAGCGGGTGCAGGCGCAGACGAAGTCCGCGATGCACCAACCGCACCGCGGCCGATAGATCGACGCAACTTCTTGCGGTCACAGTACATCAAATGAGTCACGTGAGTGCGGCGGACAATGCCCGGCTTCCGAACCCCGACTACCACGCAACATTATGCATAGTCATTGGGCGTGACAGCGTTCACCCCGGCGAACGGGCCAGATCACGGGTTCGTCGAGCCGAGAGCGCCGCGTGCGGGCGCCCAGTTCACGGACACAGGTCCGGCGGGCCGACCCACGAGGCCTCACCGCGCCCACAACGCATCGCGTCCGTGATGGCGATCACGCGCCAGCGACCGCTCTCGAGGCGTTCGAGCACCACCACGCGGCGATAGCCCGCCACCGCGTCGTCGAGGAAGCCGCCGGCCTCGACGCTCACCACGCTGTAGCGCGCTCCCTCCGGCGCCGAGTCGCGCCTGCGCACGTCGAGCTGGGCCGCGTCCCAGGGCGTGATGAGGGTCAGCGTCACCTGCAGAGGATCGCTCGGCCAGACCTCGCCCGATGCGGCAGCCGCTGCCACACTCCCGTCGAAGCAGGCCAGCGCCCCCTCGTCCCAGACGGCGCCGGCCGCGGTCGGTCGCGGCGGCAGCAGCGGCGTCAACCAAAGGGCGCCGCCCTGGCCGCTGAGCTGCAGCCGGTCGCCCGCCACGTCGTAGCGTCCAGCGCCCTCGAGCGCCCGGAGCACCCGTTGCTCCTGGCGCATGATCGGCTCCGCGCAGGCTATGCGCGTGCTACCGGCGGGCCCGAAGGCGATGCGCCCGGGCGCGAACGGATAGGCGGCGACGAAGATGGCGTTGCAGCCGGCGTCGGCGCGCAGGCGGCCGGCGCTCGCGTCGACGTGCAACCAGGGCTCCGTCTCGGGCAACGGCTCGAAGCGCTCGCCGGCGACCTCGATGCTCTCGATCCGCCAGCGCACGTCGCCGAGCGGCACCGCCTCGAGCTGCGCCAGCGCCTCCCAGCCGCCATCATGGAGAGGCCGTACCAGCAGGCGGTAGCCGACACCGCCGACCGGCGTGAAGCCCGCGATCGGCGCCGCGAGCTCGCGCCAGGCCGCCTCGCCCAGCGGCCGCACCAGTACGCAGGCGGCCTCGCTGCCCTCGGCCGTCGCCGCGCCACAGGCCAGCGGCAGCGGCGACACGTCGAGCAGCACGTGGTCCGTCGACGTCACGAGCGCGCCCGGGCCGCCCGCGAACGCAGCGCCGAGGAGGGCCGCGAGCGCTAGCGCGGCGACGAAGGGCACCATGCCGGTCCGTCGGGTCAGCCGCGATCGTCGAAGGCTCCCGGGTCCTCGCGCGCGTGCCTCCATGCCGGCCTCCTCACACCCCAGCCTGCCGCGGCGCCGCGTTTCCCGGCTCGAAGCACACCACCAGATCGAGCGCGTCCCCGCTCGCAGGCTCCAGCGTAACCTCGCCGGCGGCCGCCGGCAGCAGGCACGAGCTCGCGCGCGGCAGCAGCTCGCGCTCGCCGTCACAGCTGACGGCGAGCGCGCCGTCGAGCGTGGTGAGCGTGGCGAAGCCCCCCTCCCCCAGGCTGACGCGCAGCGCTTCGCGCAAGGTCCAGCGCTCCAGGACGAAGCGGGCGTTGCGGCAGCCCTGCACCCGGCGCACGCCCTCGTCGTCACGCAGCACCACGCCAGGGTCGGGGCGCGGTCGCGCCTCGCTGGTGAGCAGGTCGAGCGTGGCGTCGACGTTGGCGTGCCACGCCTCGCTCGTCAGCGCACGGCCCTGGAGGTCGCGCGGCATCGCGCTCTCGGCCAGGTCGCTGGTCTGTTGCACCTCCAGGATCAGCGTGCCCGGACCGAACGTGTGCAACACGCCGGCGGGGACGTCGACGGTGTCGCCGGTGCGCACGCGGTAGCGCAGCAGCGCCGCGTCGTAATCGTGCGCGAGCAGCGCTTCGCGCAACGAGTCACGCTCCAGGCCCGGCCGCAAGCCCACCAGCGCGGTGGCCTCGGGCTCCGCCCAGAGGATGTGCCAGGCTTCGTCCTTGCCGTTGGGCTCGCCATAGCGCGCCGCCGCGACGGCGTCGTCCGGATGCACGTGCACCGGCAGCAGGTGGCTGGCATCGAGCAGCTTCACCAACAGCGGCAGGTGCGGGCCGCGCCAGCCGGGCCGCACCAGCTGATCCGGGTACGCCTGCACCAGCTCGCGCAACGGCCGGCCGGCGTAGGCTCCGTTCAGGACGGTGGCGGGTTCGCTGGCATGGTCGCTCACTTCCCACGTCTCGGCGATGACGCCGTCAGGGAGGTCTTCCTTGCCCAAGTGCGTCTCGATCAGGCGAGCGCCGAAGGCGTAGCGGCGAATCCCGTAGCTGAGCCGCAGCGGGTAGGGGCTGAAGGTATCGGGCATGGCTGGTGCGCTCCCCTCGAGTCGCGAGCGGCGCCAGGGCGGCGCCCCGCTGCTCCCATGATGCCGCCTCCAGCGTTGCCAGCCCACCTAGACTGGGGGCGTGATGCCCACCCCGCTCCTGGCCCGCCTCGCCGGCGGCGGCGCGCTGCTGGCGCTCGCACTCGGCATCGGCGTGCCCTGGTGGGCGTTGCTGCGCGAGGCCAGCGACCCCGCCGGCTGGCGCGTGCTGCTCGAGGCGCGGGTGTGGGAGCGGCTCGTCTGGACCTTCACGCAGGCGCTGCTGTCGACGCTGCTGGCCTTGCTGCTGGGCCTGCCGGCGGCGCTGGCATTCGGTTTGGCGCGGGTGCCGGGCGCGCGCTGGTGGCGCGCGGCGTTCACGGTGCCGTTCGTGATGCCGAGCGTGGTGGCGGGGTTGGCGGTGTTGGCCTGGTTCGGGCCACGGGGCCTGTCGGGGTTCGATCTGCGCGACAGCCTGGCGATCGTGCTCATCGCCCACGCGGTCTACAACGTGGGTGTCGTGGTGCGGGTGGTGGGGGGCGCGCTGGAAGCCTTGGCGCCACGCCTGCACGAGGCCGCGGCGGTGCTGGGCGCGAGCGGGCTACGCCGCACCCTGCGGGTGACGCTGCCGCTGGCGGCCCCGGCGGCGTTGTCGGCGGCCACGCTGGTGTTCCTGTTCTGCTTCACGAGCTTCGGCGTGATCCTGGTGCTGGCGCCGTCGCCGGCGTTCGCCACGCTCGAGGTGGAGGTCTACCGGGCGGTGGCGCGCCGCGCCGACGTCACCGAGGCGGCTGCCCTGGCCACGCTGCAGCTGTTGGTGGTGATGGCCTGCACGCTGTTCTACACCCGCGCGCAGCAGCGCCTGGCGGCCAGCCTGCCGCGCGCCTCACGGCCGGCAGCGCCCGCGCGCACGCGGCTGGGCCGCTTCGCGGTGATGGCGGCGCTGCTGCTGGCAGCGGGCGTGACGCTGCTGCCTCCCGGGGCGCTGCTGCTCCAGGCACTGTGGCCGCCGGGCGCCAGCGCGCCCGACCTCTCGGCGTTCGTGCGGCTGGCACGGCCGAGCGAAGTGATCGGCCTGACCGACCTGCGTACCGCCCTCGCCAACTCGCTGTGGGTCGCGGCCGCTGCTACCGCGCTGGCGCTGGCCTTCGGGGCCGCGGCCGCGTACGGTATCGCCCGCGCCGGGCTGCGCGCCCTGGACGCGCTGACGCTGCTGCCGCTGGCCACGAGCGCGGTCACCCTCGGCTTGGGCGTCCTGCTGGCCTACCCGGCCCTGGCAGCGGCCCCGCAGGCCTTGCCGTTCGCGCACGCGCTGCTGGCCTTCCCGTTCGTAGTGCGCGCGCTGTTGCCCGCCTGGCGGGCGCTGGAGGTCGGTCAGGCGCAGGCTGCGGCCACGCTGGGGGCGTCGCCGTGGCGCACGCTGCGCCGCGTCGAACTCCCGCAACTCACGCCGGCGCTGCTCACGGCCACGGGTTTCGCGGCCGCAGTGTCCCTGGGTGAGTTCGGCGCGGCGCTGGTGTTGCGTCGACCCGAGACGGCAACCTTGCCGGTGGCGCTGTTCGAGCGGCTCGGGCGGCCGGGCGCGGAGCGCTACGCCGAGGCGCTGGCCCTGGCGGCGCTGCTGTTGCTGCTCACGGCGCTGGTCGTGCTCCTCAGCGAGGCGCTGGCCAGGCGCGGGCGGGGCCCGTCGGGCAACGGGGTGGAGTTCTGAGGGCAACTTCCGTCGGACCTCATGGCCGCTTCAGTCGGCTTCGTCAACCGCGACCTCGACCACCGCGTAGCGGCGCTCGACGGCGGCCAGCGTCACGCGCACCTGCTCGCCTACCGAGCGGCCGAGCACGGCGGCGGCGGTAGGGGCGGTGAAGGCGATCCGTCCCGCCGCCGGGTCGGCCTCGTCGACGCCCACGAGCGTGAACCGCAGCGTTCGCCCGCCCTCCGAGCGCAGCGTCACGCGGCGGCCCAGGCGCACCTCGTCGACAGCGCCCGAGCGCGGCTCCACCAGCTCGGCGCTGAGGAGACGCGCCTCGAGCCCCTCCAGCCGACTCGTCACCGCGGCCAGCTCGCGTGTGGCCTCGGCCGCGCTGCTCGACTCGAGCGCCGCGCGCTCGCTCACGAGCGCCGCGCGTTCCGCGCGCAAGAGGCGCAGGCCACGCGGTGTGACGAGGTTGGCCACGCCCACGGGGAGCGGTGCGCGTGGCGGCACGAGCACGTCGTCGCCGGCGGCGTCCTCCTTGACGAAGGCCCGGCTCACGCTGCGTTCCTCGGTTCCACCATGCCGGCATCGTAAGCCGCGCCGCCCGAGAGCGCCGTAGGCGGCGCCGGCAGGCGGCGCCGCCGGAAGCGTACGCGGCGGCCGAGTACACTTGGAGGCGATGGTGACACTCGCTGCCGCGGGCGTACCGGCGCTGCGAACCGCTGGACTCACGCGCCGTTATGGCGCAGTGACTGCGTTGTCCGACGTCGGCCTCGAGGTCGCGTTCGGCGGGGTCACCGCCGTGCTGGGACCCAGCGGCAGCGGCAAGAGCACACTGCTGCGGCTGATCGCCGGCTTGGAACCGCTCGATGCCGGCCGGGTCCAGGTCCGCGAGCACGACGTGACGCGGCTCCCGGCACACCGCCGCGGCGTCGGCTTGGTGTTCCAGGACCACGCCCTGTTCCCCCACCTCGACGTGCGCAGCAACGTCGCCTTCGGGCTCGTGGAGGCCGGCTGGCCTCGGGACCGACGCCGCGCCCGCGTCGCCGAGCTCCTGGCCGACCTCGACCTGAGCGGTCTGGCACGGCGCCGGGTCGATGCCCTCTCGGGCGGTGAACGGCAGCGCGTGGCACTGGCGCGGGCGCTGGCGCCGCGGCCAGCGGTGCTGCTGCTCGACGAACCGCTGGCGAGCCTCGATCGCGGCTTGCGCGAGCGCCTTGCCGAGGACCTGGCGGAGCGGTTGCGGCAACCCGAGCTCGCCAGCGTGCTGGTCACGCACGACCTCGACGAGGCCGCCACCGTGGCGGATCGAATCCTGTTGCTGCGCGCCGGACAGGCGGTCCAGGCCGGTCCCGCGGCGAGCCTGGTGCGCGACCCGGTCGACGCCTGGGTGGCCCGCTTCGTCGGTCACCCGAACGTCTTCGAGGGCACCGCCCGCACGCGGCTCCCCGGCACCGAGGGCGAGGACGGCGCCGCCTGGCTGCGCGACGAACTGGTGCGGCTCCTGCCGGCACGGCAGACCGACACCGCCCACACCGTGGAAGCGCGCCTGGTGCACTTGCGCCCGCAACGCGGCGGCTTGCGGCTCGAACTGCAGGTCCCTGCCTGGGACGTGCGGGTGGTGTGGCGGGGCGCCGCCCGCGAACTCCCGGAGGCCCTGCACGAGGGCGATCGGGTGCTGATGCAGGTGCCGCCTGCCGCCTGGCGCACGCTGCCGGTAGTCGGCAGCGGCGCCGCGACGCTCGCGCCCGACGCGGAGGGGCCGGCATGAGGGTGCTGCTGCTCGCCGCCGGCCGCGTGGTGGCCACGCCGGCCCTGCGCGCCGCCGCGGTCGCCGCGGAGCTCGTGATCGCCGCCGATGGCGGTCTGCGCCACGCCCGCGGCCTGGGGGTTCGGCCCGATCTGCTGGTGGGCGACCTCGACTCGGTCGACGACGCGGTGCTCAGAGGCTGGCCCGAGCTGGCGCGGGTCGTGCATCCGGTCGACAAGGACGCGCTCGACCTGGAGTTGGCACTCGACGAAGCGCGCGCTCGCGCGGCGCGCAGCGTCTTGATCGTCGGCGCCCTCGGCGACCGGCTCGACCACAGCTTGGCGGCCGTGGCCGTGGCCGAGCGCTATCACCGCGAGGGGATCGAGGTGACGCTCGACTCCGGCGACGCGCGGGTGCTGCCGCTGCGCCCCGGTCAGACGCGCCACGAGCCGCTCGCCGCCGACACCATCATCAGCGTGCTGGCGACCCGGCCCGGCACCCGCGTGTCGCTCAGCGGGGCGCGCTGGACGCTCGAGCACGCGCTGCTCGAGGCGGGCGTCGGCCTGGGCGTGTCGAACGTCGCGCTGGGCGACGGCCCCCACCTGACGCTGCACGAAGGCGGCAGCGTGCTGGTGGTGCCACGCCTGCCGACGCCCGCCGCCGCGATCATCTGGGGTAGCCAGGCCGCGCGCGTGCGCGCCGACCTCGCGCGTCGCCACGGCGCCCTGGCCGAGTTGATCGAGCGCGTCGCCTACGAAGGCGTGTTCGAGCGTCCCGGCCTCGATCTGCGCAGCCGCGAGCTGCTCGCGCTGGCCCATCTGATCACCGTCGGCCAGGGCGACGACCTCCGCACCCACCTGATCGGCGCGCTGCGTGCCGGCGCCACACCCGACGAGCTGCGCGAGGTCGTGCTGCATGCGGCCATGTTCGTGGGCTTCCCGCGCGCGCTGGCGGCGGCCGACGCGCTGCAACAGGTCCTCGGCGCCGATGCGTCGGCGGAGGAGGCAGGCGCATGAACCGATCGGATCCCGGTGCTGTCGAGCAGCACGGCGGCAGCCTGCACGGCCACCTGGCGTACCTGTACGGCGAGCGAGACGCCGCCCGGCTACTGCCGCGGCTACGGGCTCGGCTGCAGCAGACCAGCGAGCGC
Source organism: Trueperaceae bacterium (assembly GCA_007130855.1). Lineage (GTDB taxonomy): Bacteria > Deinococcota > Deinococci > Deinococcales > Trueperaceae > CSSed10-48. The sequence goes on along the minus strand of SLRS01000200.1, from coordinate 3,350 downwards.
ACCCGTATCGTGGCGGTACCAGCCTCGCTGCGGCTGACGACCCGCGACGCCGTGCTCATCACCTACGCCGACCAAGTCGGCGCCGGTCGCGAACCACCGCTGCGGACGCTCCGGCGCCTGCTCGACGAGCACCTCGCCGACGTAGTCAGCGGCGTGCACCTGCTCCCCTTCTACCCCTCGACGAGCGACGACGGCTTCAGCGTCGCGGACTACCGCCAAGTCGACCAGGCGCTGGGCGACTGGTCCGACGTGACCGCGTTGGCCGGGCGCTACCGGCTGACCTTCGACGCGGTCATCAACCACGTCTCGGCCTCCAGCGCGGCCTTCCTCGGCTTCCTGCACGGCGACGCGCGCTACCAGGAGCACTTCATCACGCTCGACCCCGAGACCGACCTGTCGGCCGTGGTGCGGCCGCGCACCACGCCGCTGCTCACCCGCTTCGACACCAGCCGCGGCGAACGGTTCGTGTGGACCACCTTCTCGGCGGACCAGATCGATCTGAACTTCGCCAATCCCGAGGTGCTGCTCGAGGTGATCGACGTGCTCCTGACCTACGTCGAGCGCGGCGCCCGGATGCTGCGCCTCGACGCCGTCACCTTCTTGTGGAAGGAGGTCGGCACCAGCTGCGTGCACCTGCCGCAGACCCACCGGATCATCCAGCTGCTGCGTGCGTGCCTCGAGGCGGCCGCCCCCGACGTGGTGCTGCTGACCGAGACCAACGTGCCCCACGCCGAGAACGTGAGCTACTTCGGCACCGGTCACGACGAGGCCCAGCTGGTGTACAACTTCGCCCTGCCACCGTTGCTGCTGCACGCGGTCGCCAGCGGGCAGGTGGGCGAGCTGCGCGCCTGGGCGCGCGAGCTCGCGACGCCCTCCGACGAGACCGCCTTCTTCAACTTCCTCGCCTCGCACGACGGGGTGGGGGTGCGCCCGGTGGAGGACCTGCTGGCCGAGTCCGACGTACAGCGCCTGGTACGGCGCGCCGAGGAGCACGGCGGCCAGGTCTCCTACCGTACGCGCGCGGACGGCGAGCCGGCCGCGTACGAGCTGAACTGCAGCCTCTTCGACCTGGTGAACGACCCCCGCGCGGGCGCGGCGCTCGAGCTCCAGGTGCGACGCTTCCTCGGGGTGCACGCGCTGATGCTGTCGCTGGCCGGGGTGCCCGGGCTCTACGTGCACAGCCTGCTCGGCTCGCGCAACGCGCATGACCTCCACGCGCGCACCGGGCACGCACGCTCGCTCAACCGCGGCCGCTTCGAGTGGGCTCGGCTCGATGCCGAGTTGCGCGACCCGGCGCATCGCCGGCGGCGCGTGCTCGACGGCTTTCGCCGCTTGATGGCCGTGCGCAGCCGCCACCCGGCATTCCACCCCCGCTCGCCGCAGCGCTTACCCGACGCACCCGACGCGGTGTTCGCGCTGGTGCGCGGCGGCGTCGACGGCGAGGTCCTGTGTCTGCACAACGTGGCGGAGCGCGCCGTGAGCATCGACGTCGCCGCGCTGCTCGGCCGCCCGCTGCCGGCGGCCGGGTACCGTGACGCCCTCGACGGCGGCTGGGCAGGTGCGAGCGAGATCACGCTGGAGCCATTCGGGACGCGCTGGCTGGAGGTCCCGGACGGCCCGGCTTGACAGGCCCACTTGCCACTGCTAGGCTCCGCGCCATGACGCCGTTCGCCACCCGAGTCCAGGACGATAATCGCGAGCGCTGGGGGCCTTGGGCGTAGACGCGTCGAGCAGTGTGCGCAGCGATCACCCCGAGGCTTCCCCTCGGGGTGATCTTCGTGGACGGCCCGTGCGACGCCCTGGCGCGCGCACGGCGAGGGAGGACGACATGGCCAGCGCGACGAGCGTGACCGCAACCGGACCGAGCCCCGCCACCGCTGCAGACGAGGCGGGTGCCCGCGGCGGCGTGGTCGTCCGCCGACCTGTCCGTGCGCTCGCCGCCCACGTGGGCGAGCGGGTCGAGCTACGTGGCTGGGTGCATCAGCGTCGCGACCTCGGCGGCATCCAGTTCCTCCACCTGCGCGACGGCAGCGGCCTGGTGCAGTGCGTGTTCGAGGGGGTGCCGCCGCCGTTGCACGAGTCGTGCGTGGCGGTGCGTGGACGCGTGGTCGAGAACGCCAGCGCGCCAGGCGGCCTCGAGATCCAGGCCGACGCGCTCGAGGTGATCAGCCTCGCGACTGCGCCGCCGCCGGTGGAGCTCGCCAAGGAGGCGTTCCACGCCAACCCCGAGACGCTGCTCGAGTACCGCCACATCACCGTCCGCGGGCTCCGCGCCCAGGCGACGCTGAAGGTGCAGGCCGAACTGGTGCGCGCGTTCCGCGCGTTCCTGCACGAGCGCGACTTCACCGAGATCTTCACCCCGAAGCTGGTGGCGGCCGGAGCCGAGGGGGGCGCGAACCTGTTCGAAGTCGACTACTACGGGCAGCGGGCGTACCTGGCGCAGTCGCCGCAGCTCTACAAGCAGATCATGGTGGCGGTGTACGAGCGGGTGTTCGAGACCGCGCCGGTCTACCGGGCCGAGCGCCACCACACCAGCCGGCACCTGGCGGAGTACCTCTCGCTCGACGTCGAGTTCGGCTTCATCGAGGACGACGGCGACGTGATGGACCTGCAAGAGGCGCTGCTCAAGGCGATGGTCGAGGCCGTGGCCGCGACCTGCCGGCGCGAGCTCGACCTGCTCGGCGCCGCGCTGCCCGACACCGGTGTCACGTTCCCCCGCGTGCCGCTGCTGGAGGCACGGCGGCTGGTGCTCGAGCGCTACGGGCACCAGACCGGCGGCAAGGACCTCGATCCGGAGGCCGAGCGCCTGATCGGCCGCTGGGCCGAGGAGGAGCACGGCAGCGACTTCGTGTTCGTGACGCACTATCCGCGCGCTGCGCGGCCGTTCTACACGTATGCCACGGCTGACGGTTCGACCCGTGGGCTCGACCTGATCTTCCGCGGCGTGGAGATCACCAGCGGCGGCCAGCGGGTACACGAGCACGCCATGCTGCTGCGCGAACTGCGCGAGCGGCGCATGGATCCGGCCGCCTTCGCGGGCTACCTCGACGTGTTCCAGCACGGGATGCCGCCACACGGCGGCTTCGCCATCGGGGCCGAGCGGCTCACCGCGCTGCTGCTGGGGATCCCCAACGTGCGCTTCGCGCGCGCCTTCCCGCGCGACGGCAGCCGCCTGCACCCGTGATCGGCGCCCCCGCGCAGGGGCCGCCCTTCACACGTTGCCGCGCGGATCGCTCGGCTCGCCCGGAGTCGGCGCGCCGGGGCCGCCCGGGGTGTCGGGGACCGGTGGGCGCGAGGGCGTCTCGGGGGTCTCGGGAATGGGCGGGACGCTCGGCGGCGGCGGCGTCTCG
>SLRS01000122.1 GCA_007130855.1 Trueperaceae bacterium | reverse complement strand
CGCTCCGCGCTGGCGTCGCTCCGCGCTGGCGTCGCTCCGCGCTGGCGTCGCGCTACGGCCGCGCGAGGGGTCGTGTCAGGCGCACGCCGAACCGCCACGTGGTCGCCGCGTCCGTCGTGCCGAGCGCCCCGATGGTCCAGCGCACGTCGCCGGCTCGCAGGCTGTGGTCGAAGCCGGCTTCGGCCTGCCACGCGCTGGCGCCGAGCCAAGGGCGAACGGCGAGCTGCGCTCGCACTTCGCCGACGCGGAGCCGGTGCACCCAGCTTCCCTCGACGCCGGGGCGCACGCCTTCGGGTCCGGCGCCGAGCCATGCCCTGAGCCATGAGGTCGCGCCGCGTCGCGGCGCGTGGAAGGCCCCCACGCCCACGGCGAAGGCGGCTGCGCCGGCGTGGGTCTGGGCCTGGAAGCCCAACCAGCCGTCGACATCGCCTGCGAGGCGGGCGCGCCGCAACGCCAGTTGGCCGTCGAGCAGGGGCGTGCCGGCGAGAGCGCGGCCGGCGGCGTCGAGGCTGAGGCTGACGTCGCGATCGACGCGGTAGATCAGGCCGACACGGGCGCCCGCGTCCCAGGCCCCGGCTGCCAGGCCGGTGCGCGCGCGGAGGCCGTCGAGTTCGCGCAACGCGGCCTGCCCGGTCGCGTCGGGAGGCGCCGGGCGCCCCGGATCGAGCTGGCCCGGCGCGGCGTTCCCCGCCTCGGCGGCGAGCGTGAGGGCGACGCTGCCGATCGTGCCGCGCGCGCCGAGCCAGGTGCGTCCGAGTGCGGTCGTGGTGCCGAGGGCGGGTGTGGCGAGCGAACCGCCTCCTTCGACGATCACGTTCCCGAGCGGACCGAAGATCGTGGCGCGGCGCCAGGCGGCGCCGACGCCGAACGTGCCCGTAGCTGCCGTTGCGCCCTCCAGCTCGAGCTGCAGCCCTGCGCGCGCCCAGGCGTCGAAGTCGTTGCCGCGCGCGCGCAATCCGCTCACGCCGACGGTCACCGACGGAGCGGCAGCCGCGCCGGCCAGCGCGCCGTCGAGCGAGAGGCTAAGACGCTGCGCGGCAGCGGCGCCGCAGCAGCCGACGAGCAGCAGCAGCGTCACCAGGGTGAAGCGGCGACGGGGGCCGTATCCGCGCGTGCGGTCGGGCGTCATGGCCATCAGGGTACCCGGTGGTAGCATCGTCGACTGAAACGAGGAGGATTCGTCATGCACATCCTCGGTCGTATGACCGTCACGCCCCAGCTCCCCGAGCCGCTCGCGCGCTTGGGCGAGCTCGTCGCCAACCTCTACTGGACCTGGGACCCCGACGCCCGCCACCTCTTCCGCATGCTCGACCGCGACCTGTGGGAGGCCGTTGGTCACAATCCGGTCGTGTTCCTGCGTGACGTCGCCCAGGAGCGGCTCGACACGGCGGCGGTCGACGACGACTTCGTCCGCGCGTACCAGAGCGTGATGACGCGCTTCGACGGCGACATCGGCCCCGATGCATGGCGCGACCCCGGCTTGGCCGCGGCCGCGAGCGGCCGTTCGTACGCCTACTTCTGTGCCGAGTACGGCTGGTCCGAGGCGGTCGCCCTGTACTCCGGCGGGCTGGGCGTACTGGCCGGCGACCACACCAAGGCGGCATCCGACCTCGGTGTCCCCCTCGTGGGCGTGGGTCTGTGGTACCCGGAGGGCTACTTCCATCAGCGCGTCGCCGCCGACGGCCGCCAGGAGGCGGTCTACGAACGCCGTTCGCCACTCGAGTTGCCGTTGCATCCGGTGCGAGACGAGGCCGGCGAGCGCGTGACGGTCCACCTCAGCATCTTCGGGCGCGAGGTGGCGGTCCAGGCCTGGCGCGTCGATGCCGGCCGCGTGAGCGTCTACCTGCTCGACGTCGAAGTGGCTTCCAACCACCCCGACGATCGGAACCTCCTGCGGCGCCTCTACGGCGGCGACCAGCGCACGCGCATCGCGCAGGAACTGGTGCTCGGGGTGGCCGGCGTACGTATGCTGCGCGCGCTCGGCCACGCCCCGAGCGCGTGGCACATGAACGAGGGGCACAGCGCCTTCATGGCGCTCGAGCGCTGCCGCGAGCTCGTCGCTGCAGGCGTGCCCTTCGCCGAGGCCCGCGAGACGGTGGCGGCGTCGACCGTGTTCACCGTCCACACGCCCGTGGCGGCCGGTAACGACGCCTTTGCCTTCGATCTGGTGGGCCAGGCGTTCGGTGCCTATCACGCCTCGCTCGGCCTACGGCCGCACGAGTTCTTCGACCTCGGTCGTGCCGATCACGGCTGGGGGCCCGTGTTCTCGATGCCGGCCCTGGCGCTGCGCTTCACCAGCGCCCGCAATGGCGTCGCGGAGCTGCACGGTGACACCAGCAGGCGCATCTGGTCGGATCTGTGGCCCGACGTACCGATCGACGAGGTGCCCATCGGGCACGTGACCAACGGGGTCCACGTGCGGTCGTGGCAGGCCGTGGAGCTGCGGGCGCTGTTGTCGACGGTGCTGCCGCCGAACTGGGACCGGCACATGACCGACACCACGATGTGGCGAGCCGTGGAAGGGGTCGACCCGGCTGCGCTGTGGCTCGTGCGCAAGACCGTCAAGGAGAAGAGCGTGCGCTTCTTGCGGCGCCGCGTGCTGCGGCAGCTGGCGCGCCACGAGGCCTCGCCGACGATGATCCGCGACATCGGCCACCTGTTCGACGCCGCCGCGCTCACCATCGGCTTCGCCCGTCGCTTCGCGACGTACAAGCGCGCGACGCTCGTGTTCCGCGACCTCGACCGGCTCGCGGCGCTGCTCGGCGACGAGGCGCGGCCGGTCCAGTTCGTCTTCGCGGGCAAGGCGCATCCGGCCGATGAGGCGGGTCAAGCGCTCATCGCCACGATCCACCGCCTGTCGCACGACCCGCGCTTCGCGGGCCGGATCCTGTTCCTCGAGGACTACGACATGGCCGTCGGCCGCGCCCTCACGCGTGGCGTCGACGTGTGGCTCAACACGCCGCGGCGACCGCTCGAGGCCTCCGGAACCTCGGGCCAGAAGGCGGCCATGAACGGGGTACTGAACCTGTCGGTCCTCGACGGCTGGTGGCCGGAGGGGTTCGACGGGCGCAACGGCTGGGCGATCGGCACGACACGCGAGTACGAGGACGAGGGGCGGGCGGATGCCGCCGACGCCGACGCCCTCTACGGGCTGCTCGAGAGCGAGGTGGTGCCCACCTACTACGAGCGCGACGAGCACGGCGTGCCGGTGGCCTGGATGCGGCGCTCGGCCGCGGCGATCGCCACGGTCACACCGCGGTTCAACGCACAACGCATGGTGCATGACTACGTCGAGTCGTTCTACCAGCCGGCCGCGGCGCGCGGGGAGGCGTTCGCCGCCGATCCCGCGCGCGCCGCCGACCTGGCTGCGTGGCGCGCGCGCGTGAGCGAGCACTGGTCGACGGTTCAGCTCCACGCCAAAGCGCTGCCCGACGCCGCCCACAAGATGGGCGAGAGCGTGACCATCGAGGCCACTCTCTACCCGCATGCGCTCGCCGACATCGAGCTGCTCGTCGAGGTGGTGTACGGACACGAGAGCGATGGCCTGCAGTACGGCCTACGGCGGGTACCGATGGAGGTGGAGGAGCGGCTTCCCGACGGGGGCGTGCGCTACCGAGCCAGCTTCGAGCCGAGCATCAACGGGCGCCTGGCGTACGGCGTGCGAGTGCTGCCGAGCCACCCGGCGCTGGCGTCAGTCTTCGAGGCGCACGCGATCCGCTGGGCCTGAGCCGTCGTCGCCGCTCGTGCCGCTGGCGCCGCTGGCGGGGCTGCGCCGGCCCTCCGGCTCGGCCCCGGCCGCCGCTACATCCGCCAGGATCGTGAAGCGGCCGCTGGGTCTGAGGGCCGTCAGCGGCAGCGCGTCGGGCGGCTCGTCGGCGCGCAACGTGCGCTGCAGGGCGAGTCGCTTGTCGGCGCCCGCCACCACGACGAGCACCTCGGCGGCATGGCCCAGGGCCCCGGCGGTGAGACTCACACGCGTACCGTGCTCGGCCGTGCGCACGACCGTGGTGAGCCCTGCCGCCTCGGCGGCGCCGGTGCCGGGGAAGAGGCTGGCGGTATGGGCGTCGGCGCCGAGCCCGAGCAGCACCAGGTCGAAGCGCGGCCGGTCTCCGAGCACGGCGCGCAAGTGCTCGGCGTGGGCGCGGGCCACCGCCTCGGCATCGTCGCCCTCGGGCCAACCGAGCACCTGCTCAGGCGGCACCGGGACGTGGTCCAGGAGCGCCGCCCGGGTGGCTCGCTCGTTGCGGTCGGCATGATCACGCGCCACCAAGCGCTCGTCTCCCCACGTCACCACCACCCGCTCCCAGGGGAGGTCGCGCCGCTCGGCGAGACGCCGGTACGCCGCGAGCGGCGTCGTGCCGCCCGCCAGGGCGATCACGAAGCGGCCATGGGTCGCCACGGCATGGTGGCAGGCGGCCACCACCCGGGCCACCAGTGCGGTGGTCAGGGCATCGGCGTCGGCGACGACCTCGAGTCCGGGGGCTGCCATGTCCGAGTGTAGCAACGCGGCCCCGCACGCAGGTCGCCCTGGGAGCCGCCGCCGCTGGTAGGCTCTGCGGCATGCGCATCGATCGCGACACCGCGTACGCCCTGATGACCGAGTGGACCCAGAGCGAGAGCCTCCGGGGCCACATGCTCGCGGTGGAGGCCGCCGTCGCGGCGTACGCCGAGCGTGAGCACGCGGACGTCGACCTGTGGTCGGCGACGGCGCTGCTCCACGACTTCGACTACGAGCGCCACCCGCATCTCGGGGAGGGCGGGCACCCGTACGTGGGCGTGGCACACTTGCGATCGCTTGGCGCGCCCGAGGCGATGTGCGAGGCGATCCTGGGACACGCCGACCACACCGGCGTACCCCGGACGAGTCGTCTGGCGCGGGTGCTCTACGCCTGCGACGAGGTCACGGGCCTGATCACGGCGGCGGTGCTGGTGCGGCCCGACAAGTCGATCGAGGGCCTGACCCGCAAGAGCCTCGAGAAGAAGTTCCGAGACAAGGCGTTCGCCCGCGGCGTCGCGCGCGACGACGTTCGGCGCGGTGCCGAGGAGCTCGGCGTCGACCTGTGGGAGCACGTGGAGTTCGTGCTCGACGCGATGAAGCGTCGTGCGGCGAGCCTAGGCCTCGATGGGAGCAGCGGGCGCGGGCTCTGAGTCTGCGTCGGCGGCGTGCCGACCAGCCCGGCACCGGGGCTGAGGCATTCGCTCGTCGCTGATCGTCGCCGTCGGCAGCAGGCGATCGCAGGAGGGCTTGGCGGGACGCCGCCGCCGTGGCACCCGACGCACGTTCACGCCCCAACTCCCGTCGCCTTGGCGGCTCAGCGGGGGCCACACCACCCAGGCCGCCCTGCCCGCGACGCTGCTCGAGGCGATCGGCCCGAAGGCGCGCGAGTCGTGTGAGCCCAACGGCGCACGATTGTCGCCGAGCACGAACAGGTGCCCTTCGGGGACCGGCACGGGCCCCAGGCTCAGCCTCGACGCAAGGGCCTCGGTGCTCGGCTCCTCGCGCACGTGGCCATCCACCAGCAGCCTGCCGGCGCGAAGCTCGACGATCTGACCCTCGGTCGCCACCACGCGCTTGATCAGGAAGGGGCCACCCGTGATGCGCTCGAGCATGGTGCGCGGCGTACTGCCGGGGGCGCGAAAGTAGAGCACGTCGCCCCGCTGCCAGGTGTGCCACCCCAGTCGCACCGCCCACGTCTCGTAGCGTGGCACCAGGGCACGCTCGCCGTCCGCGAGCGTCGGTTCCATGCTGCCGCCCTCGATGCCGACCGTCGTCGCCACGAAGGTGACCAGCAGCAAGGCCACCACCAGCGCCTCGGCCCAGCGGCCGAGCCAGGAATCGCGCCGGGGCGCCTGCGGGACCGGGGCCGCAGCTGCGGCCGCCCGCTCAGCGTCCGTCGGCACGGGCCTCGGGGATCTCGTCGAACGACGCCGGTGGCCGCAGGCTGCGCCAGTTCCAGGCGTCGTCGCGGCGTGGCGGCCAGATGATCGCCGTGGCCCGGCCGGCGATCGTGATGCTACGGATCGGACCGAACACGCGCGAGTCCTCGCTGCCGCCGCGGGCCCGCTGGCGGTTGTCGCCCATGATCCAGTAGTGGGCCGGCGGGATCACGATGTCGTGCACGAACGGGACCCCCTCCGGGGCGGTGGCGGGCAGCGGCGCGAGCGCGTCGAGGGTGGTGCCGTAGTAGAGCTGCACCCGGGGGTCGCCGACGGGGACGGCGGGCAGCGAGCTGCCGCTGTGGGGCAGGTCGGGGAAGGCGGTCCCTCGGGGTGTGGCGCCGAAGCGCACCACCAGGCCCTCGACGGTGCCGCCGCGCTGGACGATCAGCGGGAAGTCCTGGGGATCGGGTGTGATCTCGCCCGTCTCGGTGATGAAGCCCTGGTCCAGCGGCTGGTCGTTGACGATCACCTGCCCCGCCTCGATCCGGAGTCGGTCGCCCGGAACGGCGATCACCCGCTTGATGAAGAAGGGCCGGTTGCCGGTCTCGATGGCCGTGGGCGAGTTGGCCGGATCGCGCACCACGATGATGTCACCACGCTGGTAGCCGTCGAGCACGCCCATGCGCCGTAGCCACGTCTCGTACTTGGGGATGAACACGCGGTCGCCGGTCAGGAGCGACTGGAGCACGTTGCTCGAACCCACGCCGCCGTCGAGGTTCGGACGCATCGAGGAACCGACCACGCCGACGGTGTTGAACACGAAGGTGACCACCAGATAGGCGATGACGAGCGCCTCGGCGTAGCCACGGACTTCGCGCCAGAAGCGTTGGCGACGGGTGCCCTCGGGTCGTTCGTTGCGGGAGCGGCGGGCCTGGCGCGAGGCGGGAGCGGGCATGGGCGTCAGTGTACCGCCCGATCGACCGCGTCCCCGCGCCGGGCCAGACGCGCTACCCACTCGGCGTTGGCGGCCAGCACCCGTTCGGCCTCGCGCTCGCCGGCCTCGACGATGGCCTCGAGCTCCCAGAACGCCTCGACGCGCGCGGTGGGCAGCTCGTGGACGATGCGCAAGTCGGCGGGATGGTGCACGTACTGGCTGTCGGTGAGGAGCCGCATCATGATGTCGGTGGCGCGCAACGACACGGCCGCCATGGGGGTGCGTTGCTCGAGGGTGACGGTGGCGACGACGCGCTCCCACCAGGGACGCGAGTCGTCGTCGGGGGCATGGTAGGCGGCGCGGCGCGGGGGGGTGACGTCCGAGGCGATGGTCACGTCGGCGTTCAGCGTCGCGAGGGCGTCCACCGGCAGGTTGTTGCAGATGCCGCCGTCCGCCAGGGTGCGCCCGAGATGCGTGACGGGCTCGAATGCTCCCGGGAAGCAGGCCGATGCGCGGACAGCCTTGACGAGGTCGCCGCTCGTCAGCACGATCTCCTCGCCCGACTCGATGTCGGTGCAGGTGACCGCCAGGCGCCGGTCCAAGTCCTCGAAGCGCTCGGGCAGGTGTTCCGCCAACAGCGCGTGGAGCCGCTCTCCCTTGATCATGCCGGCGCGCAGCGAGACATCGAGCACATCGCGCCACGACACCGAGCGGGCGAGCTCGAGGAGGTCGTCGGCGCGATAACCGGCCGCCGAGAGGGCGGCGAGGATGGCGCCGATCGAGGTGCCCGCCCACACCTCCACCTGCAAGTCGTGGCGCTCCATGGCCTGCAGCGTGCCGATGTGAGCGAAACCGCGCGCGCCGCCGCCGGAGAGCACCATGCCCACGATGCTCGGTGCGTCGGTCGTGGTCGGCGAGAAGCGCGCGCTCATGGCAGGCCCGGCGCGGCGCCGCGCAGCCAGTCGGGCTCGCTGACCAGCGTGTGCGCGCTGCGCGGCGCCAGGGTCAGCTCGAGGACGGCGGCGCCGTCGTGGCGCTGCAAGCTGAACGCATCGGTCCAGGCCGTGTCGATGCCGGTCGGCCACAGCGGCAGGCGCACCCGGCCGGGGCGGTGGCCGCGATGCTGCACCACCACGACGGCGCCGTCGTCGAGGACGCGGGCGAAGGCGTGGACGTCGCCCTGGGCGTACAGCACGCGCAGGTCGCCGCGCGCCAGCGGCGGCGCCTGCCGGCGCAGCCGCGCCAGGCGCCGGTAGCTGGCCAGGAGCGTCTGATCCCAGCGCGACGCGTCCCATGGAAATGGCCGCCGGCAATCCGGGTCGTTGCCTCCCTCGAGGCCGATCTCGTCACCGTAGTACACGCAAGGGACGCCCAGATAGCCGAACAGCGCGTGGGCGGCGGCCGCCAGCGCGCGGCGGTCGCCGCCCAGGCGGGTCAGGAAACGCGGTACGTCGTGGGAGTCGAGCAAGTTGAGCTGCGAGAGCGCCAACTCGAAGGGGATCCTGGCGCGCGCGTCGGCCAGCCAGGCCTCGAGGCCCGCCGCATCGAGCGCGAGCGGATCACCACGCTGATCGACGCCGGCCCAGAACGCCTGCATCGGCCGCTGGAAGCCGTAGTAGTTCATCGCGCCGTCCTCCTGGTCGCCCTGGAGCCAGGCGCTGGCCTCGAAGAAGTGCTCGCCCAGCACGTAGGCATCGGGCCGCTCCTCGCGGATCGCTCGCCGGATGGCGCCGACGTGGTGATGGTTGTTGCGTGCCCCGGCTCCTTCTCCCAGCATGTGGACGACGTCGAGCCGCCAGCCGTCGATGCGCCAGGGCGGCCTCAGCCAGCGCCTGACGATCGCGTCCTCGCCGGCGTAGACGCTGTGTTGGACGGCGCTCGAGGCGAAGTCGAGCACCGGCAGCGAGCGCGTGCCGAGCCAACCGTGGTAGCTGTCGGGATCATCGGGGTCGGCGAAGCTGTAGCGCTCGCGCTGCGGCGCCTCGGGCCCCGCGTAGGCGCCGCCGCCGTGCTCGTCGTCGCGGTCGAACCAGGGATGACGCTCGGAGGTGTGGTTGACCACCGCGTCGAGGATCAGGCGCATGCCGCGAGCGCGGAGCTCGACCAAGAGCCGCTCCAGCGCGGCGTCACCGCCCAGGTGAGGGTCCACGCGTTCGTAGTCGACGGTGTCGTACCGGTGGGCGCTGGGTGAGGCGAACACGGGGTTGAGGTAGAGCGTCGAGACCCCGAGCGTCTGCAGGTAGGGGAGCGCCGCGCGGATGCCGTCGAGGTCGCCGCCGAAGAACTCACGCGCGCCCTGGCGCGGCTCGGGCAGCTCGTCCCAGCGGCGCGCGACCACGGGCTTCCCCTGGTACAGGTAGGCGCCATCGACCACGCTGGTGCTCGCGTCGCCGCTGCGGAAGCGGTCGGGGAACACCTGGTAGACCACCTGCTCCCACACCCAGCGTGGCGCCACGTAGCCGTCGACGTGACGGAAGTGGAGCTCGAGCGGCGGCGGGTACGCATGCCAGCCTGCCTGCGAGAGCCAGCGCTGCTCGCCGCCGACGAGGCAGCGGAAGGCGTAACGGGTGAGCTCACAGTGCGTGCTCAGCGGCAACCACGCCTGCCAGGTACGCCAAGGGCCGATGGCGCCCACCGCGATGGGCGTCAGCGGGCTCAGCCGCTCTTCGTTGTCGGGCTCGCTGCGCACGTCGATCGCGCTCGGGACCGCGCCGTAGGTCGAGAGGCGCACCCGGATGCAGCGTTCACCCGCGACGTGTTCGGCCTGGAACGGGCCGGGGTCGTGGACGGCATGGAAGGCGGGATCGGCGGCGCTCACCGGCGCGAGTCTAGCAGGGGTTTGGTGCCGGAGGGCAGGCACCACGGCGCAGCTCGCCTCATTCGCCCGTCGGCGCCCGCAGGGTCACCTCCACTTCGCGCGTGACGCCGTTGCGCCACAACTCGAGCGTCACCACGTCGCCCTCGTCCTTCGCGAACACGATGCGCTGGAGGTCCTCGGGCCGGCTGAGCGGCTGGCCGTCGGCGGCCAGCACCACGTCACCGCCGGCGGGGAACTCGACACCGTCGACCGTGGCGACGTAGGTGGGCCCCCTGACCTCCGCCTCGGCGGCGGCGCCGGCCGGATCGACGCCGGTGATCACGAGCCCCTGGTCGGGCAGGTCGAGCGTGTCGCGCACGCTCGGCGGCACGGTCTCGAGCGCCATGATGGCGATGCCCAGCCGCGGGCGGTCGGGGTCGAGGGCGGCCGCGGCGATGCCGCTTAGCCCGCCCGCCTGGAGCAGCGGCAGACTCTCTTGCAGCAACTGCGCTGGCACCGCGAAGCCGATGCCGAGGTTGCCGCGGCGACCATCGACGCCGACACCGGGGACGATGGCCGTGTTGATGCCGATCAGCCGGCCGCGCGAGTCGAGCAGCGGGCCGCCGGAGTTGCCGGGGTTGATCGCGGCATCGGTCTGGATCATCTCGATCTCGATGCGACCGACCGATTCGAAGTTGCGACCCACCGCGGAGACGATGCCGGTGGTCACGGTCGAGGCCAGGCCGAAGGGATTGCCGATGGCGATCACCTTCTGGCCTACGCGCGCGAGTGCCTCGGCGAGCTCGAAGGACTCCACTTCGGGCACCTCGTCGAGATCCTCCGCCTCGAGCAGCGCCAGGTCGTAATCGGGGTTGGCGCCGACCACGCGCACCGCGATGCTGTGCTCGTGGCCGGGGAAGACGACCTCGATGCTGGCCCCGTCGCGCAGCTCCACGCCGCCTTGCTGCAGGGCCGTCTGCACCACGTGGAAGTTCGTGACGATCTGCGAGCGCTCGCCCACCACGAAGCCCGAGCCCGACCCCTGACGCATCGGTGGGGTGTCGGGCTCTTGCGGCAGGCGGAAGAACTCGCGGAACTGCGGCGGCAGGCTGTCGCGGAAGGGCGCGAGCGGATCGACCGCCTCGCCGAGGACCGCGACGTTGACGGCGACGACGCCGTTGCCGAAGCGCTCCACGATGTCGATCGTGTTGCGTTCGTCTTCGAGGAAGGCGGCGGCCTCGTCGAAGGTGTTCGTCTGCGCTTCCTGGCCGAAGGTCGGCTGGGACGAGGCCAGCAGCAGCGCGAAGGCCAGCACGAGCGTCGCGATCAGCGACGGCCGTGGGGCGATGACGGCTCTGACGTGCGACATGATGCCTCCTATGCTGGACGGTGCCGACGTGAACCCCGCGCCGACCTGGCCGAGCGGTCCGGACGGGTGCAGGCGCGGGCGCACGAGCGCTCCACGTCACCTCATCCTAGGCTCGACGAGATGAACCGGATGTCATGCGCTCATGATGTCGATGAGACATCAGCTGCGCGTTTTTGGCCGGAGCGAATGCCGTTCGAGGGCAAGGACCGCAGCGAACGCGAGGAGCGCCACGAGCAGCGCCGGTACCCAGCCCTCGCCTCCCCACGCGGTCGCAGGCCACACCAGGCGCTCGGGGACGGCCGTGCCGTCCGTCCACGGCCACACGCGACGCAGGCTCGCGATCATCACACCGAGCAGAGCGGCCATGGTCACGTCGAGCGCGCGGCGCAACAGCCGGTCGAGCAGGCGTGCGATGGTGGCCAGGCCGACCAGCGCGCCGAGGGCGAACGGCGCCAGCGTCGCCAGGTCGAACGAGGCGATGGCGCCGATCACCCGGCCGTATTGCCCGAGCAAGACGAGGATGAAGGCACCCGAGATGCCCGGCAGCACCAAGGCGGTGATGCCGACGGCGCCGGCCAGGAACAGCGACAGCGCGGTCTCGGGCGTGGCCCGCGGCGATCCGCCCAGGAGGAGCGTCGTGACGATCGTGGCGGTCGCCAGAGCGAGCAGTGCCGGGCGCCGCCAGCGTGTGACGCGGCGGCCCACCAGCACCGCAGCGGCGAGGATCAGACCTGCGAACGCCGCGTACAGCGGTACGTGGTAGAGCTCGAGCGCGCGCTCGATCACGCGCGCGAGCAGCACGACGGCCAAGGCGATGCCGAGCGCCAGCGGAGCCAGGAACGGTGCGTGCGCGGTGTGCCAGGCAGCGCGCACCTCGCCGCGCAGGAGGGCGCGCCACGGCGCCAGCGAGGTGACCGCCCGCAGGGCGGCCACCAGCCGCTCGTACACGCCGAGCACCAGCGCCATCGTGCCGCCGGAGACGCCCGGCACGACGTCCGCGGCCCCCATCACGCAGCCCCGGAGCACCAACGTCCACCAACGAGGTCCGTCCTGCACCGCGTCAAGCTAGCACGTGCCGGACGCAGCAGACCCGCCATGCCGGGGTGCGGTAGGCTGCGGCATGGTGGAAGACCCAGAGCGCAGCGCCGGGGGCATGCCTGACGATCTCGCGCCCGACGCCTCCTCAGTCGACGGTTCCTCACCCGATGCCGGGTCCGGTGCCGGGCTGGGGGCCAGTCAAGAGCAGCTCGATGCGTTGGCGAGTTCGCTCTTGTGGCGTATCGGTCGGGCCTTCGACGACGGACCGGTGACGGTCAGGCTGGGATTGGCCAGCGCTGCGCCGCTGTTCGCCGACCTGTCGCGGTTGCGGCCCGCCAGCGACCAGGAGGTGGAAGCGGCGCTCCAGAGCGGCGACGTGAGCGTCGAATGGGTGGGGCCGCGAGGGAAGCCGTGACGTTCGATCACGAGGTCCGCTTCGGGCTCGAAGTGGAGCTTCCCGAGGTCGACGCTTTGGCCTTCGTGCGCGACGTGCGAGGCAGTCTCGCCCGGGCACACTTCCTGCGTGACTTGCAGCTCGAGCGAGCCGATGGGGCCGATGGCGGCACCGTCGTCACCGCCACGCTACCGGTGAACGCCGCGCTGTTCGGTCAGCGCGACCTGCCGTTCCGCTCGCGACTGCACCTGACCGAGGGTGGTGCGCGACTGGAGGGCCTCCCCCTCGACACCCCCGGCCCCGGCTGGGCACAGGTCTCGGGGTCGGTGGTCGTCACGCCGACGCCGGCCGGCAGCCGTCTCGCGTATCACTTCGACATCCGCGTCCACGTCACGTTGCCCGAGCCCGAGCGCTGGGGCGGCAGGGCGCTGTCGCGGATGATCGCCTATACCGCCAGTACCGTGCTCACGCGCGTCACCGACGCGATCCCGGCGGCCGTGGCGAGTGCCGCGGAGGCGCGTCGAGCCGAGCGCCTCGCCGCGGCGAGCCTGTGAGACGACCGCGCTTCGGTGCGGGTACGCCCTTACTTGCCCACGCAGAAGCGCGCGAACACCTCGCCGAGGGTGTCCTCGGCGACGTCTCCGCGGCCGGTGACGGCCGCGAGCGCGCGCAGGGCGGTCTCGAGATCGAGGCTGCGCAGGTCGTCGGGCGCCGTCAGCGCGCGCGCCACGGCCTCGCGTGCCTCGCGCAGGACGGCCTCCTGTCGCTCGCTCACGAGCCATACCTCGGTGGCCGCGGCGTCGCCCAGGACCACCGCCTCGAGCGCGTCACGCAGCGCCTGGAGCCCACTTCCGTCGGTGGCTGACACGCGCGCGAGCGCCGCAACGCCGAGGTCGTGGGCATCCCACGCCTGCGCCACATCGGCCTTCGTCGCCACCCAGAGGGTGCGGTCGCCAGAGAGCTCGCGCACCAGTGCGCGGTCCTCGTCGTCGAGCTCGCGAGCGCCGTCGATGACCGCGACCACGACGTCGGCCCCGCGGGCCACCGTGCGCGCGAGGCGGACTCCCTCCCCCTCCACCTCGTCGGAGGTCGCGCGCAGCCCCGCCGTATCGATCGCGATCACCGAGGCGCGTCCCAACTCGAGCGGCACCTCCAGGTAGTCGCGGGTGGTCCCGGGCACCGCGCTGACGAGCGCTCGCTCGTAGCCGAGCAGGGCGTTGAGCAGGCTCGACTTGCCGGCGTTGGGCCGGCCGACCAGCGCCATCGAGGCGCCGAGCTGGGCCGCCCGGCCCGCTCGTGCCGTCGCCAGGAGCGCGTCGAGTTCGGTGAGGGCCTGCGCCAGCGGCGCCGCGACGTCGGCCTCCGGTACGCCCTCCTCGGGGTAGTCGAGCAGCGCCAGCACGGCCGCGTACACGTCGGTGAGATCCCGCTGCAGGTTGTCGATGCGCTGCGACAGACCCCCCGCCAGGCCGATGCCGGCATGGCGCCGGGCCGCCTCGCTGCGGGCGCTGACGAGCGCCTGGACGCTCTCCGCCTGGGCGAGATCGAGCTTGCCCGCGAGGAAGCCGCGCAGCGTGAACTCGCCGGGTCCGGCCGCGCGGGCCCCGCGCCGCAGGCATGCCTGCAGCAGGGCGCGCAGCAGCGCCGGCCCGCCGTGGACTTGTAGCTCGACCACGTCCTGGCCGGTCGCGGACGCCGGCGCGCGGAACACCAGCAGTACGCCCTGGTCGAGGGGCCGATCGTCCTCGACCACCCAGCCGACGAGGAAGCGACCCCCGGGAGTCGTGGCGACGTCGGCCGCGTTCGCCGGCCGGAACAGGGCTGCCGCGATCGCCAACGCCTCGGGTCCCGAGACGCGCACCACGCCGATCGCCCCGGTACCGGGGGCCGTGGCGATCGCGGCGATGGTGTCGTCGATCGGAGGAAGGGGCATGGCAACGGCGAAGGCGCGAGCGGTGACGCAAGGGACAGCGCCTCGCGGCTACGGTATCATCCCGCCGGAGGCCTCACATGGACGTCGTGTACGCGATCCAGACGATCGCAACACCGTGGCTCGACAGCCTGATGACGCTCGTCACCGACCTCGGCTCCGAAGAGGCCTACATCGCCATGGTGATCGTCGCCTACCTCGGCGTGGACGCCCGGATCGGGCAGCGGCTCGGCGTGCTGCTCGTCGCCAGCTTCTTCATCAACCAGTACGCCAAGGGCTGGTTCGACACGCCGCGCCCGTTCGCCCTCGATCCCGACGTGGTGCGCACGCAGCGGGCGCTCGACGGGGCTGGCGGCGCCGGCTTCCCCAGCGGCCATGCGCAGAGCAGTTCGACGTTCTGGCTCTACGCCGCCGTGCTCGCGCGCCGGCCGCTGTTCTGGCCGCTGGCGCTGTTCCTGGTGCTGCTGGTGTCGTTCTCGCGGCTCTATCTCGGCGTCCACGTCCCGGTCGACATCGTCGGTGGGCTGGTGCTGGGCGTGACGCTGGTGCTGGTCGCCGTCGTGATCGAGCGCAGCGGATTCCGGCTGCCCACCTGGCTGCTGGTGCTGGCCGCCCTCGCGGTCCCGTTGACGCTGCACCTGCTCGCGCCCACACCGGAGTCCGATCTGCTCGCCGGCGCCTTCGGTGCGCTCGTGTTGGGTCCGACGCTGCTGCGCCACCGCACCGACGGTCCCGTCTGGGGGCGGGTCTTCGTGGCCCTGATCGGCGTGATCCTGGCGTTCACGGTGCTGTTCGCCAGCAGCCTCTACCTGCCCGAGGCGGTGAAGCGCGATCCGCTGGGCGGCTACGTGCGTTACCTGGCGCTCGGGCTCGCCGGCTTCCTGGTGGCGCCCTGGATCGGGCGGGTACTGGGGCTGGTGCCGGGGCCGGGGCCGCGTCGGCGGTGAGGCGGATCCGGCTGCTGCTCGAGTACGACGGCAGCGGCTTCGCCGGCTGGCAGCGCCAGGTGACGGGCGAACGGACGGTGCAGGGTGCGCTCGAGGACGCCTTCGCGGCGTTGCCCGGAGCACACGGTCGGGTGCATGCGGCTGGCCGCACCGACGCCGGCGTCCACGCCCTGGCGATGGTCGCGCACGTCGACAGCAGCGTGCCGATCGACGACCACAAGCTCAGGCTGGCGCTCAACGCGCACCTGCCGCGCGACGTGGTGGTGCTCGCGGTCGAGCCGGCAGCGCCGACGTTCGAGGCGCAGTATCACTGTCGCTACCGGCGCTACCTCTACCGTTTGCGGCCCATGCGCTCCGACGCGCGCGGCGCGGCCATCCATCGGCAGCGCTGCCTACCGGTGTTCGCGCGGCTCGACGTGGAAGCCATGCGGGCCGCCACCGCGGCGTTTCGCGGCGAGCACGACTTCGCCGCGCTGGCGACGCGCGAGACGCGTTCGACGCGCCGCACCGTCCACCTGTGCGAGCTGCGCGACGAGCGCGGCGAGTTGCGGCTCCACGTGGCGGCAGACGGCTTCCTGCGCACCATGGTGCGCACGCTGGTGGGCACGCTGCTCTCGGTGGGCAAGGGGGCGCTGCCGCTCGACGAGGTCGCCGGGGTGCTGGCCTCGGGCGACCGTGCCCGTGCGGGACGCAACGTGCCGCCCCAAGGGCTCTACTTCGTCGAGGCCGGCTACGGGGCCTGGGACCCGGAGCGTTCGGAGGCGGCGGTCCGCGACCTGGTGGTGTGAGGCGGGCCCGGGGCGCCTCATGCTGCTGGCGCAGTACACCGGATCGTCCGCGAAACGCCGAACACGCCACGTTGGTCGCTGCGCCCAGCGCGTATCATCGGCGCCATGAGCGCTACCGAATCCGCGGCGGGTGAGGCGGCGATCGGTGTGCGGCCGCTGGAAACCGACGACCTCGAGGTCTTGCGCTCGCTCGACGAGGCTTACGCCGAGCGCACCGGTATGGCGACCGTCGTCGACCCAGCCACGTTGCGGCACTTCGCTCGCGCCGGCCACGCCTTCGTCGCCTACGTCGATGACGCGTCGGCGCCGCGTGGCACGGTCCTGGCGCACACCGTCTGGGACGGTTCACGGCCGGTGGTCCGCGGTGCGCGCCTGGTGGCCGACGACGACGATCCCGTGGTCCTGGCGCGCCTGCTCGGGGCCTTGGTGAAGTCGGCCTACGACGCGGGCGTCTACGACGTGGTGGTCGAAGTGCCGGAGGCGGACGGCGCCGGCCAGGCCGCGCTGCGCGCGGCCGGCTTCGACGCGCGCCCGGTGCG
>SLRS01000264.1 GCA_007130855.1 Trueperaceae bacterium | reverse complement strand
CGCTCGAACCGCGCGTCGTGAGCGTGTCGATCGATCAGGACGAGATGGCGCTGGAGGTGGGTGAGCAGGTCACCTTGACGGCGTCGGTGGACGTAGTTGGTGACGTGAATGATGCGGTGTTGTGGGGCAGTAGCGATACCGGCGTCGCGAGCGTGGACGCAAATGGCGTGGTGACGGCCGTCGGCGCCGGCGAGGCGCAGATCACGGCGACGAGCGTAGCGGACAGTGCCGTGTCGGACTCGATCACCGTCGAGGTGACCGAGGAGGCGGCGGTCGACTTCGCCATCGACGCGCAGGGTGAGACCGTGACGCCGGACGTGCTCGAGACCATCACGGTGCCACCGAACTCGATCGTGTTGCTCTCGGTCGACTACCCGACGGTCGCCGCCGACTTGATGTACCTGGAGATCGAACCCGTCGGTCCCGAGTCCGGCCTCATGCTCGAACTGTGGGACGCGACCGCGGACGAGCGCTTGCTCGTCAGCCGCTCGCCGGCGCTCTTCGCCACGAGCCCCGGCGCGTTGGGCCCGACCACCGAAGCCGGGACGGCGCTGGCGCGGTCGTCGATCTCGGTCGCCTGGACGTGCTTCGGTCCGTGTACGGCACAGCCCTACCGTTCGGGGACGTCGTACGCGCGTATCGTGAACGAGAGCGCCGCCGTCCGAACGGTGAACGTCTATGCCTACGGGTTCATGGCGACGGACGAGAACGAGCCGAACGACACGCCCGCTGCGGCGACCGAGTTCGTCGCCACGGCGCTCGGTGACGCTGTCACGGGAGCGATCGAGCACGTGGACGACCACGACTACTTCCGGATCGAGTGTGATGACGACTTCCCGTTCGAGAGCTACATCCTGGAGTTGATCAGCGACTTCGAAGGCGACATGGTGCTGACGGCCGGCGGTGAGGAGTTCAGCTCGGGAGTTGCGACGGGGATCTTGTCCTGCGGATCGGTCGTCCACGTTCGCACGCTCGACGGCACCGCGGGCCCATCGGCCGAGTCGAGCTACTCGATCACGGTCAACTGAGCGTCCGTTGCGGGTGAACCGATAGGATCGCCTCTGGTGTCGTCGGGCGGGCACCACCTTGCAGCAGGAGCGGCCTCATGACCGGGACTCCTCCTGCTGCCACTGCGTCGACCTGGTCGACGTCCCGATCCTCGGATCGACGAGGTGCTCAGTTCGTGAGGAAAGTATGGAGAACTACGCGCCAATTCTGGTACTGATGGCGGTGGTCATCGTCATCGTCGGACTCATCTACCGACTGCCCGCGCTCCTGGGCGGACGGGCCTCGGCGCGGGAGCGGCCGGGCTATCTGTCCGGCGCCGTGCCGCGCGAACACGCGATGAGCCGCTTTCACGTGCGTTGGTACCTGGTGGGACTGCTCTTCCTCGCCTTCGACATGGAGATGGTCTTCATGTACCCCTGGGCCGTCGTGTTCGCCGACATCGGCTGGATGGCGATGGTGGAGATGGGGATGTTCCTGCTGATCCTGCTCCTCGGCGTGCTGTATGCCTGGCGCGAGGGAGCGTTTCGATGGACGTGATCGCCCACCTGCGGAGGGTCGCCTACGCCCGCCCCCGGGTGTTCGTCGCCGAAGCGCCTGGCGGTACGCAGGCGCGTCTGCGCGTAGAGCGGCTGGCGCGCGCGAACGGCTGGCCTTGGGCCGAAGCCCCTCCTGATGCGGATGTGCTCGTGCTGTGCGGCTGCTTCGGCCGGCTATCGGCTCCATTGGTCGCGCGGCTGCAGGCAATGCTCGACCCGCCCGCCGGCACGCTGCTGGTGGTTGACGATGACGACGCGGCAGACCATATCGCTGTCGACGTGCGGGTGAAGCCGGCCGACGCAGAGACGGGGCTGGAGGCGGCGCGGCAGCGGCTGTGGCAGCATCCGGAACCGGCGCGCACGCTCTTTGGAGAAGCGAATGCGCATGCCGGGCATGGTTCCAGCAATCGCGATCACGCTGAGGAAGGGAGTGCTGGCGGACACGAGGAGCACTCCGGCCATGATCACCAAGGGGGTGATGGCGCTCGAGAAGGTCGCGATCGGGGTGATCATGGTGACCAGGGTCATCACCGCGGCATGCAGCCCGGGGGCCTGCCGCTGGCCGCGCGCGCCGAGGACCGCGACGGGCTGCCACTTGACGTGCTGTACGTTCCGCTCGGCCCGGTGCTGTCGGCCTGGCCTGCCGGGCTGACGCTTCAACTGACGCTGCAGGGCGATGTGATCCAGGACCTGCAGGTGGACACGCGCCACTTCGCTGCGAAGGACAGCGTGCGCGCGTTCTGGAACGTGCCGTGGCACCGGGCACTGGCCGGCGACGAAGTGCCCGTGGCTGAAGCCGCGCGCCACCGCGCGGCCGCGCACCTCGATAGTCTCGCGCGCTTCCTCTACGTCGCCGGAGACGAAGGCGGCGCGCTGATCGCCGCGCGGTTGCGCGACGAGGCGCTGGCCGGCCAGACGGCTGATCGGCTGCTCCAGCAGGTAGCAACGCTAGAGCGCCGCCTCGTGCGGGGGCGTCTGCTCGACCGAGTCACCCGTGGCGTCGGCAGGATCGAGCCGCAGCGTGCCGTCGAGATCGAACTCTCTGGTCCCGCCCTCCGTGCCTCGAACGGCGGCGGTGGCCGCCCTCGACCGGCGACTGCTCTCGGCGAGGGAGACGCGCGCTCACGCTGGCACCAATGGCTCGCGGAGACGAAGCAGGCGCTGCAGCAAGCTGCCGATGGCGGTTCGGCGACGATGTCGACGAAGGGTCGGTTCGAGGGGCCGAGGGGCGTCCTCGGGCAGCACACGGCACCTTCGCGGGCGCTGCTGGGAGCGATCTGCGAGACGCTCGTCGGCCAGGAACTCGCCGTGGCGCGACTGATCGTGGCCAGCTTCGATCCGGACGTCGCGGAACTCGATGAAGCGGGGGAGGGATGAGCGGTGTCACGGCCATCCCCGTCCTGCTGATCGGCCTCGCGGTCCTGGTGTGGTTCGCCGCGTCGCTCAGTAGCGTGTTTGGCGCCATGCTCGCCGGTCGACCCGTGGGGCTGACGGAACTGGCGGTGCCGGGACGAGGCGCCCTCCGGCTCCTGCTGAAGGAGCGCTCCTCGACACCGATGCCGGACGCGCTCCTGTGGCGGCTCGGCGTGGTGCTCGTCTTCACCGTGCCGGTGCTCGCAGCGGTGGTGATCCCATTGGCGCCCGGCGTGGCGGTAGCGGATCTGCCCGTTGGCATCGTCTGGTGGACGGCGCTGATGGCGCTGCTGTGGGTCGGCGTGTTCATGGTCGGCTGGGGACCTAACTCTGCTTATCCGATGGTGGGCGGCTATCGGTTCATCGCGCAAGCGCTGGCCTACGAGATGCCGCTGGCGATCGTGGTCATCACGGTCGGTTTGCTCGCGGGGAGCCTGCGGGTGTCGGACATCGTGGCGGGCCAGGAGGGGGGACTGTGGTACGCGCTGTGGGCGCCAGCCGCGTTCTTCGTCTATCTGATGTCCGCGACGGCACAAGCGTTCTGGGGCCCCTTCGCTACGCCGATCGCCAGCGACCTCGCCGGCGGGGTCAGGGCCGAACTCGGCGGTGTGGACCGGCTCGTGTTCACAGTGGGCCGCTACGCCGCGCTCGTGGTCGCCGCAGCGTTTGCGGTGCCTCTCTTCCTCGGCGGCCATCACGGCCCGCTGCTTCCGGGATGGCTCTGGATCATCGTCAAGACGCTACTGGTGCTGGCGCTGCTGGTATCGGCGAGATGGATCTGGCCGCGGCTGCGCTTAGACCGCTTCGAGGAGTTCGCCTGGGTCGTGCTCATCCCGCTGACGCTCGTGCAGCTGTTCGTGGTGGGGGCCATCGTCCTCCTGCGCGGATGACTGCGGCCGTGAACTCCGCCGACGCTCTCTTCCTGATCTTCGCCGCGCTTGCGGTTTGGACCGGCTGGCGCGTCTTCCGGACCGATTCGATGGTGCGGGCGGCCTTCCTGTTGCTCGCCTCCTTCCTCGCCGTGGCCGCCACCGTCACTTTGATGGCGAGTCAGTTCGTTGGGGCGATCATGATCCTGATGATGACGGGCGAGATGGTGCTGATGGCCGTCTTCATGGTGATGTTCATGATGAACCCGGGCGGGCTCATGCCGATGCAGATGGTGCACCAGCAGCGCTTCGCACTGATCGTCTCGGTGCTCGTGTTCATCGCGCTGACGGCGATGATCCTGCTGGTCGACTGGCAGGTGCACACCACGCAGATGCCCGAGGACGTCACCTACGCCATCGGCGAGGGCATGATGCAGGAGAAGATGCTGGTCTTCCTGGCCGCAGGCGTCGCCCTACTGGCGTGCATGATCGCCTCGCTCGCCCTGGCGCTGCACCGCGGCCGCTACGACCGCTACGGCGACAGGCTCGAGCGCTCGCGTCCCGTCGATCCAGGATGGCCAGGATGACGCTCGAAGCCGCGCTCATCCTCGGCGCCGCCCTGTTCTCGGTAGGCCTCTACGGCGCGCTGACGCAGCAGTCGATCGTGATGATCATGATGGGACTGGAACTGATGGTGAACGGCGTCATCGTGACGGTGATCGCGTTCTGGTACTTCCTCTCGCCACACCAGCCCGACGGGCAGATCCTCGCCATCATCGCCATGCTGGTGATGGCGATCGAGGCGGCGATGGGGTTCGCGGTCGTCATCGCCATCTTCCGCGCGCGGGAGGTCGACGTGGTGG
>SLRS01000005.1 GCA_007130855.1 Trueperaceae bacterium | reverse complement strand
GCGATTAGGTGCCTATCGTTTCGCGCCCCGACGGACACTCCGCGTCGGGTGGCTAGCCTACTTCAGGTCGTCGGATCCGGCGGACCGTAGGCGGGGTCTCCGGGCGACGTCACGGCGCTTAGGCCGCGAGAGCGTAGTTCTGGTTGCCAGTTAGTTGGCGTTGCAGCTTGGTGACGCGGCCAGCTGCGTCCGCGACGCGCAGCCTCACCCTCAGCGAACCCCGTCGAGACCGTGTCGCCCCCATGGCGTGGCCTCGGCTCGATGCCGGGCGGACGTGCCCCACCGGGGCTACGCTCGACCCCGGCAGGAAGGGCATCATAACACGCGCCGCGGGAGCCGCCGGTCACCCTCCTGGTATCGTGGCGCATGCCTCCCGCGGTCGCCATGCGCGGCATCGTCAAGCGCTTCCCGCTCGTGATCGCCAACGACCGGGTCGACTTCGAGGTCGAGTGGGGCGAGCTCCACGCCCTCATCGGTGAGAACGGCGCCGGCAAGAGCACCCTGATGAAGGTGCTCTACGGGCTGCAGGCGCCCGACGAGGGGACCATCGCCATCGACGGCCAGACGGTCGAGATCCGCAGCGCCCGCGACGCCATCGCCCTCGGCGTCGGCATGGTGCACCAGCACTTCATGCTCGTGGAGCCGCTGAGCGTGACCGAGAACCTGATCCTGGGCGCGGAGCCGCGCATCGGCTTGGCGCTCGACTACCGCACCGCTCGGCGCAAGGCGCGCGGGCTGATCGAGCAGTTCGGCTTCGACCTCGACCCCGACACCCCCGTAGGCGAGTTGCCGCTGGGGCTGCAGCAGCAGGTCGAGATCCTCAAGACGCTCTACCGCGACGCACGCATCCTGGTGATGGACGAGCCCACGGCGGTGCTCACGCCGCAGGAGACGCGGGCGTTGTTCGCCTTCTTGCGCGAGTACGCCTCGCAGGGCAACGCGGTCGTGTTCATCTCCCACAAGCTCGACGAGGTGATGGCGATCTGCGACCGGATGAGCGTGATGCGCGACGGCCGCATGGTGGGCACCGTCGAGCGTGCCGACACCGACCAGCGCCGGCTGGCCACGATGATGGTCGGGCGCGAGGTGCTGCTGCGTGTCGAGAAGGGCCCGGCGGCGCCGGCCGAGCCGCGGCTCGAGGTCCGCGACCTGCGCCTGCGCCATCCCGTGAAACACGCGCCACTGCTCGACGGCGTCGGCTTCGGGGTGCGCGCGGGCGAGATCCTCGGCGTGGCGGGCATCGAGGGGAACGGCCAGACCGAGCTGGTCGAGGTGATCACCGGACTGCGCGCGCCGGACAGCGGCAGCGTGCTGCTCGACGGCGACGACATCGGCTCGCTCGGCGCCCGCGTGCGCCGCGAGCGGGGCATCAGCCACGTCCCCGAGGACCGCAACGAGCGCGGCCTGGTGCAGTCCTACTCGGCGGCCATGAACGCCGTGCTCGGCGACCACCACCGGCCGCCCTACGCCGGCTTCCTGGGCCTGCTCGACCACGGCGCGATCGACGCCCACGCCCGCCGCATCCTCGAGGCTTACGACGTGCGGCCGCGCGCGATCGACCTGGCGGCCTCGAGCTTCTCGGGCGGCAACGCCCAGAAGCTGGTGGTGGCGCGCGAGCTCGAGCGTTCGCCGAGCGTGCTGGTGCTCGCCCAGCCGACGCGCGGCGTCGACATCGGCGCCATCGAGTTCATCCATCGGCAAATCGTGCGCGCGCGCGATCTGGGCCTGGCGGTGCTCTTGGTCTCGGCCGACCTCAACGAGATCATGAGCCTGGCCGACCGCATCGTGGTGATGTTCGAGGGCCGCATCATGGGCGAGTTGACGCAAGCGGAGGCGTCGGCCGAGCGTCTGGGGCTGCTGATGGCCGGCTCGACGCTCTCGGAGCTGGCGCCGGCCGCCGCCGCCGAGCGCGGGGCCGAGGCGCCCGGACCCGGCTGAAGCGGCCGCGGCTCAGCTCTCGAGCTCGGTCAGGAAGCGGCGCAGGTGGGCCGCGAGTTGCAGGTACTCGATCAGGAAGCCGTCGTGCCCGTGGGGCGAGATCAGCCGCTCGTAGCGTGCGCGCGGCAGGTGCTCCACCAGCCGGCGCTGCTCGACCTCGGGGTAGAGCACGTCGGAGGGGATGCCCATCACCAGCGCGCGTGCCGGCACTCCGGCCAGCACGTCTTCGAGCCGGCCGCGGCCGGCGGCCAGGTCGTGCTCGTCCATTGCCCGCGTGAGGCCGATGTAGGTGTTGGCATCGAAGCGCCGCACCAGCTTCACCCCCTGGTAGGCGAGGTAGGAGGCGATCTCGAAACTGGAGCTGAGCGCGTCGTCGTCGACGACGCTGCGCTCGCGTCCGAACTTGGCCTCGAGCGAGTCGAAGCTGCGGTAACTGAGCATGGCGATGGCGCGCGCCAAGCCCAGGCCGGTCTCGGGCTGACGCTCGAGGCTGTAGCGCCCGCCGTGCCACTGCGGATCGGCCATGATGGCGCGCCGCGCCACCTCGTTGAGCCCGATGGCCCAGGCGCTGTGCCGCGCGCCGATGCCGATCGCCACCAGCGCCTGCACGTCGTCGGGGTGGGTGACGGCCCACTCCAGGGCCTGCATCCCGCCCATGCTGCCGCCGATCACCGCACGCCACGACCGCACCCCGAGCGCGGCCTGCAGGCGACGCTGCACGGCCACCATGTCGCGGATCGTGAAGCGCGGGAAGTCGGGCCCGTAGGGGTGGCCACTGGTCGGGTCGAGCGAGGTGGGGCCGGTCGTCCCGTAGCAGCCACCGAGCACGTTGCTGCACACGACGAAGTGCCGCCGCGTGTCGAGCGCCTTGCCGGGACCGATCAGCGGATCCCACCAACCGGGCACGTCGTTCGCCTCGTGCCGCCCGGCGGCGTGCGCCGAGCCCGTCAGCGCGTGACACACCAGCAGCGCGTTGCGGCCGCTGGCGTCGAGCTCGCCGTAGGCCTCGTACGCCACCGCCACGTGCGGCAGCGTCGCCCCGCTCTCGAGCTGCAGCGGCGTGCGGGGCGTGGCCACGTCGATCACCTGCGGCGTCACGAGGCCGACGCTGCCGTCGCGTCCGCCCTCGTGCCGGGCCAGCAGCGCGGCGTGATCGCCCCAGGTCTCGTGGACCAGGCGGCGTCCGGGGGGCGTGCTCATGCGGCCGCGGCGGCCAGCGCCGCCGCCAGGTCGGCCCGCAGGTCGACCGGGTCCTCGAGGCCGAGCGAGAGGCGCACCATGCCCGGGGTGACGCCCGCGGCGCGGCGCTCGGGCTCGGCGAGCCCCTGGTGGGTGGTGGTCCAGGGATGGATGGCCACGCTCTTGGCGTCGCCGATGTTCGCGAGCCGCGACACCAGCCGCAGGGCGTCGAGGCAGGCGTAGGCGGCGGCCTGGTCATCGAGCTCGAAGCTCAGCACCGCGCCGAAGCCGTGCTGCAAGACGCGCCTCGCGACGGCGAAGCTGGGGTGGTCGCGCAATCCCGGGTAGTGCACGCGCCGCACCCGCGGCTGCCGCTCCAGCCACCGCGCCAGTTCGAGCGCCGTGTCACAACTGCGCTGCACGCGCAGATCGAGCGTCTCGAGCCCCTGCAGCGCCAGGAACGCCGCAAAGGGCGACAGGGTGGCGCCGAGCGTGAACAGGCCCAGGTCGAGGACGCGCTCGGCCAGTGCGGTCGCGCCACCGTCTCGCAGCGCCGGCACCCTGCCGGCGCTCCAGTCGAAGCGCCCGCCGTCGACCACGACGCCGCCGACGAAGGTGCCGTGCCCGCCGATCCACTTCGTCGCGGAGTGCACCACGGCCGCCGCGCCGTGGTCGAGCGGGCGGCACAGGTAGCCGGCACAACCCCAGGTGTTGTCGACCACGAGCGGCACCCCGGCCGCCTCGCAGCGCTGCGCCAGCGCCGGCAGGTCGGGCACCGTCGCGCTCGGGTTGGCGATGGTCTCCACCCAGCAGGCCACGGTGCGCTCGTCGAGCGCCGCGCCGACGCTGTCGGCGTCGGGCCGCACCTGGATCAGCTCCACGCCCCACGGCACCAGCCACTTGCGGAACAGCGCGGCGGTCCCGCCGAACACCTCGCTGGAACAGACCACCCGGGCGCCTGGCCGGGTGAGCGCGAGCAGCGTCGCCGCGCTGGCCGCCTGGCCCGACGCCAACGCGACCGCCGCCACGCCCCCCTCGAGCGCCGTCATGCGCTCGGCGAAGGCGGCGGTGGTGGGGTTGTGCATGCGGCCGTACTGGTTGCCCGCGCGTTCGCCGGCGAAGAGCGCCGCCGCGTGGGCGGCGTCGTCGAACACGAAGCTGCTCGTGGCATGGATGGGCTGGGCGCGCGAGCCGCTGACGGGATCGGGCGCCGTGCCGGCGTGGACCTGGCGCGTTGCGAAGCCCTGTGGCTGGGGCGCGTCGTCATGCTGTGGCACGTGGAACCTCCTCTCCGCGTCGGCGACGCCGACCAGTGAAGCACAGCCGCGCGCCCCAGGCAAGCCGGGCCCTGGTAGCATGCGCTCGCGCATGCGCGACGCCGTCCCCATCCTCGATCTGCGCGCCGAGCTCGCCGAGCTGCGCCCGGCGCTCGACGCGGCCCTCGCGCGGGTGCTCGACAGCGGCCAGTTGGTGCTGGGCCCGGAGGTGGAGGCGTTCGAGGCCGAGGCCGCGCACTACCTCGGCGCCCGCTGCGCCGTCGGCGTCAACTCGGGCACCGACGCCCTGGTGATCGCGCTGCG
>SLRS01000159.1 GCA_007130855.1 Trueperaceae bacterium | reverse complement strand
GGAGCAGGTCGTTCGTCAATCATGGCATTGGTGAAAAAAAACATAGTGAAGCTCACTGATAATGCTCTTCGCCGAAATCCGCATAATAACTCATATATTGTAGATTATCCAGAGCCCGTACTCAGCAAACTACAACAGCATGTTATGAAATCCATTGAATCTCACTGGGAACAGGAGCCGTTAAAAGCGATTCTGATTCATGGAATCACCGGAAGCGGAAAAACAGAGATATATCTTCGTCTGATTAAAAAGGCACTTGTCAATGAGCAGGATAGTATTATGCTGGTTCCGGAAATATCGTTAACGCCTCAAATGGTGCAGCGGTTTCGCGGACGGTTTGGTGATCGAGTTGCAGTGCTTCACAGCCATTTGTCTGAGGGCGAACGACTGGATGAATGGCAGCGTATACGGCAGGGCGAAGCGCGCAGCGTTCCACAGCTTGTTGGCGAAGGCTCGGCCCATCTCCACCCGACGCTCGTCCCAGCGCACGTCCTGGGCGCCGGTGGAGGCGTAGGCCACGGCGAAGCGCAGGGCGTCGGCGCCGCTGGCGTCCATCACCTCGAGCGGATCGATGCCGTTGCCCCTGGACTTCGACATCTTCTGCCCCTCGGCGTCGAGGACCAGGCCGTGCAACATCACCGTGTGGAAGGGGGCGCGATCGGTGAGCTCATAGGCCGCGAGTTGCATGCGCGCCACCCAGAAGAAGAGGATGTCGTAGCCGGTCACGAGCACATCGGTCGGGTAGAAGCGCTGGAAGAAGGGATCTTGCTCGTCGGGCCAGCCGAGCGTGCTGAAGGGCCACAGGTTGCTGCTGAACCAGGTGTCGAACACATCGGGGTCTTGGGTCAGGGTGCGCCCTGCGTAGCGCGAGTCGTCGCTCGGATCGCGCAACGGAGCCTCCGGCTCGGGGACGATCACCTGGCCGTCCTCGTCGTACCAGGCGGGGATCCGGTGCCCCCACCAGAGTTGACGAGAGATGTTCCACGGTCGGATCGCCTCGAGCCAGTCGCGGTTGACCTTCGCGTAGCGCTCGGGCACGATGCGCATCGCACCGGCGTCCAGGGCCTCGAGCACTCGCTGCGCAGCGGGACGGACGTCGTAGAACCACTGCAGCGACAGCAGCGGCTCCACCGGCGCCTTGGTGCGTTGCGAGAAGCCCAGCGCGACGGTGTGATCGCGCACCTCGCGCAGGGCACCGGCCTCGCCCAGGGCGGCCACGACCACGGTGCGCGCGTCGAAGCGGTCCATGCCACGGAAGGCGGCGGGCACCAGCTCGCCGTGCAGGCGCGCCTCGCGGTCGATCACCGAAGGGCGCGCCAAGCCGTGGCGCTCGCCGATCTCGAAGTCGGTGGGGTCGTGGGCGGGAGTGATCTTCAACGCGCCCGTCCCGAACTCGCGCTCGACGGCCTCGTCGCTGATCAACGGCACGAAGCGCTCGGTGAGCGGGATGCGCACGCGCCGGCCCACCAGCGCGGCGTAGCGCGGATCCTCGGGGTGCACCGCCACGGCGACGTCGGCGAAGATGGTCTCGGGCCGCACGGTGGCGATCAGGATCGCGTCGACGCCGTCGACCGCGCCACCCTCGAGTTCGTAGGCGAGGGTGTAGAGCTTGCCGGGCCGCTCCTCGCGGTCGACCTCGAGGTCGGACAGCGTGGTCTGGCTGATCGGATCCCACTGCACGATGCGCTCGCCGCGGTACACGAGCCCGCGGTGGTAGAGCTCCACGAACTGGGTCCGCACCGCGCGCGACAGCCCCTCGTCCATGGTGAAACGCGTGCGCGACCAGTCGGCCGACACGCCGAGGCGCTGCAGCTGCTCGTAGATGATGCCGCCATAGCGCTCCTTCCAGGCCCAGACGCGCTCCAAGAAGGCGTCCCGGCCGAGCGCATGGCGGTCGAGCCCCTCGGCCGCCAAGGCGCGCTCCACCTGCACCTGGGTGGCGATGCCGGCGTGGTCGGTACCGGGCTGGAACAGCGCTTCGAAGCCGCGCATGCGCTTGAAGCGGATCAGCGTGTCGATGATGGCGTTGTCGAAGGCATGCCCGAGGTGGAGGTTGCCCGTGACGTTGGGCGGCGGGATCACGATGGTGAACGGTGGTTTGGTGCTCGCGGGGTCGGCACGGAACGGCTCGTCGGCCCAGCGGCGGACCCAACGCGGCTCCACCGCGCGCGGGTCGTACTGGCGCTCGAGCTCCGTGGTGTCGTGCGGGTCGCGCTCCGTCATGGACGTTCCTCTCCGTCCAGACGCCCTACCTGGCAAGCGTCCGGCTCTTCGAAAGGCGCGCGTCATGCGGACGAGGCGCCGTGCCCCGCGGTACCACCGCGCTTCCCCGGTCGCACGACCGGGGCCCTCGACGGCCGCGCTCTCGGGGCGGCCCCGACCCAAGGGCCGGACTGTCCGGGGGCTCTACGCACACCCGCGCGCTGGTCAGCGCCTCGCGCGGGCGCTTCTGCCCCGTACCGCGCAACGTGCCGACGCGCGGCGGCGGGCGACGTTCACCCCCTGCGACCGGGTCGGGCTCGCAGCGGCCCCGTGCCTGCCGGGCCACCCGACCTCGCTGTCGGCCGCGGTGAGGGCTACTCCTCCCGCTGTCCCGAGGATACACGGCGCGCGGCGGCGCTCGTTCAGATGACCGGCAACGTGTTGAGCGCCTGCACCGACACCTGCCCCGCCAGCAGGCGGGCGGCACGCCGCAGCGCCTGGGCGCTCGGGTTGTCCGGCGCCGACACCACCAGCGGCGTGCCGGCGTCGGCACTCTCGCGCAGGCCGCGCGTGATGGGGATCTGACCCAACAGCGGCAGCTGCTCGCGCTGCGCGAAGTCGGCCGCGCCGCCCTCGCCGAAGATCAGGTCACGGCTACCGTCGGGGAGTTCGTACCAGCTCATGTTCTCGATCACGCCCAACACCGGGATGTGGGTCTTGCGCGCCATCGTGTAGGCGCGCCGCACGTCGAGCAGCGCCACGTCCTGCGGCGTGGTGACGAGCACCATGCCGGAGACGGTGACGAGCTGCCCCAGCGACAGCTGGACGTCGCCGGTGCCCGGCGGCAGGTCGACCACCAGGTAATCGAGGTCGCCCCACACGGTCTGCTGCAACAGCTGCGTGAGGGTGCCGTGCAGGATGGGCCCGCGCCACGTCAGCGCCTGGCCGTCCTCGACCAGGTTGGCGATCGAGATCAGCTTCACGCCGTGGCGCTTGAGCGGGATGATGCGCTTCTCGTCGTCGGCCATGAGGCGC
This sequence comes from Trueperaceae bacterium, assembly GCA_007130855.1. Lineage (GTDB taxonomy): Bacteria > Deinococcota > Deinococci > Deinococcales > Trueperaceae > CSSed10-48. The sequence continues at coordinate 1,461 of SLRS01000159.1, read as the reverse complement.
TGGCCCTCGACCGAGAACATCTTGGCCTGGCTGGGGCCGTAGATGTCGGCGTCGAGCAGCCCCACCGCGGCGCCCTCCATGGCCAACGCGGCAGCCAGGTTCGCGGCGACCGTCGACTTGCCCACGCCGCCCTTCCCTGATCCCACCGCGACCACGTGCTTGACCCCGGGCAGCGACGCCTGCGGCGTGCCTCTGACCTGGGCCGTGAAGTCGACGTCGACGCGCGCGACCCCCGCCAGCGCGGCCACGGCGCGCACCACGTCGGCCTCGATCTGCGCTTTCATGGGACACGCGGGCGTGGTGAGCTGGACGGTCACGGCAACGGTATCGCCGTCGATGGCGAGCCGCTCGATCATGCCGAGGCTGACCAGGTCCTGGTTCAGTTCGGGATCCAGCACGGTTGCCAGAGCGGCGCTGACGGAGGCTTCGGTCACGGCCATGCCGAACGGTACCAGGCGCCGCGCCGCGCCGTCGCCCGCCGGCCGACGGCGCCCCTGACGTCCGCACCGACGACGCGCAGGCGACGAGGCGGCGCGTGGAGTCGGCCACCGGTTGTTGGCCATCGGCGCTGCCGTTACACTCGGGGCGATGCCCGTCCACTCCTCCCGCCACCACCCGAGCCTCGGCCCGTGCGGCCGGCGATCGCGGCCGCGGTGAACCGGATCAGCCGGTACGCGCGCATGGCCAAACCCACCCGCCAGGGGCCGGCCAGCGTCACCCGCGCCCTCGACCCCGTCACCGGGCTGCCGGTGTGGCTCTACCGCTTCTCCGGCGATCCCGTCGCCGGTGCCGCGGCACTCGACCACCCGCACGTCTACCGGGTCCACGAGGCCGGACGCGACGACGAGGGCGGCTTCGTCGTGGCGCAGCGCGTGGAGGGCGCCAGCGACCTGGCCAGCCGGCCCGAGGCACTCGACGACGGCGCCGCGGTCGCGGCCACGGCGGCCCTCGCCGCTGCCGGGCGCCTCGGCGTCGTCCATGGCGACATGGGGGCGCACCGGATCCAGCGCCGCGGCAGCGAGGTCTGGCTCGAGGGCTACGGTGTCCCCTGGTCGGCGGGCAGTGTGGCCGACGATGCCGCCCGGCTGAGCCGCAGCCTGGTGGGCCTCGCGGGCCACGCGCTCAGCCCCGCGGTCGAGGCCGTCTTCCAGCGGGCCGCCGGAGCCGCTGAGAGCGGTGCGGCTGCCGACACCGAGGCGCTCGCCAGGGCGGTGGCGGCCGCCTGCTCGAAGGACTCGCGCAGGGCGCCGAGCCACGACCTCGACGAGGTGTTCTTCACGCCGGCGGCGGACGCCGCGGCGAACGCCGACACCGAGGAAGACGCCGAGACCGACACCGATGTGGACGCCGAAGCCGGCTTGGCCGCCAAGGCGGGGGCCGAGCCCGAGGCGCCAGCGGCCGAGCAGGCGCGCGCTCCCGCGCCCCGCGACGAGGCGCCGAGCCCGCCCCGCGGCAAGGCGC
>SLRS01000002.1 GCA_007130855.1 Trueperaceae bacterium | reverse complement strand
TCAGCCAAGCCATCCACCCGTTGCGCCCCCTCTTGCGGAAAGCGTACACCTGTGCGTCGGTAGGGCAGCTCCGAGGGGTCGCATGACCTCGATCCGGAAGACGGCCATGCTGGCGGGCTCTTGACCGCATGCCGCACCGGAACGATGACGCCCGAGTGCTTCAGGGCACCCTGGTAGCGCTCGTCCTGAACGAACAGCACGAGGTCGTCGCGAAACACGACGTGCGCGTCGAGGTCGGCGTTCGGGCAGAAGGGGCAGTTCACCGCGACACCTCCATAGCGCGTCGCGCTCGAACCTCAGTGCCGCGCGACGAACACGTACTCGGTGCTGTCGTCGGTGAATGGCTCGCGCTCGGAGCCGCCGTACAGCGCCTCGAGCCGCAAGCCCGCCGTCGATCAGCCGCAATCACTCGTTCTTCGTCGCCGCGAAGCGCCCACCCGGCCGCAACGACGCTGCCACCCGCTCGCACACCCGCCGCCGGTCCGCCCACGTCCGTAGGTGCAGCAGGGCACGGAACGGGCAGTAGACCAGCGCAGCGCGCTCGCCCATCGCGAGGACGCGCATGTCGCCCTCGATCAGCGTCAACGCCACCCCCGCCTCGGCGGCGTGCGCTCGCGCCTGGCGCAGCATCCCCGGCGACGCGCCCAGACCGATCACTGGCCGCCCCGTCGCCAGCGCCACCGGGATCGCGACGCGCCCGGTCCCCACCGCCAGCTGGACGATCGGGCGGTCGGTCTCGCGGGCCAGGCCGACGTGGAACGGGATGTCCGCCGTCATGTCGGCCGCCCATGCGCCATATCGATCGGAGAACGCCTCGTGCCAGCTCATGAGAAGACCATCGTAGTGGACGCTGTCAAGACCCACGCCCAACGAAGCGCTGGCCGTTGACAGCACGGCACCCTACGCGTGGTGGTGGTCGACGTCGCCACCTACGAGCGCCTCACCGCAGCGGCTTCCTGCTCGCCTCGTGCCCCAGTTCGCTCATCGGCTCTTGATCGCCGTCCGCCATGGGCTCGTAGTCGAGCACGGCGCGCCGCCGCGGTCACCGAACCGACTCGATAGGTGGCCGTCGCGTTGCCGTGCAGCACGACCGAGTCCTCCGCACCGTCGGCGGCCGAGAACCCCATCGAACCCCGCTCGCCGATGGACGACCTCCAGGTCGCTCGGATACGGACCGCCGACGCGGCACTAGCGCTTCTCGCTGGGAGCCGATCTCCATGCCTCCCACGCCACGTCCCTCCCGGGGAACGCCGCCGCCTCGAACGGCCACACGTTCGCGATCCAGGCCTTGACGGCGGCGTAGAGGCGATCTTCGAGCCCACCGGCAAGCTCGCTTTGACGAGCCCACAGGTACACCTCGGCGTCAAAACCACGCTTACGCGTGGGCTCGACGTACACGCAGCCCAGGATCCTGGACTCCGATGGGTCGACGACGGTGTAGGCGAACGACCGCCGCGTCTGGAACTCCTTCTGATGCCAGCCCAGGTCGATCAGGTTCTGTTCGAGCGTGAGCCCTTCGGGCCACGTGCCACCGGGCCACACGGTCTTGCAGTGAGCGACGCTGGACATCACGGCGTCGAAGTCCTTGACCACGTCGTGAACCGTCAGCATTCGCAGCCGGAACTCGTCGGTTTCGAACGTCGTGGGAACGGCGAAGTCGGTCGGGACGAAGGGGACCGGTCGAAGCGATTCGGCCACACTGGGACCTCCCATGTCGATGTGCCTCTGAGCATATGCGTCGGCCCGACCATGGTCGACTCGGTGCCCACCCATCGAGGCGTCGAGTACGGTGCACCCGGCGAACCCGCCATCGCGTACGTCGTGGCGGAGGAGGTGACGCGCGAGGGCGGGGTCCTCGACGTTCGACTCGCAGCGCCCGCCGTCGCATGCAAGGCACGCGACCACTCCGTCGGCGACGTCCCTCTCCTCGACGCCGCCGCACCGGAGGAACGCCCGTGGCGGCCTCATGCGACCACGTCGCGGACCGGTGTGTCCCCACCAGCGGGAGACTGGATGCTCACCGCCAGGAGCCCTAACCGAAGGCCCGTCCGTGTCCCAGCGCCCTGCGAAGCATCCCCAGTTGCCCCACGTGATAGCTCTGGTGGAAGGCGATGAAGTGCAGGAAGTCCCGGAGTTCCCCGTCGAACCCTTCGGGCGGAGAAGCCGCCAGGAGCTCGGGCCGGGCGCCTGTCAGCGCTTGCTCGATGCGGGGGCCCTGCTGCAAGAGTGCCTGCCGGAGCGTCGCGCTGTCCCAGGGGTTCGAGGCGTCCCCAATGGGGGTTGAGCCGGGCGCGTAGTGGGCCAGATCCAGCGAGGATGGGTCGCAGGGGTGTTCCAGAAGCTCCAGGATCCCGGCGTTGACGTGCGCCAAGTGGCCGGCGACCCAGTTCATGGCGTTCACACCCGGGATCGGCGTCCGAAGGCTCTCTTCAAAGGTGACATCGGCCAGGGACGCCTCCACCACCGAGGCGGTGAGTGCCGTCTGGGCTCGGAGCACACGGATCTCGCTCACGCTCGCGTCTCCGCGAGGCTGGCCAGCCGGTCCAGGGTGCTGCCCCACCCTTCCCGGTGACCGTCCCGGACGGCGGCGGAGTCGAAGCCGGTCTGGGTGAGGGTGATCCGGGTGGCGTCCCCCTCCTCCTGGAACGCCACCGTCACGACCGTCCGTGGCGAGGCCCCCCCGTCCGGCCGTCGCCATTGGTGCTCCTGCACGATCCGCTCCGGGGGTGTGATCTCCAGGTAGGTCCCGAACGCCACGTGGCGCTCGTTGTCGTCGTGGTCGGCGACCATCACGACCTCCCATGCTCCCCCCACCTGGAAGTCCACGGCTGCCTCCGGGATGTGCATGCCCTCAGGGCACGACCAGCGGTGGAGGAGATCCGGGTCCGTCCAGGTGGCCCACACTCGCTGGCGCGGTGCACGGACGATCCGGTCGAGCACGAGGATCAGGGCCTGGGGCGCGTCGTGTCTCATGGGGTCTCCTCTTCGGTGTCGACCAGGAGGGCGAAGCGGTCGAGCGCCCCCTCCCAGTGCGTGCGGTAGAACTCGAGCCAGGCCGTGGCCTCGAGAACCGGGGCGGGCCGGACCACGCACAGGTTGCTGCGTCCTCGCGGCATCCGTTGCACGAGTCCCGCGCGCTCGAGCGTGTCCAGGTGCTTCGAGATGGCGGGGCGGGAGATCGGGAAGGTGTTGGCGAGCGTTCCAACGGGCAAGGGAGCCCGGCTGAGGCGCAGGAGGATCGCGCGGCGGGTGGGATCGGCCAGAGCGCCGAACACCGCGTCGAGTCGGGGAGCGCTATCGGTAACCATATGGTTACCAATCTAGACGGGGAGGCTCCCTCTGTCAAGGCCTGGGGCACTGGCCGCGCGCTTCGCAACCCCCGCGGTACCATCCACCGTGCGCACCCCCGCCCCATCGGCTTGCTCCGGCAATCGCCCGATATGACCTCGAGCGACCGCCCGCGGCTCGTGCGCGTCGACGCCGCCTGGGCCACCGCCGGCACGAGCTGGTGCACACGCATCACGCGCGCGCTCGGCGACGCCCTCGACGGCGGTCACCTCTACGACGTCGCCCACGTCGGCTCCACCGCCGTGCCCGGACTCCTCGCCAAGCCGACGCTCGACTTGCTGGCACTGGTGCACCCCTGGCCGCTGCCCGCCGACGCCGACGCCCGCCTCGCCGACCTCGGGTTCGTGCATCACGGCGAACACGGTCTCCCAGGACGCACCTACTACACCCTCGGGCACCACGACGTCCACCTGCACGTCGTCGACCCCGAGAGCGACCACTGGCGCCGCCACCTCGTGCTACGCGACTACCTGCGCACTTCGGACGACGCGCGCGCCCGCTACCAGGCCGCCAAGCACGACGGCATCAGACGCAGCGACGCAGTTGCCGACGACGGTACGGCACGAACCGCCTACCAAGAGGCTAAAGCCGACGTCCTCGCCACCCTCGAGGCCGAGGCCCTCGCTCGCGCGCTCGAGCACACCGGCTTCCGACCCGTCGTCGACCTCGCGCACGCCCTCGCCGACGCCGCCGCCCGCTGGGCGATCGCCGGCGGCTGGGCACTCGACCTCCTCGCCGGCACACCCGCCCGCCACCACGACGACGTCGACGTCGCCGTCGACGCGGCCGCCGCCCCGGCCGTGCTCGACGCCCTGGCTGGCCACGGCGCACGAGCCGCCTGGGTGATCGCCGGCACACCCGCCCGCTACGTCCCGCGCAAGACGGGTGAGACCCACCCCGGCGGCGGCCACCAAGCGCACGCCCGCCGCGGCGACACGTGGTTCGACGTCGTCATCGAGCCATGGACCGACACCCAGTGGCGCTACCGGCGCGACCCCCGCATCACGCTCCCCCTCGACCGCGCCATCCGCCACACGAACGTCGACGGTGTCGACGTCCCGATCATGGCGCCCGAGGCCGTACTCCTGTTCAAGGCCACCACCGGCGGCCGCAGGGTGCCGCGCCCCAAGGACGACGCCGACCTCCCGCGGGCGCTCCCGTGGCTCGACGCGGACGCGCGCGCCTGGCTCCAAGCTGCACTGCCCGTGGGCCACCCCTGGCGGGAGCGACTCGCCTACCGCTGAGCAAGACCAGCCCGGCTCCTCGAAGCGACGGCGGTACCTGCACGAACCGAAGGGCGACGTCCGCTACGATCACGTACCTTGCCGTCCGGTGCCCTTCCCACTCGCTGCGACTCCGGTCCCAGGCTGGGGCGACACCTCGAACCCCGACCGTCACGAACTTGGCACGGCGGCGACGAGCGTCGCCCACACCTCGCTCGGCCGCACGCCGCCTTCGACGAGTGCCCTCACGACACCGTCCCGATGGAGCGCCCGGCCAGCGGCCACCGCAGCCGGAAGCACCTCCTCCCACACCGCCAGGAACACGGGTTCGCTGGCGTGGAGGCGGAGGTGAACCGCCGTCTGCAACGCGACGAGGGGCGCCTCCAAGGCTGCCACGGGCCCGGCTGCCGTCGGTCCCGAGCGCACCAAGTACGGCACCCCATCCGCCATCGCCGCACAACCCGCCCATGGGTCGCGCGACGCGTACAGCACGCGCCCCATCCCGACCATGCGAGCGGCCCCCATGCACAGGGGGCACGGCTCGGTGGTCGTGAGGAGCACGGGCCGCGGGCCCAGCCGCCGGTCGCCGAACTCGAGCAGTGCGTTCACCTCGGCGTGAGCGAGGGGCGTCCCGGTCAGGTACGGCGTCCCGGGCAGATGCGGGGACGCCTCGACCACCTCCGCGAGCCGGTTGCGGCCGCGCGCGACGATCCGCCCGTCGGAGTCCACGATCACCGCGCCGATCGGCAACGAACCGGCGCGAAGCGCCTCCAACGCGAGTTCGATGCACGCCTGCCACACCTCGGGCAAGGCATCGAACGCCTGGCCGCGTGAAGCGTCGCCGAAGGTTTCGTCGAGCATCACGCCAGAATACGCAACCGCAGCACGGGCCTGCGCCGCGCCGATCGACAGCCGGTGCGGCGCAGGCCGAAGCAAGGAGGGCACTACTCCAGGTTGACGTGCATGTGCTCGGCGACACGCGTCATGTTCTTCGTGGTCGTGTCGCCAGCAAGCGTCGGCGCGAAGCAGTTGGTCCTGGTGGTCCCGGCGATGCGCGGACGCATGAGCGAGGGGCCGGTCGGCCCGACTTCCAGGATGCCGAGGAGCCGGCAGCGCTGGCTGTCGGTTGCCCAAGGGTGCGTGGGTCCGCCGTGCATGCCGTCCATGAGATGGCCGGTCTCGTGCATGAACGTCGAGGCGGTGGCATCGAGCGTCTGCGCGCTGATGTGCTGCCAGCTCACCGCGGCGTTGCGCCCGGTGTTGCCGAAGGTCCCCACGTAGGCACAACCCAAGCCGTAGGGCTGGTGGTTGGTCCACCATGCCCAGTACTCGTTGTCGAGCGTCTTCGAGTCGGGTGAGAGCTTGCGGATCTCGTCGATGAAGCTGCCGGCGCCGCCGCACGAGGCGTCGGGGTACTGGAGCAGCTCTTGGCCGAACGGCGTCAGCCGCCAGTAGCCGCCGATCTGGGTGCGCACGGCGAGCGCGTTACTGAACTCGTCGAGCGTGCTGCTCCCAGCCGGAGCGTCGGGGAAGAGCTGGAGCCAGTTGAAGGCGTTGGCCTGGACATTGGCGACGTAGTCGGCGCGCTCGAAGAAGGTGTCGACCAGCCACGCTTGCGCCTCCGCATCCCAGATGGTCGCGTCGGCCACCATCATCGGTCGCAGGATCGGAAAGTCGTCGAACTCGTCGAGGTGACGCTGAGGCGTGACGATGCGCTCGGTCGCTCGAGGGTGCGCAGAGTCCTCGGGCCCGTGGTGGCCGTGTGCGTGGTGGTGTGTGGACGTGGGGCCGGCGGGGCCGAGTGGCGGGGCCGGCATCTCCAGCGGCTCGTCGTAGAAGCGTCGGTTGTAGACCAGGTAGTTGTGGGCGGTCAGGTCGAGCAGTGCCGCGGTCCTCTCGGGGCCGTAGGCCACCTCGAAGATGCTGGTGAGGCCCTGGATGACGCTGGGACTCACGGTGGCCTGCCCGGCGTAGGATCCGACCAGCTCATTCCCGACGATGCCGAGCGTGGATAACTGGTACACGCGCTCGTCGGAGAGTTCTCGAGCGACGGCCTCGGGCTCCGCCTGCGCCCTGCGGTGCAGCTCGCGGAAGTCCCGGAACGGCAGATCCGGCATCCCCTGGAAGGTGAGGCTCGGCCCGGCGATCGGCTCGCATCTGGGCCCTTCTCGCGGATCGAGGAAGCACGACTGTGCCCTGGGATCGCGGACATCGTGGTGGTACACGGTCCAGCTGACGTCGGTCCGCAGGGCGCCTCGATCGTCGACGACCGGGAGGCTCACGTATTGAGGTTCGTCCGGGGACGCTTCGGCCAACGTGCGGAGCTGGCGCACGACCGATGCATCATCGAACGAAGCGAGCTGGAAGCTCCGCAGGCCTGGAAGCGCCCTCGTGAGCGCCTGCCTGAGCTGCCGCTCCGGCGTGATGCGCGGCGTGGCGATGGCGCGTGTCACGGGCCGCAGGGTGAAGGTTCGGCCGCCGTAAACGCTCGAGAACACCTCGACGGAGGAAGGCCTCGTGGCGACGGTCAGGTCGCTCACCACGCGGACTGGTGCGGTCTGGGTACTCGTCTTGCCGTAGTACACGCCAGCCGTTTCGAGCGCATTGGTGACGATGAGCCCAGCTTCGCGGCTGTCGGTGTCGAGGACGTAGAGACCCGCTGCACTGTCCTCATTGGCGCGTTGGGCAGACCAGCCGTAGGTTCGCCCGCTGGCGACCAGACTTCCCGACCAGGCGCTTCCGTCGAACCGGCCGTCCAGTTCGAGATCCCAGCCCCCGTTCAAGGACGTGATCTGGCCATCGGTCACCGCGCCCTCGAACCAAGCGGTGAGGCTCTCCCAGGTGTCGTCTCGACCGCAGACGTAGACCGTCACGGCGTCGTTCGCCACGATCAAGGCGATGAGGGCATCCGCATCGTCGACGCTTCCAACGAACGTGGCCTCAGGTGGTTCGGTTGCGGGCGGCGGCGGATCGGTACCGTCGAGCTCGCCTCCGCACGCCGTCAACGTGAGCAGCAGCGCGGCGGCGGCTGTGATCGACCAACGATGTCTCATGGATCCTCCTAGGTGGCCCGGCTACGGGTGGAGCGGTCGTTTCGTGGCTTCCCGGCGTGTCCAGTGCGCCCGCCTCTCGTGGCAGGTGAAGGTAAATGTGCACAGCCGGGCGTTACACGACCGTTACGTCGCACTCGACCGCGGCATGGACCGCCGCATGCTGCTCACCCCCAGCGGCCGTTCGGCCCCATCCCGGCTCGATCGGTCAGCGCCGTCCGACGTCAGCAGGTCTGAGGTCACAGCCCCGCCGCCTCGGGCCGCAGCGCAGCAGGCCTAGCCGCCCGCGAGGCCGGCCCTCAGCCTGCAAGCCCGCCCACGGGCGGGGCGCCGCCGGGTCGTGCGCCACCTCGGTGACGCCGGCATCGGGGAGGTCGCCGAGGTTGCGCTGCGCCGACCCCACGGCCACGCGCCTGCGGGCGCTGGACGCGTCGCGGCCGGAGCGCTCGTATGCCTCCGGGTAGTGCGGGAATGGTCCCCGTCCCTGGGGTCAAACCCGCGATGGCGGACGGCTGCGGGCTTCCCGACCTTGACCGCGCGTCTCTCGTATGATGTAGGATGTTGGACAAACCGGCATGCAAGACCGCGCGACCAGCGGGAAGGGGTTCCGGACGCTCATGGTCTCCGCACTGTTCATCACGTTTGCCGTGCTGGCGATCTTCAGTATGCCGATCGCGTTCGCCATCGGCATCGCGGTCATCGTCGCGATACTGGGTTTCTCGCCGATCCCACCGATCGGCGTGGTGCAACGCTTCGTGACCGGCGTCGACTCGTTCGTCCTGCTCGCCATTCCGCTGTTCATCCTCACCGGCCGGCTGATGAACACCGGCGGGATCACCGACGACATCTTCCGGCTCGCTCGAAACCTGATCGGTCACATCCGCGGCGGCCTCGCGCACGCCAACGTGCTCGCATCGATGCTGTTCTCGGGGATGTCGGGCTCGGCGGTCGCCGATGCCGGCGGTCTCGGGATGATCGAGATCAAGGCGATGCGCGATCAGGGGTATCGGCCCGAGATGGCGGCGGGCCTGACGGCCGCCTCGTCCGCCATCGGCCCGATCATCCCGCCCAGCATCCCCTTCGTGATCTACGGCGCGATAGCCGAAGTCTCGGTAGGCAAGCTGTTCCTGGCCGGCATCGTGCCCGGCGCGCTGATGGGCCTATCCCTCATGGGCATGGTCGCGGTCCTGGGGCGCCGCGACGGCTACCCGCGCTTCACCCGGGCGACACTGCGAGAGATCTGGACGTCGCTCCGCTCGTCGGTCCTGAGCCTGCTCACCCCCGTCATCATCGTCGGCGGCATCCTGCTCGGGGTCTTCACGCCGACGGAGGCGGCCGCGGTCGCGGCCGTCTACGCATTCATCCTCGGGTTCGTCATCTTCCGCACGATCAAGCTGCGTGACCTGCCAGGCATCATCGTGGACACGCTAATCACGTCGTCGGTCGTCACCTTCATCATCGCGACCACCTCGGGCTTCTCGTGGATCCTCGTGCTCAACCAGGTCGGCGCCCAGCTCGTCTCCGGCGTGACAGCGGCAACCGAGAACCCGCTGGTGGTGCTGTTCGTCCTCAACCTGGCGCTCCTCGTCCTCGGCGCGGTGATGGAGGCCGGCGTCGTGCTGATCCTGCTGACCCCCATCCTGGTCCCGCTGGTGGTGTCGGTCGGCATCGATCCGATCCACTTCGGCGTGATCATGGTGCTGAACCTGATGATCGGCGTCGCCACGCCGCCGATCGGCATGAGCCTCTTCGTCGTCAGCGAGGTCAGCGGCATCCGCGTCGAGAAGATCATGCGGAGCGTCCTGCCGTTCCTCATCCCGCTGTTCATCACACTCCTGATCGTGACGTACTTCCCAAGCTTGGTCCTTTTCATCCCCGGACTGGCCTCGTAGCGAGAAAGGAGATCGCCCGCGTCTGCCCGCTGGATCGTCGCGCCCATCGCCTCACCCCAGGAGGTACTGCATGTCCCGGAAACTCGCTCGCACGCTCGTTGGTGTCCTCGCCTTCGTCGCGCTCGCCGCGTCGACGTCGGCGATCGCGCAACACACGCTGCGCATCGGCCTCGTCCACACGCCGGCACACTCGTACTACGAGACCTTCCAGTTCTTCAAGGAGAACGTCGAGGCGCGCACGGAGGGTCGCATCAGCGTCCAGATCATCCATAGCGGACAACTCGGCGGCGAGCGCGAGATGCAGGAGATGGTCGCGCTCGGCACGCTCGAGATGTCGCTCACCGGCGTGATCGTGGTCTACGAACCGATGTTCGCGATCTTCGAGCTGCCGTTCCTCTACACGAATCGCGACCACGTCCGCCGAGTGATCGACGCCGGCATCATCCAGGAGGCCGCAGAGGGCCTGCTGGCGCATGACCTGCGTCTCGTCTCGATGGTCGAGAACGGCTTCCGCAACATCACCAACTCGGCACGCCCCATCGACGGCCCGAGCGACGTCGCGGGCCTGAGCATCCGAACGCCGGAAAACGCCGCCCAGGTCGAGACTTTCCGCGCGCTCGGCGCGGTCGTGACGCCCATGGCCTTCACCGAGCTCTACGGGGCACTGCAGCAGGGCGTGGTCGACGGACAGGAGAATCCGCTCCAGAACATCATGAGCGGCCGCTTGTACGAGGTCCAGAGCCACCTCGCCATCACCGGCCACATCTACAACCTCGCCTACATCGTCGCCAGCGAGGCGTTCCTGAATCGCCTCGCCGACGAAGACCGGACGATCGTGCTCGAGGAGGCGCTCGCCATGAGCGACTTCCAGCTCGACTTGGCCGAGGCGCAAGAGGACGAGCTCCTCACGGAGCTGATCGAGCTCGGCATGGCGGTCACCTACCCCGACCAGGAGGCCTTCCGGGACGCCACCGCGGGCGTCTACGACCTCTTCTTCGACCGCTTCGGCGAGCAGGCACAGACCTACATCGCGCAGATCCAGGAGCTTCGTTGACGATCGTCGGCGGGCGGGATGCATGGGCCCTGGGCATCCCGCCCGCCGCGCCCAGGTGGTGACGCTGATGCGACGTGCCGCAAGCCTGCTCGAGGTCGCGAGCCGTGGACTCGACCGGCTCACGTTCGTCCTTGCCGTCCCGCTCGGCGCCTTCTTCCTGGGCATCGTGTTCGCCAACGTGCTCGCGCGCTACGTGTTCAGCGCGCCGATCCTCGGATCGGTGGAGTACGCCCGAATCGCCTTCGTGTGGGCGACCTTCATCGGCGCCGCGATGGCCGTGCGAAGGCGCAGCCACATCCGCCTCGAGTTCCTCGCCGAACGCTTGCCGCTGCGCGTGCAGCGCCTCCTCAGCGTCCTGCTGTGGCTGCTGATCATCGCGTTCCTGGCCTTCGTCGCCTACCAGGGATGGAGGCTGACGGGACGCGTGCAGCGCACCTTCTTCCCCGCCTCGGGCATATCGCAGATCTACCTCTACCTGCCGCTACCGCTTTCGGCGGCGGTCATGCTGGTGCACGCATTGGCACACCTGTTTCGCGACCTGCTCGTGCTCACCGCCCCCGATGAGGCGACCCCCGGTCCGGCTCGCGCCGGCACGGCCCGACCCTAGGAGACACCCATGATCGTCGACGCTGACTGCCACATCTCCTCCCAGCGCTTCGACGGCCTCGCGCTCACGGCGGACGACCTCGTCGCCGCGATGGACGGGGCCCAGGTCGACCAGGCGCTGGTGTGGCTCAAGCCACCGTACGACAAGGACATCGGCCCGGAGAACCGCGCCGTGTACGATGCCGCCCGGGCCTACCCGGACCGGCTGATCCCCTTCGGCTGGGTGAACCCGCGACTCGGCGAGCGGCATGCTCTGGACACGCTGGCACGCTGCTTCGACGAGTACGGCTTCCATGGCGTCAAGTTCAACGGCGCCCAGGACGACTACGTGATCGACGACGAGGCGCTCGTGATGCCGATCGTGGAGCGTGCCGCGGCCTACGGCAAGGTACTCGCGTTCCACATCGGCGCCGACTTCCCCGAGAACACGCATCCCATGCGCTTGGGCCGCCTCGCAGCGCGCTTCCCGGACACCACGTTCTTGCTCATCCACCTGGGCGGGGCGGCGTTCCCGGCGCTCGATCGCGCCGCGATCGAGGTCGCGAGCGCACACCACAATCTCCACGTCATCGGCAGCGCCATCCACGAGCGTGCCATCATCGCGGCGCTCGACACCCTCGGGACCGATCGGGTGAGCTTCGGAAGCGACATGCCCTTCTTCCTCATGCACGTCCGCCGCGCGATGTACGAGGCGCTGCTGGAAGGCCGCGACGAGCACACCCGCCGAGGCATCATGGGGGAGAACATCCTTCGCGTCCTGGGCCTGCCAAAGGCTTGACCGCGCTCAGCCGAGCTCCTTCCAGAACTCGTAGCTGTCGCGGATCACCTGCTCGACCTCGGTTTTCGTGCCGTCGCGCAATGCCCGCACGATGGCCTTGTGGTGGTCGATGGCGCGCTGCGGGAAGGTCCGCACACCTTGGCCGATCGACTCACGGAACAACTCGAGCACGGTCCGACCAATCTGGATCACGAACGGGTTCCTGGTCGCTTCCAAGATGATCTGGTGGAACGACAGGTCGTGTTCGGCCGTGACCTGATCCGCCGCAACCGCGACCTCGAGTTCGCGGACGTTCTCCTCGAGGCGCTCGATCGTCTCGAGTTCCATGCGCGCTTGTGCGAGCTGGGTGAAGCCGACCTCCACCATGAAACGCACCTCGACGAGATCGTCGCGGCTACCGTCCTCCAGCAGGAGCAGGAACAACAGCGGGTCCAGCGTCGGCATGCGCGGCGCGGTCGCGATGAAGGTCCCGGCGCCCCGCTTCACGTCCAGCAGGCCCAGGATCTCGAGCACCTTCAACGCCTCACGAATCGAGGTCCGGCTCACCTGGAACTGCTCGGCAAGCTCGATCTCCGTCGGCAGCCGATCACCTCGGCGTAGGTCGCCCCGCCGCATGGCCGCCTCGATCTGCGCGATCACGTGGCTCGCGACCGAGACGCGGTCGAGTGGTTCGAACACCGTCATGCCGATGCCGCTCTCGTCGAGATGCGGTGACTCGTCCGATCGTCCAACATAGGTCCAGTGTACACCCGGTCTGGCCCGGCGGCCCGGCGGCGGCCTCCCGCCTCCGCTCAAGCTTCCTCCGCTGCTGGCGCCCGCCACCGGAACGCCGGCCGCAGTCCCTCGAAGGGGAGCGAATCGCGCCCTGCTGGATCGCACCCTGCTGGATCGCGCCCTGCTGGATCGCACCCGGCGAGCCAGTGCCAGGCGGCGATCTCGAGCAGGCGTTCCCAGTCCTCGAGGGTGTGCGCATGCCCGCCGCGACGGAACATGATGGTCAGCGCATCCGCCGCACCGACGAAGCGGTACGCCTCGCGCGCGGCCCACGCCGCCTGCAGCGTCCCCTCGGGATTCGCCCAGCGGTCGTCGACACCGCCGCTGAGCAGCAGCGCTCGCGGCGCCACGCACGCCAGCAGCGCGTGCTGGTCGAACGGCAACGCGTGCTCGCGGCCGCGGAAACCCGCGAGTTGTGGGCCGAACCAGGTCGGAAAGGCGCGCGCCACATCCAGCGTCTCGGCCCCCTCGCCCAGGAGCCGGTAGGGCGCCGCACCGCCCGCGCCCGAGGCGTGGGCGTGCACCAGCGCGATCCGCGGGTCGACGGCGCCCGCGAGCAACGCCGCCTTGGCGCCGCGCGAGAAGCCGGTGACGCCGATGCGTTGCGGGTCGATCTCGGGCACCAGCAGCAGCAAGTCGACGACGCGCTGGTAGGCCCAGGCCCAGGCCGACAGCGCACCGAAGCGGTGATCGGGCAGCAGGTCGAACAGGCCGCCGCAGCGCAACGGTGGCGCACCGCCGCCGTTCGAAGCGACTGGGCCGCTGCCGGCGAGCGAATCGCGCAACCCGGCGATCGCCGCCGGGACGACGTCGGGCGCCACTTCGGTGCGGTCGAACGATGCCAGCGCGATCCCGCGCTCGGCAAAGCCTGTCAGCGCCTGGTCGCTCAGGTTCCACCAGCAGCCGTCACCGTAGGCGATCGCCGGCACGGGAGCAGAAACCTCCGGGAGCAAGAGCCGCAGCGCGAACGACAGCTCCGCCCCGGCGACGGCGAGGTGCAACCGCACGGAACGCCACCGCGGGGCACCCGGCAGATGCCGAAGGCGTGTTTCGCTGCGCACCTCGAGCTCCAGCCGTTCAGCCGCTGGCGGCAGCCCACCGTAGGCGAGTTCCACGATCAGGTCGCGCCAGGCGCTCGCACGCTCGGGCCACTCGGCGGTGGTGGCGACGCGCCGACCGTCGGGCCACGCGAACAGGTCGGGCAACTCGCCCAAGACCTTCGCCAGAGCAGTGGGCCGACCGGACGGCACCGGCCACGCCCGCGCCGGTCCGGCCCCGTCCCCACGTGCCCGCATTCGCCGCAGCAGCGTCGTCACCCGTTCGTCGTCGCCGGCCAGGTACGTGAAGCCGTGGCGTTCGGCCACCGCGCCTGCGACGCGTCGGAACAGGGTCGCCAGCGCCTCGAGCGCGGCCCACGCCCGTTCGGTCTGCGCGTCTGCGTAAGTGGCCTCCAGCAGCGACCAGAGCTCGCCGGGCAACTCGCGCCGCAGGAAGCGGCCGTGCTTCCCCGCACCGCGCGCCCCACCGCTCGCGCCGAGCACGTACCAGTCGAGCATCGTCAGCAGTTGCGCGCGCAGCACCGTGTCCAGGTGATGGCGGGCGTAGGTCAGCTCGCCACGCACCAGTCCCTTGGCGACGTACGGCGCCACCCACCAGAACTCGTTGCAGACGTCGGCGAACGCTTGCCGCGTGGGCGGCTCGGGCAGGTGGTGGGGCGCCTCGGGCGGAGGCGGAAGCGGCACCAGGCCCGCAGGGTCGTACAACACCGTGGAAGGGCCGTCGTGTTCGAAGCCCGTCATGGCGCTCGCCGGCAGCAACGTCAGGTCGATGCGGTGACCATCGATGAACTGCATCAACACGGCGAAGCCGCCGTCGGCCCTGGGTGGCGCGCCGAGCATCGCGTCGGGGAGCTGGACGATGGCGGGTTCACCGAAGACGCGTGTCCAGCCGAGATCAGCTCGGAACGGCGCGACCTCGTCGACGACGAAGACCACGTCGAAGTCCTGGAGCGCGTCAGGCGCGACGAACGGATCGGCGCGCGAGCCCGAGAGGATCACCGCGCGGACGCGGGCATCAGCCCTGGCGGTCGCCAGGATCAGCTCGAGCATCTCCCGGTCGCTACGCACGCGGCTCCCCTCGACCGCTGGCGCCTGCGGCGCAGCGCGGCCGTCGCCTCAAGCCTATCGCCTCCGCGTCTTCCCCGACAGCGACGCGACTTCGATCCGGAACACCCGCGTCTCCTCGGACAGAGCCCCGCAGCTCTCGAAGCGGATGGTGAACTGCTCGGGCAGCACCTCTGCGCCAGTTCGCCGCATGAACATGAAGAGGTGCTCATGCGACGTCCGCTTCTCATTGCCTTGAGCTTCGTTGTTGTGGGGCTCGGCGCGTGTGCCACCGTCGACGATGGCGGCACGCCGCAGCCGACGCCGCCACAGCAGGTCACGACGGTGAACTTCGTCGCCGAGGCGGTGCCGATCGCTGCGATCGCGCCGATCGACTACCGCTGGTCGCCGGAACCCGCCGTCGGGCAAGGGACCAGCGCGGTCAGCTACGACATCGTGCAGCTCGCCAGCGGGATCGTCAGCGTCACCGCCGAGCAGTGCGGCGCGTTCACGAGCGCCGAGCTCGAGCTCGGGCACGACGTGGTCCCGCTGCTCGCCAGCGTCGAGCCGGCGCAGATCCCGCCGCCAACGGAGGAGGATATCAACCCGCCGAGCAACCGGATCGGCTTCGATCGACCGATCGAGGACTGGATCTACCGGCCCGGTCAGCGTCGCATCTACTACTTCGATGGTCGAGTTGGCGACCAGGTCTCGATCCACATGGAGCGCCTCTGGGGCAACCTCGATCCGTACCTGCAGCTGATCCGTCTGACGCCCGAGCCGGCGGAACTGCTCAGGTTCGACGACAACAGCGGCGAGGGCCTCAACGCCCTCATCGACGGTGTCGTCCTTCACCGGACTGGGACCTACGCCGTCTATGCCCGCGGCATCTCCACGAGCGGCACGTAGAGCGTCGCCGCCAGCGTCTCGCCTTCCTCGAAGGAGCGGTCGTGCGAGGGCATTCGTCTCTACCGGCCGAACGACGACCGTGGTAACTGGGCCATGAAGCGCCCGACCTTCTCGCGTCTATGGAGGCGAGTTGCCATGGCTAGAGTGTCGCAGTACATCGTCTGGCCCATCCTCGTCGGAGGCGCTGTCCTCATCGTGCTCGCCGTCGCCTCGCTCGCGTATCGTTCAGGGCATCTACCGGCACTGCAGTTCCTGGCGCTCGGCCCCAATCCGACACCGGGCCGGCATGGCGTCTTCGCCGTGGCGGACGGCAACTCGATCGTCCTGAACCGCGCCGCGGCGTTCGACCTCGTTTCGGACCAGTCCTCTTCGTGCCCAACCGAAGTCCGCCTCGAGCGCTTCAGCGCCATCGGCGTCCCCGCGCAGCGGCCTCGCTTGCTGGTCTACGGCACTCGACCGGACGGCGCCTGCCTCATGCCCGTAGCACGCGACGCCAGTCGAGCTCACGTCTACGTCCGGACGGAAGCCTCTCCTGCTCCGCTCGAGGAGTTCGCCGTCTCGCCGGTGCCGCTGTACCGAGACCTGTACCTGCTTCAGCCGTCAGCGCCGATCGGACGCGGTGATTGGCTGCTGTATCTGCCGCACCCGGCCGAAGGCGGCGGAGGCGAAGGCCCGGCGCTGTACATGCTGCGCCTGGATTGACCCCGTCGCGCTGCCCGATGCTCGGCTACGGTCTCAGGCCGGCGCCGACACCCTCGGCGTGCCAGGCGACGGCGCCCACGCCGGCTGACCGCTTCAGCGCAGCACCCGGCATGGTCGGGAACCGGAGCCGCCCGTTCGTCTACGAGTGGAGCCTCCGCTGGCCAGGTCGGCTGAGCGAGTTCCGTGCCCAGGCCCGTGTCGATCACCAGCGACGTCTCGACCTCGACGATGCGCATCGTGACGCGCGTGCGTCCACCCGC
>SLRS01000008.1 GCA_007130855.1 Trueperaceae bacterium | reverse complement strand
GGACCGCCACCACCCCAACCCACGACACGCTACGCTCGCGGCGCCCAACCGGAAGCGACGACACCCGAGAGCCGCAACCCCGAGAAACCACCACTTGACAACTCCGCCATAGGCTGCTCAGAACGCGTTGTGCCCGGTGATCTCACGCCCCAGGATCAGCGTGTGGATCGTGTCGGTCCCCTCGTAGGTGGCGACGGTCTCGAGATTGAGCATGTGGCGGATGGCGCCGTACTCGGTGGTGATGCCGTTGCCGCCGAGCAGGTCGCGTGCGGCCCGCGCCACGCCGAGCGCGGCCCGCACGTTGTCGCGCTTCGCCAGCGACACGCGCGCCGGCGTGTCCATGCCTGCGTCCTTGAGGCGGCCCAGGTGGTAGGCCAGCAGCGATCCCTTGGTGAGCTCCGCGAGCATGTCGGCCAGCGACGCCTGCACGAGCTGCTTGCCGGCCAACGCGACGCCGAACACGGGGCGGTCCTCGACGTAGGCCACCGCCTCCTCGAAGCAGGCGAAGCCTGCGCCCAGGACGCCCCAGGCGATGCCGTAGCGCGCTTGGTTCAGGCACGACAGCGGTCCGCGCAGCCCCTCGATCGCCAGCCGGTTCGCATCGGGCACCGCGACCTCGTCGAGGTAGAGCTCGCTGGTGACCGATGCCCGCATCGAGGCCTTGGTCTTGATGTCGACCGCGCCGAAGCCTTCGCGCTCGGTTTCCACCACGAAGCCTCGGATGACGCCGTCGTCCTCGTCGCGGGCCCACACGATAGCGACGTGCGCACGAGAGCCACTGGTGATCCAGCGCTTCACGCCGGTGATCACCCAGTCGTCGCCCAGGCGCCGACAGCGGGTGCGCAGGTTGCCGGGATCGCTGCCGGCGTCGGGTTCGGTGAGCCCGAAGCAGCCGATGTGCTCGCCGCTCGCGAGCCCCGGCAGCCAGGCCCGCTGCAGCGCATCGGAGCCGAAGGCATGGATCGGGTACATCACCAGGCTCGACTGCACGCTCACGAACGAGCGCATGCCGGAGTCGCCGTACTCGATCTCGCGGTTGAGCAGTCCGTAGGCGGTGTACGTGGCGCCGGCGCCGCCCAGGTGTTCGGGGAGTGTGACGCCCAGGATCCCGAGCTCGCCGAAGCGCCGCGGCAGATCCTCGGGGAAGGTGCCATGCAGCCACCACTCGCCGACGTGGGGCAGGATCTCGCCGCGCACGAACTCGCGCACGCTGTCACGGATCAGCCGCTCCTCGGTCGTGTAGAGCGCATCGATCCCGTAGAAGTCCTGCAGTGTCCGGCTGCTCGCGCCGGCCGGACGCGCGGGGGCGCTGGTCGTCATCCGTGGTTCCTCCCGGGGAGCGCTGGGGTCAGGGATCGCCGAACAGCCGCTTGAGTGCGTCTTCCTTGGTGGTCTTGCGCAGCGCGTGCCAACGGCCCTCCACCTCGGCGACACGCTCGGCCTGCGCCAGCGTGGCCAGCGAAGCCTCGATCGTGTCGATGGCGAGCTCCTCGTAGTGACTCTCCTCGATCCGCCGCTGCACTTCGCGCACGGTCGCACCGTTCGGGCCAGCCTCCTGCACCGCTTCCAGGACCCATTCGTCGACCGTCATGGCTCAGTGTAAGGGATGCGCCGCCGCGGCCTGCCGCCTCGAGGCACGCGCGGGGTGCCGGCACCCCGCGCGCTCCGCGCGCGCTCAGCGCGCGGTGGTGCCGCTGGGGCCGCTGCCGGCGCGCGCCGCGAGCACCGTGCGCTCCTGATCGAGGCGCTCCCAGGTGACGTGCGCGTCCATCACCACGACGTCGACCGGGCATACCTGCTCGCAGGCGTCGCAGCCGACGCAGCGTTGCGGCTCGAGCCACAAGGTGGTGGAGCCGTCGTCCTCGAAGCGCCGTTGGATCGCATCGGTCGGGCAGGCCGCGGTGCAGGCGGGGCACAGCAGGCAGCCGTCGATCACGTGCGGCAGCCTGACCGGCACCAGCGTGCCGGGGTCGAGGTCGGCCTGCGCCAGCAGCCGCAGGGTGTCGAGCCAGTCGGGCGGCAACGCCGGTCGGTCGCGCGCCGCGTCGTCCTCGTCGATGCCGGCGAGCTTCTCGAGTGGCGCCAGTGCCGAGGCGGTGACCCGCTTGACGCCGGTGGTGCTGCCACGCAGCATCTCGCGCCGGCTGAGCGTCCGTTCGTAGCGCTCGACGTCGAGCGATTCGGTGACCTCCACGTCGACGCGCAGGGCACGACCGAGCACGTGGGCGATCTCCCGGGCCTTGGCGGCGGCCGCCTCGAGCCGCTCCGGGACCTCGGCGCTGCCGATCCGGCAGTCGTGGCAGGCGCCACGCCCGAGCCGCACGGTGCCGGCGGCGTCGCTCAGCCGCAGCAGGTCGGTGGGCGTCAGTCGCGCGAGGCAGATGACGCTCGGGGCGTTGCCGCCGATCTCGGAGCAGCGCAGCGCCACGTCCGAGGGGGCCTGGGCGCCGCGCGGGGTGAGCGCCTGCGAGGGGCAGGCGGTCACGCAGATGCCGCAGCCGGTGCAGTCGATCGGGTCGATCTCGACGCGGCGGCGCACCACGATCGCCTCATGCGGGCAGACCTCCGCGCAGATGCGACAGCCGGTGGCCTTGGTCGCGAGGCAGCGCTCCTGGTGGTAGGACGGCGTGACCTCGGCCTGACGCAAGAGCCATCCCAGCACCCGGTCCATGCCTCAGGTTACCCCTCGGCCCCGTAGAGCTCGGTCCGTCCCGGGCTGAGGCGTCCGTGGTACATCGTCGCCTCGAGGTAGCGGTCGAAGGTCTCGAAGTCGATCTGCTGCTTGTTGTCGGAGAGCGCCACGGCGGGGTTCGGGTGTACCTCGATCATCACGCCGTCGGCTCCGACCGCCAGCCCCGCCTTGGTGAGCGGCACGAGCAGGTCGGGGCGGCCACCGGAGTGCGTCACGTCGACCAGCACCGGCAGATGCGTCTCGAGCTTGGCCAGCGCCACCGCGGAGACGTCGAGGGTGTTGCGGGTGAAGCGCTCGAACGTGCGGATGCCGCGTTCACACAGCACGACCTGGGTGTTGCCGCCCGCGAGCAGGTACTCCGCGGCCATCACCCACTCCTCGATGGTGGCCGACAGGCCGCGCTTGAGGATCACCGGACGGCCCGCGCGCGAGACCGCGCGCAAGAGCGTGAAGTTCTGCATGTTGCGCGCCCCCACCTGCAGCATGTCGGCATGCTCGGCGCAGGCACCGACGTCGGCGGCGTCCATCACTTCGGTGACGAAGGCCAAGCCGTGGGCGTCGCACACGCTACGGCCGAGCTGCAGGCCGGCCAAGCCCAGACCCTGGAAGCTGTAGGGATCGGTGCGCGGCTTGAAGGCGCCGCCGCGCAGGAGCCGCACCCCGCGCGAGGCGACGAAGGCCGCGACCGCGTCGAGTTGCTCGCGCGACTCGATCGCGCACGGCCCCGCGATCAGCACCGGTGGGTGGTCGCCGCCGATCGGTACGCCGTCGACGTAGACGACCGTGTCGGCGACGTGGCTGTGGCGCGACGTGAGGTAGCGGCTCTTGTCCTGCTCCTGCTCGAGCTGCATCGACGCCTGGAAGACCTGCTTGAAGAGGCTCTTGACCACCGCGTCGGTGAACGGACCGCGGTTGGCCGCCACGAGCACCTCGAGCATGGCTTGCTCGCGCATCGGATCGTAGTGCGACAGGCCGAGCTCGGTCTGCAGGCGTCCGATGGCCTCGGCGACCTCGGCGCGCTCGGAAAGCCGCGCGAGCAGATCGAGGTTGATCTCGTCGATGCGATCACGCAGCCTGGTGATGCGTTGGTCCATGTGGTGGCGCGCCCTCAGGGGCGCGGCTCCCTCCTCCGCGGCGCGCCGACCGCGGCATGCAGGGCAGTATGGCCCATCGGCTGCAGGCGGATGCGCGCTCGGGGCCCGCGCGGGTGTGCGCCGGGTCGCTAGAGCGCGTCGGGCTCGGCCACCGGGTCGCGCTCGCGCCGCTGTGCCAGGCGCACCACGATGATCGAGATCTCGTAGAGCACCAGCAGCGGACCGGCGACCAGGGCGAAGTTGAACGGGTCGCCGCTCGGCGACATCGCCGCCGCCAGGACCAGCAGGATCACGATCGCGTAGCGGCGCGAGCTGACCAGCATCGGTGCGCGGATGATGCCGATCCGGGCCAGCAAGAACGCCAGCACCGGAAGCTCGAACATCAGCCCGAACACGCCCATCAGCATGATCAGGTTGCCGATGTAGCGGCCGATGGAGAGGAAGCCGGTGGCGGCCTCGCCCAGGAACGACAGCAGGATCGGCACCGTCAGGGGCAGCACCACGTAGTACGCGAACCCCACCCCCACGGCGAAGGCGAGGGCCGCGAGCAGGATGAACGGGACCGCGTACTTGCGCTCGTCGTGGTAGAGGCCCGGCGCCAGGAAGCCCCACACCTGGGCGACCACGACCGGCGCCGCCACGACCAGGCCGAAGAAGCTCGCGACCTGCATGCTGGTGGTGAACGGCTCGAGCAGCGAGAAGTACGACAGCGTCATGTTGGGAGGCAGCGGCCGCTTGAGCCACTCGATGACCTCGAAGCGGAACACGAACATGACGCCCGACGCCACGATCCAGGCCGCCACCGCGATGAACACGCGGCGGCGCAACTCGTCGAGATGATCGAACAACGTCATGGTGGCACCAACCGGGCTCGACAGCGACCCTCGGCGAGACCCGGATCAGCCTTCCCGGACGCCTCGCCGCGCGGGGGG
>SLRS01000165.1 GCA_007130855.1 Trueperaceae bacterium | reverse complement strand
TGGGCGCGACGGTTGGCTGAAGATGAGGGGACGACTCACCTTGGCCGGTTGCGCTACTCGCTCCACCCGACTCAAGCGCCCAGATACGAGGCGGGTTTCTCAGCTTCCAAGCACGGGGACGGGCCCCGCGTCACCGAGTGTAGCCCCGGCACGCCCCCGGCAGGCGTGGCATCTTCGACACCAGTCCTGGCCCCGTGGTCTCGACCGTGGGTGGCTGCGCGGGGCGAGCGGCGTTCAGTCGACGAGGCTGAGCGGTGCGAGTGGCTCCGGCTGCGAGGGCTCGGCCTCGACACCCTCACCGTAGAGCTGCTCCATCACCGACCGGTAGAGGCCACGGTCGTCGATCGCGAGCTCGGCCACGAGCCGCGCAGTGCGCTCGTACGCCGTCGCCAGATCGCCCAGTGCGACCTCGTCGGCGAGCGCCAGGAGCGTCCGCTCCGGCTCCGCCACCGCACCGGGGTCGAGCCGGTAGGCGGCGACCGTGGCACCGAGGATGTCCACCAACGGTCGCAACGCCATGAACGGCTCCACCAACGGCGCGTGCCGGTCGCTGACGCGCCCACCGATGACGCCTACGAGGGGGTTGATGTAGCGGGCGTAGGCGATGCGGTCGTCGTCACCAGCGGGCTGCGCGCGCGCCCACGCCAGCTTGGCGGCACCCGCGCAGATCGAGAACTCGGGATCGAACAGGTTGAACGGCTGCTGCAGCAGCGACGGGTTCGCGAAGGGCGAGTCGGGATCGTCCGAGATCGCCGAGAGCAGCGCCAACGCGTCGGCCGTGATCTGCGCCAAACCGACGTCGTCGGTCGGTCCTACCGCCAGCGGGTCGAGGTACGACTCGTTCAAGAGCATCTGCAGCAGGAACCCAGCCTCGAGGTCGTAGGCGCTGGCCGCCTCCTCGAGGTACGGCAGCAGGGGCACCAAGCGCGCCAGCACGAGGCGACCCCATGGGTTCAGCGGGTTGTAGGCGCCGGCATCACCGCTGAACCGCCGTGATCCGGCCGACGCCGCTACCGTGTCTGCCGGGCAGTAGCGCGAACGGCGCGACGACCCACGTTCGTCATCGTCGCGCTCGGCATCGCGGAGCACCACGCGGTCCTCGACCCGAAGCGGCGGGGTGCCGCGCGCTAGCTTGGGCACGGTCCCGATGTCGCGGCGCGCGCGGCCGAAGGCACCACCCACCGGCGACGATTCCGATGCCCCCCACGACATTCCCATGGGGAGCGTCATATGCGCCTCGAGGTCGAACCTCGGAGCAGCCTGGCTACGTGACCACGTCTCGCGGTAGCCCGGCAGCGCGGCGGCGGCGACGAAGGAGACGCCCGCGAACAGGCTGAGGCCGTTGAGCGCCATCAGCAGCGCCACGCCTGTGGTGCGCATGTGCGCGCTGTGCCGAACGCCGGCACGCGGTCGCTCCCACGTGACGGTGGTGGAGCGGTCGCCGTGGCGCGCGCGCCAGAAGGCAGGGACGGCGCGCGTCGCGGCCGTCACGTACAGGACCGGATTGACGTACTTGAGCACGACGAAAGCGGGTGTCGCGCGGGCCACGCTGGCGCCGACGCTCCGCAGGAGCGGCCAGCCTCGCAACCCGCGCGCACGGTCGAGCTGGGCGAAGCCCAAGCCCGTCACCAGCACGCTCAGGCTCAGATCGACCGCGAACCAGCCGACCAACCCGACCGGGGGCAAGCCGATCCCTGGCAGGGCCACGTGCAAGCCGAGCGCGACCGGGACCAGCATGAGCAGCAGGAGTCCGACCAGGTTCTCGACCTGCGCAGCCACGAACGCGAAGCGCACGTTCGGCCGCAGCCCGCGCCAGGTGGGCGCGACGAACCCGCGCTTCAGGGCGTTCTCGATCCCGCCTCCCGTCCAACGCTCGACTTGGCGCACGTAGCCACTGAGGTGCGGCGGATCCTCGGTGTCCATGCGCGCAGCGCTCACGAACCGTGCTTCACCACCGCGCCGCAGCACCACGTCGTCGTGCCGATCCATGACCGTGCTCGGCGGAACGGCGACGCCGTCGATCACCAGCTCGAAGCCGCGAGCCGCGAGCGTGGCGACGTCGACCGACGCATCGGTCGGCGCCACGTTCTGCGCAGCCAGCGTGAAGTCGTGGTCCTCCGTGAGTGTGTCGGCCGGAACCGGGAACAGGTCACGACGGGCGGCGAAGCCACAGCCGACCACCGTGTACAGGCGCGACGAACCGAACACCCCCCCGCGACCCAAGCGGCGCGTCTGGCCGCGGCGCAGCAGCGCCGCGAAGGCGTACTCGGCGGTGCGCGCGCGCGAGATGAAGCCCGCCGCCAGCGAAGCCGGACCGGGGTCACGTGACGTGACCGCACCCGATTGCAGCGCCACGTCCTCGACTACGTAACGCCGCCGCCCTGCGACGTGCTCGACCCGCAGGCGGTAGAGGTGATCGCGCAGGCGCTCCACGAAATCCGGCGCCAGGACGGTGTCGCCGTCCATCACCAGCACGCGTTCGGAGATGATGTACTGCTGCAAGACGGCGTCGTTCACGGACGCCGCCTTGCCGGTGGGCTGCGGGTAGTGCAGCACCGTCACGATCGGGCCACCGGCCAGCCGATGCCACAACTCCGCCCGCGCACCGAGCGCGGGCGGAGCCATGTCGGTCACGTGACGATAGCCATGCGCACGCAGGGTGGCACGCACCACCCGCGGCGTGGCGTCGCGACCACCGTTGACGCTCACCACCACCTCGTCGAGGGGATGACGCTGGCCGAGGACCGACCGCAGCGCCTCGCTGGCGCCGGTCTCCTCCTCGTACATCGGCAGTACTGCTGCGAAGCGATCGGGCCCCCGTACCGGGATGCCGTCCTCAGGCAAGCTGCCGAGGAGCGCGTTCAGCAGGACGGTAGGCGTGGCGATCACGCCGGGTATCGGGGGCATCACGTCCTTCCAGCGTGCGTGGCGGCGTACACCACGTGCTGGACGTCAGCGTATAACGCGCTGAGGCGGCGTGCGCCTACGCCACGCAGGCTGCGGGGCACGGGTCCGTCGCGGTGGCGTCGGTGCCGTGTGGGCGTCGATCACGCGGCTCCGCACGCGGTCGAGGGGGCGAAGCCCTCGCTTCGCCCCCCACCAGCTTCCCGACGATCGCGCTCGCCGCTCACACGCTGCACAGGGCGTGCTCGAAGTCGCTCAGTCCGGCGGCCGCTGGATGACGATCGTGATCGTGTCGGTGCCGATCAGGGTGGTCGCCGGATCGGTGGCCACCAAGCGCACGTCGTACGCCTGGCTGACCGCCGCGCCGCCGTACCCGAAGAAGATCTCCTTCGTGCTGCCACTGCCCTGATCGCTCCAGGTGGCCAGGTCGCTGCGACGGTACTCCCAGCGCAAGGCGCTCGCGGGCAAGGCCGATCCGGCTCCACTCAGTCCCGAGCCGGCGAACGTGACCGCGATGCCATTCTGGTTCTCGGGGTAGTCGAACCAGGCGAAGGTGGTGCCAGCGTCCGGGTCGTCGATCGATGCGGTCGGCGGCGTCCCGTCGACGACGGTGAAGCCGACCGAGTCGCTGGCGACGCCGAAGGTGGCGAAGAGCAGCACGGGACCGGCATTGAAGAAGGCGAGGTCGACCGCAGGCCCGGTCGCGAGCAGCTGCCCATCGGGGCCATCGCGTCGCCACTCGACGGGGTACGTCGCCTCGCCACGCACCGTCGTGTCGGCCCGCAGCGCGATCGGCGCGCCCGTCGCGTACGTGCCGCCGATGGGCTGAGTGATCGTGACGCTCGGTTCGCAGCCAGGCACGCGCTGCGTGGCGCCGAGGTCGTTCACCGGCAACCGCAGCGTCTGCGACACGAGCGGCGCACCAGCCCCGGCGCGCGCCTCGGCGCGGACGAAGTACTCGCCGTCGCAGAGCGTCCGGGTGACGGTCTCACCGCTCGACGTCGGTCCGAAGCTGAACGGCGTCCCACTGCTGACGCGCTGGTGCGACCAGCTGATGCTCGGCGCGGCCGCGAAGCCCGTGGCCAGGGCGCGGAAAGCGATCGGGCCCTCATCGACGCTGCCACTGCTCGGCGGCGTCGTGATCGCGAGGGAGGGGAGCGCGAGGCTGTGCTCGGCGCTCGCGGTTCGGCTGGTGTTGCCGACCACCACGTAGTAGCGCAGCGCTGCGTCCACGTTCACGGTGGCCGAGGCGCTGTCGGCCTGCCCGAAACAGCCATCGGTGCCGGCCTGATCGTCGCGGTAGAACACCGAGCGCGTGGCGCTCGAAGTGCTGCTGAGCAGCATGCTCGCGAGGTACGTGGTGTGGGCGGGCGCGGCGAAGTCGATCCGGTAGACGTGTGTGGTCAGTGGGTCGAGCGTCCGCGTCTCGGTCGGCGTGGACTGCCCTTCACCGTAGGCGATCACGGTGGGTGTGGCGCTGCCGGCCGTGAACGCGCAGGTCTGGCCGAAGCGCGGGTCGGTCATGGCGACCTGCTTGGTGAAGACCTGGTTCTTCGCCCACTCCCAATACGCGCGTGACAACCCGGAGTCGGCTCCTGCGCCCCCGAACACCGCCGGGTACTGCGCCCGCAGCACCTGATCGACATCAGCGGCCAGCATCCCCCGTTCCATGAAGGGACGCACGAACGACGCGTCGGTATGCCCGAAACGGTTCGCCAGGTACAACCAGAAGTCCTGCGTCTCGTACTCAGAGGCCGGACCCGGAAGCCAGCTGCTGCCGCTCCACTTCGAGCGCTCGAGGCTGAAATCCATCGCCCGGACACCCCGGTTCGCCCGCCGGAGGGCCGCGTAGCCGCCGTCGAGCAGCACCGCTTGCCCCTCCTCCACCCAGCGCGAGCGCAGCCACTCGTCGGTCGACGCGAAGGTCACCCCGTAGCCGTACTGGGTCGCGTGCACGTACTCGTGCCGCACGACCCGCCGCCGCGACTCGTCCACGCCGGCGGTGCCGATGGCGATCCAGATCCGCCCGGTGCTCGAGGAGAACATGCCGCCGGCGATCTCCGCGCTGCTCGGCCGCAACTCGACCAGGTACGGCCCCGGCACGATCCGGATGCGCAGCGGGTTGAAGCTGATGTCCCAGGAGCTTGCGGCCCGCATCAAGCGCGGCCTGGCGGTGAAACCGAAATCGGTGAGGTTGAAGTACGACTCCTCGAGCATACCCGCGGCCACCGATCGATCGGCCGCCGTACACGTCTCGACGGCGTCCGCGAAGCCAGGACCGCACACGCCCGCGAACGCGAGCGTGGAGGAGGTATCGACGAACGCGCCCGGGTCGAACTCGCCGATGACGGTGGTCTCGAACCCGTCGGCGCGCACGAGGACGACGTCCCAGCCGCCTTGGTCGAGCGCCAGCACGGGGGCCAGCACGAGGTTGCTGGCAGGCTCGTAGGCGCCCTCCAGCACGATCCAACTGGGACCCAACGGCGCCTCGTCGTCGTCATCTGGGGGGACGAAGCTGGCGTAGACGTTGTCACGCTCGAGGACCGCGAGGGCCAACCCGGCGGTGTCGATGCCAGCGGGCACGCTCAGTCCCACCACGAACGGCTGGTCGGGATCGGCGGCAACGGCCGGCGTCGCGGAGATGGTGTAGGCCTGACCCACGATCGACACACCGTGCGGCAACGGCACGACCAGGCTGGGATCGTCGATCTCCGTGATGGTGATCGCGAGCGAGCCGCTGAAGCTCCCCGGCTGCGCGGCGAGCACGGTCCCGGAGGCGTGCGTGACGCTCTCGCCGGGCTCGAGCAGCGCCGTGTCGGTAGGGCTTGCGGTGATGGTGGTGGTGTCGGTGGCGCGCTGGCCGCCGGCCGAGACCGCCAGCTCGACCACGTACGTGCCCGCCCGGTCCGCGACGAAGCTGGCGCTCACCTGCGCAGCGCCGCTGATCATCGCCTCGCTCCCGGCGGGCGTCGATACGAACGCCCAGGCGAAGCTCAGGCTGCGGTTGGCCGGATCGAGCGAACCGCTGCCGTCGAGGGTGACGATCGCACCGACCGCGACCGCTTGGTCGGCGCCGGCGTCGGCCGACGGCAGCCCTGGGTCGATGGCTGGACACGCGGTGAGCAACAGCACGAGCAGGGCGACGGCGCCGAGCGCCGGCAGCCCCGAGGATCCTCGGATCATCTCGGACTCCTTCCGCTCCGCGCATCACGCGGAGGATGTCACCGGCGATCGGCCGGTCGATGGTTGGCCCCTGCCTGCCGGCACATGCTCCACGCCACCCCTACGTACGCGGAGGCCACGAGCGTGGCCTCCGCGTATGACGGTCGTGCGGGTTGTCAGTGGGTCAGGGGGTGCGAACGTTACCGGACGTGTTGTTGTCGAAGGTGTTGTTCCCCTGCGTCGCGGGATCGATCGAGGTGCCAGCCTGATTGGTGACGTCACCCGCGCCATCGATGTAGATGCCCCAGCGCGTGGAGTCCGTGAACGCACTGTCGGTAACGGCCACGCGGCCCGTCGTCGCCACGTACAAGTTTGCACCGTTGAAGTTGTTGATCGGGGTGCTCCGGTTGCCCGCGTTCTCGATCGTCACGAACTGGAGGGCGTTCTGGGTGTTGTTCGAGGCGATGCCGACGCCATGCCATTCACCGGCGTTGGCCGAGCCGCTCGTGAAGGTGATCCGGTCGCTGGCGGTGCCGATCGCGCGCAACACACCCGCATCCACCCGCAGACCGGCGTTACTCGCGAACTGCAGCGTGGTCCCGGGCTCGATGGTGACGGTGGCGCTGGGATCGTTGACGAAGGTGCTCCCGAAGAAGCGGTAGGGGATGTCCTGGTTCTGCCAGGCCTGGTCGGTGGTCACGGTGACGGGGCGCACCTCCACGAACCGGCCGGCGAAGGGCGCGTCGGTGCCGAAGACGTTTCCGCTGCCGATCGAGTCGAGCTGGTTCGCGAAGAGCCGGATCGGCGCGCCGGTGTTGGCGACGAACTCGTTGCGGTCGAAGGCCAGGAAGCGTGCGCTGGCCGCCTCCACGTAGATGCCGTTGCCGCCGTCGCCGGTGGTGCGGAAGGTGGAGTCGCTGACCGCAATGGCCGAGTTGCCGTCCACGAACAGCCCCGCGCGGTTGAAGCCGTTGATCTCGGTGTTGCGTTCGCCGGCGTTCTCCAACGTGACGAACGTGAAGCTGTTGTCGGGACTGTTCGAGGAGATCCCCACCCCGCGCCAGTCGTTCGGGTTGCGCGAGACGCTGGTGAACAGGATCCCAGCGGCGCTCGTCCCCTCCGCACGCAGCGTGCCGGCGTTCAGTCGCAGCCCCGCCGTGCTCGTGAACTCCAGCGTGGCGCCAGCCTCGATCGTGACCGTGGCATCGGGATCCTCGATGATCGTGTTCCCGAAGAAGCGGTACGGCACGTCGACCGCCCGCCAGGTCGCCGAGGCGCGGATGGTGGAGTCGGCGACGCGGATGTGCCGCGCGCTGGCCAAGGTGTCCACACCGAACTGGTTCCCCGCACCGATCTGGCCCACCTGCTGGGCGGTGATGCGCATCGCCGCCAGGCCATTGCGTGCGAACGTGTTACCAGCGAACGCAACCAGTTCGGCGCTGGCAGCCTCGACGTAGACACCGACGCCGTTACCGCCGCCGCCAGCGTCGCTGAAGGTGCTGTTGGTGATGGCGACGCGAGCGTTGCTGTCGAGGTAGAAGTTGGCGTAGTTGAAGCCGTTGATCACCGTGGCGCGTCGACCGGCGTTCTCGATGACCACGTGGTCGAGCACGTTGTCGCTACTGGTGAAGATGCCGACACCGTTCCAGTCGTTCGGGTCACGCGACACGCTGGTCAAGCGGATCGGGTTGGCCGCCGTCCCCTCAGCACGCAGCGTGCTGCCGGCACCGATGCGCAAGCCTGCGTTGGTGGTGAACTCGAGCACGGTGCCCGGCTCGATCGTGAGCGGCGCCGACACCGTGACGTTCGTCGTCACCCGGTAGCAGTCGGGCGTGATCGTCGTCGCCGTGGTGATGTTCTCGGAGATCACAGCGCTGCCGTCGCAGACGACGGTGATCTGGTCGTCGCCGGTGACGGTCACGGTCGCCGAGCCGGATTGGGTCGGGTCAGCGACGCTCGTGGCGGTGACGATGGCCGTGCCGGCGCTGACCCCGGTGACCAGGCCGGCGTCGACGGTCGCGACGGCGGTGTTGCTGCTCGTCCAGACGACATCCTGGCTCACGCCGCTACCCTGGACCGAGGCACTCAGCGTGACGGTGGCACCGACGGCGACACTCGCGCTTGCGGGTGTCACGGTGACGCCGGTGACCCCGGTCGTCTCGGTGACGGTCACCGTGATGGTGTCCGCCCGCGCGGGGTCGACGCTGCTCGTGGCGGTGATCTCGGCGCTTCCCGGGGCCACGCCGACGATGGTGCCGTTACCACTGACGCTGACGATGCTCGCGTCGCTGGTGCTCCAGGTCACGGCACGAGAGGCGCCGCCCGTGACCACCACGGTGGCCTCGAGCGTCTGCGTGGCGCCGACCGCGATGGAGCGGTCGCCACCGTCGATGGTGACGTTCGTGACGGTGGCGACACCGCCGCCACCGCCACAAGCCGCCAAGGTGAAGGCCAGTAGGGCACCGAGGACGTACATTGCGTATCGATTCACTCGTCGTTCCTCCTCTAGCTGCGGTCGTGGGTCCAGACGCGCGCCTGGGCGTCGCCCACGCAAAAGGTTGGCGCAGACGCGACCCCCCTGGCAGGTGAGCGGTCGCCCCTTCGCCGACGTGCCGAGCAGCGTAGCGCCAGCACCGTTGGGCCAGCGTTGGAGGGACGTTTGCCCCTCGTTGGCGCGGGGCTCGCTCCAGGGCAGATCCCTGGGGCCTAGGCCACATCCGCCGAGGAGGCGTTCTCGTTAGGCTTTGCGGATGCCAGTCGAGGTCCGCCTGTTCGGGAAGCCCGCGGTGTTCGACGGCGAGCGCTGGACCGATCTCGGTCACACGCTCGATGACGCTGTGCTCTGCTACCTTGCGCTCGAGGGCAGCTGGGTCGCGCGCGGCGTGATGGCTGGTCGGTTCTGGCCCGACTCCGACGAGGCGGCCGCCCGCGCCAACCTGCGCTGGCGCCTGCACCGGGTGCGCGCCCGCTCGTACGGGGCAGGGCTCGAGACTACTCGCGACCACGTGCGGTGGCGGGTCGAGACCGACCTCGCGCGCTTCCGCCGCGCGCACCGGGCCGGCGCCTGGGGCGATGTCATCGCCCTCGTGACGGCGCCGCTCCTCAGCGACACGCACTTCGGCTGCAGCCCGGTCGCCGAGGCCGACTTCGCCCGCGAGCGCGAGCTGGTGCACCGCGCCTGGCGCGAGGCGGTGCTGGCGCACGCCGGCGCCGCCCAAGCGCAACGCCGACACGGCGAAGCAGCAGCGCTGCTCCGCCGCGTCCTCGGTTACGACCTGCTCGACGAGGAGGTGCTGCAGGCGTACCTGCATGCGGCCTACCTCGACGGGCAGCGCGAGCAGGCATTGCGTGCGTTCGGCGACTTCGAGCGCCAGCTGCGCAATGAGCTGGCGCTCGCTCCGCTCGCGCAGACCAGGGCCTTGGTAGCCACCATCAGGCAGGCCGACGAGTTGCTCGGCGGTGAGACGGCGGCGGGCGCGCTGGCCGCGAACGCCGCCCCGGACACCGAGCGCAGCACTGCCGCCCGGGCCTCCGAGACAGCCGCGCGCGAGGGAGCACTCCCCCATTACCACACACCCTTCCTCGGGCGCCACGAGGAGCACGAGCGCTTGTTGCGGCTCTTGTGTGAGGAGGACGTACGCCTGGTCACGGTGCTCGGGCCCGGCGGCGTCGGCAAGTCGCGACTGGCGGCGGAGGTGGCCCGCGACGTCGCGTCGCGGCACCGCGACGGGGTCCACTTCGTCGACGTCGCCTCGCTCGACGATCCGCAGCGCCTGGCGGCCACGATCGTCGAGTCGATCGCGCCGCGAGAGCCCGTAGCCAACGATCCCGAGACGCAACTCGTCGAGTTGCTCCAGGAGCGCGACCTGCTGCTCGTACTCGACACGTTCGAGCACGGGATGGCCAGCGTGCACGTGGTGCGGCGCATCGCCCAGACGGCCCCGCGGGTGCGGCTGCTGGTGACGTCGCGCGTACGGCTCGCACTCGCCGCCGAACGCACCTTCGAAATCGGTGGGCTCGCCTGCGCGCCAGACGGCGCCACCGCCGAGGAGATCAGGGTGTGCCCCACGGTGCGGCTCTTCGAGGCGGTCGCCGCCCGAGCGATGAACGGCTTCGTGGCCAGCGAGCGCGATCGTCGCGCGATCGTCCGCGTCTGCCGGCTGGTCGGCGGCCTGCCGTTGGCGATCGAGCTCGCGGCGACGTGGGTGCGGGTGCTGGGATGTGACGCGATCGCCGAAGAGCTCAGCGTCAGCGCGGAGCTCCTGACCACTGGCGACGGTGGCGCTGGGCGCGAACGCCGTCACGCCAGTTTCGAACAGGTGTTCGACACCTCCTGGTCGCTGCTCAGGCCCGACGAGCGCAAGGTGTTCGCGGCACTGGCGGTCTTCAGCGGCGGGTTCACGCGTGACACGGCGACCGAGGTGGCGGGTACTGGATTGCGCCACCTCCGCACCTTGATCGATGCCTCGTTGGTGCAGCGCTTCGACTCGCGCTACGTGCTGCTGGACGTGATCCAGCGCTTGGCCGAACAGCGGCTCGAGGCCAGCGGCCGGGCGCACGAGGTGCGCTCACGGCATGCGCGCGTGTTCGCGCAGTTCCTGCAAGCGCACGAGCCAGACCTCAACCGACCGCAACAGGGACACGCGCTCATGCTGGTGGGTCGCGAGACCGACAACCTACGAGCCGCGTGGCGCCATGGCATCGCCACCTCTGACGTCGACGTGCTCACGCGCATGTCGCGAGGCGTCTCGTCGGTGTGGGACCTGCGCGGGCGCTTCGCGGAGGCGGCAACGATGTTCGCGAGCGCCGCCGAGGCGCTGGAGCAGGCGGAAGCGAGCGACGAGGCGGCACTGGGGTGGGCCTGGATGCGCATGCGCGAGGGCTGGTTCCGCTTCTACCTGGGTGAGTACCATGCCATCCGCACGGTGCTCGTGGAGGCGGGCGAACGCTTCGAGCACTTCGGCGAAACCGCCGCCGCCGGGACCACGTCCTTCATCCTCGCGAGCGCCGCGCTCGCCCGCGGCGAGATCGACGACGCCCTCGGCTTCCTGCGCGACGCCAGCGACGCCTTCGAACGCGCGGGCGATGCAGCCGGACTCGCCAAGTGCGAGAACACGCTCGGCATGGCCAAGGAAGCGCTGGGCGAGTTCACCACCGCTCGGGAGCACTACCTGCGCAGCCTGCGCGAACGTGAGCGAGCGGGCGAGCCGCGCGCGCTGATCGTGGCGCTCAACAACGTCGCGACCGTGTCGCTGGAGCTCGGATTGCTCGCCGAAGCCGAGCAGCATCTCGCGCACGCAGGGCGCCTGAGCGACAGCAGCGGCGACGCCTGGGGACAGGCCTGGACGACGCACAACCTGGGTGAACTGGCCCTGGCGCAAGGCCGTCGCGAGCGCGCGCGCGCGGCGTTCGAGCAGGCACTGAAGGGTCTCGCCAACCTCGGGCACCACTACGCCACCACGCTGACGCGCGAGCGACTCGGTGAGTTGCTCCTCCCGCACGCCCCCGAGGAGGCCGCCGTCGAGCTCCGGGCCGGCCTGCAGACCGCGCTCGCCATCGATGCCTCCCCACGCATCGCACAGCTCATGGCCTGGCTCGGTTGGCTGCGGGCGCACGTCGATCCCGAGGCTGGGGTGGCAGCGATCTCTTGCGCCTTGCGCCTCGCCGGCAACACCCACCGGCCCCGCTCGCTGAGCGAGCGCCTGCTGCGTTCGCTCCGCATTACACACGGTGAGCACGTCGCGGACGCCGGCCTCGCGCGCGGCGCCACCCTCGACCCGCGCGCCGAGGCCGAGGCCCTGTGTCGCTGGGTCGAGGTAGCGGCGCTGCCGCAGCGGGTCCACCCCCTTCCGAGCATGGACGTGAGCGGCGCCTAACTCGCCGGCTCCTCCTCGCGGATCGCAGCGACCGCGCGCTGGACCACCGCAGGGGGGACCTCGGCGACGCCATGCACGTCGCGGGCGTGCTCGGCCACCTGGGCCAGGATCACCTCGTCGGTATCCCCGCGGACCTCGGCGTCGCAATCGAAACCCACGTCACGGCATCGCAGTAGCTTGGTCATCATCGACCTCCTTCACCCCAAAGGGTGCATCCTCGCGCGTCACCGGAGCGTCACCGAGTTCCGCCAGGTTGCGCTCGGCCTCCACCAACGCGTCGTGGTGACGGTAGCGCCGTGCGAGCGCAAGCGCGTGCTGCGCGTAGCTGCGCGCCGCGCGCGCGTCCCCGAGGGCATGGCTGGCGCGCGTGAGGCTCGCGGTCGCCTCCAGCAGCACCGACACGTCACCGTGGGCGCTGGCCAACAGGTAGGCGCGAGCGGCCTGGTGCCGGCCGAGGGCGGGATCACCGCTGGCGGTCGCGGCGCGCGCCGACCCCTCGAGCACGGCCGCCAAGAGCGGCTCGTCGTGCAGCCTCTCGGCCAGGGCCAGCGCCGCTACCGACAACTCGCGCGCGGCACGCACGCGAGCCTCGCTCAGGGCCAGGTGAGCGAGGTTGTTCAGCGCGATCGCCTCGGCCCGCTCGTCACGCACCTCGCGCGCCAGCTCGAGCACCATCAGGTAGTGGCGCTGCGCGGAGGTCGCCTCGCCCAGGCCGTCGTCTACCATGGCGAGGTTCAGGTACCACGCAAGCCTTGCCCTCGCCTCCGGCGGTGGCCCTGACGAGCGCAGCGCCAGCGACCACCACGCCCGAGCGGTGTCGGCGTCGCCGCGGCGGCGAGCGATCGAGCCGAGTAGGAAGCTCGCCTCGGCGGCGCCTGGGCTGTCGCCACTGCGCTCGAGTGTGTCGAGCGCCGCGACGGCGGCCTGTTCTGCAGCGGCGCTCCGGCCACGCTGGTGCTCGCTCCATGCCAACTCCACCAATGAGCGCGCCGCGTCGGGCGAGGCCCCTTGCTGCGCCCTGGCCCGCTGCGCCAACGCCGCGGTCGCCGGATCGGGAGCCTGGTCGAGGTCGACGCGCAACCAACGGTGACAGCGCTCAAAGGTGGCCAGCGCGTCGCGCACCTGCCCCAACTGCAGTTGCGCGCGCATCAGGCGCCGGTACCACGGCTCGCTGTGCGGATCGACGACGACGGAGCGGCGCGCATGCTCGAGCGCCGCGTCCCAGTCTGCCGCCGCCGTCGCGGCGCGCCAGGCCCGCTCGAGCTCCAGCAAGGCCGCGGCCGTGCGCCGTTCGTGCTCGGCCCGGAACCAGCTCGCGAGCTCGCCGAAGCGGTCGGGATCGAGTTCATCGATGGGTTCCACGGGCGCCTCGCCGGCGCCGGCCGCCGTCTCCACGGATCCTGGTGCGATCACCGCCACGTGGCCGCGCAGGGCCAGCGGATCGCCGGCGACCACATCGGCACGTCGCTGGAGCCGATGCACGAGCTGGCGCAGGTTCGCCCGCGCTCGCGGCGGCTGGGCATCCGGCCACAGCAGCAGCGCCAGGCGCGCGCGTGGCGTGGGCCCCGCCAGGGCCAGGTAGGCCAGCGCGACCGTGTCGATCGCCCCGAGCCGCAGCTCCTGGTCGCCGTCCCAAAGGCGCGCCCGCGAGCCGATGACACGTAAGCGCCAGCGGGCCTCGGTCGCCGTGTGGTCCACGCGGCACTGTACGGCATGGCGACGAGGCCCGTGGGCCCGGGAACCCACAGGCAGGGCCGGCGTAGCGCCCGGGCCGCAGCGCGACGCGGGCGCGACACGGGCGCGAGGCACCGTCAGAGCCCGGCGGTACCTTCACGAAGCACATGCGTTACAGTGCCCTACGGGCTGCCAGATGCCAATCGAGGAGATTCCCATGCGTCGAACCATCATCGCCAGCGCTTCGGTCGTCGCCCTGCTCGTGGGTACCGTCAGCTTCGGACTCGCCCAGATCGAGCGCTTCGCGCCGGCCGAGGACGTGACGCTCTACCTGATCTCACCGCACCACGGTGAGGTGATCGAGGGACCCGTCCTGGTGCGCTTCGGCCTGCGCGGGATGGGGGTAGCTCCCGCCGGCGTCCAGCACCCGGACACCGGCCACCATCACCTGCTCATCAACCTCTCGCTCGACGACGTCGATCTGGGCTTGCCGCTCCCGTTCACCGATCAGACGCGCCACTTGGGCGGCGGCCAGACCGAGTTGATGCTGGAACTCGCACCGGGCACCTACACGCTGCAAGCAATGCTGGCGGACTACCGCCACATCCCCTTCGACCCGGTGGTCGCCTCCGAGGTCATCACGATCCACGTGCGCTGAGCCGGACGCCGCCGCGACGGCAATGGGGGCGTGACCGTTTCGCCGCGGCCACGCCCCTGTTGGGCTCGCCTCGAGGACGCGGGCGAGGCGGCGCTGGCCGCCGTCAGCTCAGGAACGGGTTCGAGCGCCGCTCGGCACCGATGGTGGTGCGCGGACCGTGTCCTGGATGCACCACGGTCTCGTCGGGGAGGGTGAGCAGCTGCTCGCGGATGCTCCGCAGCAGCGTCGCGTGATCGGCGAACTGGAGGTCGGTGCGGCCGATCGAACCGGCGAAGAGCGTGTCGCCCGCGAGGACGATACGCTCGTCGTGGAACGCGAACACCACGTGACCCGGGGCGTGCCCGGGGGTGTGCAGGCAACGTGCGACGTGGCTGCCGACGTGCAAGTGCTGGCCGTGCGCGAGTGGATCCGTCGGCTGCCGCGGCGCGCGCACCGTCAGCCCGTAGACCGCCGCCTGCACGGTGGCGTTGTCGTAGAGCACGCGGTCGTCGGGGTGGAGGTACACCGGCACCGGCATCGTCTCGACCAGATCGGCGATGGCGCCCACGTGATCGAAGTGGGCGTGGGTGAGCCAGATCGCCTGCGCCTGCAGGCCTTCGTCGTCGAGCGCCGCTCGAATCCGGGCGGCCTCGGACCCCGGGTCGACGATCACCGCCTCGCGCGCCGAATCGTCGATCAGGAGGTAGCAGTTCGTCTCCAGCGGCCCGAGGATCAGGTCCTTCACGCGCAGTGCCACGGCGGCAGGCTAGCACGTGTGGCAGGCACGGGTGAGGGCTGCGGCGCGGCCGTGCGCGTCGTGTCGTTACCCCGTTACTCCGACTGCTCCAGGACCAACGGCAGCGGCTCGCTCACCCGGATTGCGCGCGAGGCGCCTCGCAACCCCCGGTAGGCAGGATCGAGGTCGATGCCGTCGCTCGTGCGCCCCACCAGCAGGTCGGCCTCGCAGCGCTCGGCTGCAGAGGGCGCCGAGAAGGTGACGGTCGTCGCTTGCGCATCCCCGGCGCGCAGCGTCAGCGGGTAGCCGCGGGTCGTCCGCAGGTCGTCGAGGGCCTCGTCGTCGAGCCCGTCGCAGGCGTCGACGGCGAAGCGCAACTCCACCTGCCCGCTCGGGAGCGGCTCCCACTCGATCGTGAACGACTCGCCCAGCGTGCGCGTGTCGCCGGCCACGGGTCTCGTCACGTCGATCTCGTCCGGGATGCGCACCACGGTGTTCGGGGCAGCCTCCTCGCCGTCGCGCTCGAGCGCGATCACCAGGACCTCACCCGGCGCGGACTCGGGCAAGGTGGCGAGATAGGCGTCGTTCTGCGTCGGTGCCGACATGTCGGTGCCCGGCCGCAGCACCACGCTCTCGCCACCCGCAGGCGTCACCGTCAGGCGCTCACCGATCGCCAACTCGTACGTGCCGCCCGGTAGCAGGCCGGCGCGGAAGAGGACGACGGTCACCTCGGTGCCTTGGCCGGCGGTGGACACCACCCGGACCTTGGGTTCGATGTCCGCCGTCGCTAGCGTCGGCGCCTGGCTGATCAGCAACGGCACCACCGCACTGACGCGCACCGAGCGCGAGTCGTCACGCAGGGCGCCGAAGGCGGGATCGAGCGCGATCGCGTCGCTCGTGCGCCCCACCAGCAGCGCGGCCTCGCAGCGCTCGGCAGCGGCCGGCGCCGAGAAGGTGACGGTCGCGAGGCCGGTCTCACCGGGGCTCAAGGGCGCGCCGAACGGAAACCCCACGAAACCCCGCTCCGCACGCAGCTCCTCGAGATCCTCCTCAGCCAGCCCTGCACAGTCGCCCACCGCGAAGCGCAGTTCCACCTGCCCGCTGCCGAGCGGTTCCCACGCGACCGAGAACGATTCGTCGAAGGTTCGCTCGTCGCCGGGCGAAGGCCGCGTCACGGCGATCTCGCCGGGCACCCGCACCACCGTCGCGGGTGCGTCGTCCTCCTCCGCGCGCGTGAAGGCGATCACCAGTTCGTCGCCCGGGCGCGCCTCCGGCAGCGTCGCCACGTAGGCGTTGCGGCGCAGCCACGCCGACATGTCGGTGCCGGGCGTCAGCGCCACCGGCTCGCCGCCCGGCGGCGTCACCGTCAGGCGCTCGCCACGCTGGAGCCGGTAGGTGGCGAATGGCTGGCTCCCACGGAACAGCACCACGGTCACCTCGGTGGCCTCGCCGGCGGTCGACACCACCCGCACCTTCGGCTCGATGTCGGCCGTCGCGAGGCGCTCCGGAGCGCTCGCGCAGGCGCCGAGCAGCAGCACGAGCGCGCCCACGAGCGCAGCCACCATGTTCCGCATGCCGTACCTCCTGACCCATTGCACCATGGCGCCCGCGGCGCAGCAGTGCCCCGCGGGCCGCTCGCCGCGACCGGCTCCGCCCGCGGTCCTAGCGGCGCCCGGAGCGCGCCGAGCTCACGCCGCGCAGGCTCGCTCCCAGTCGACGAGCGGCACGATCGCCGCCACCAGCGCCTCGAGCCCGGCGCGGTCG
>SLRS01000112.1 GCA_007130855.1 Trueperaceae bacterium | reverse complement strand
GACGCTGGAGCCGCCCGAGGCTGCCGACGTCGAGGCCGTGGCCCGTCGCCTCGAGGCCGCGGGTCACGCCTGCGCACGCGAGGGCGACGACATCGTCGCCTCCGACCCCTGGGGCACGGCGCTGCGGGTGCGCGCCCCCATCGCGACCGCGACGCCCGGAGGGTAGCGAAGGCTAGCGCAGGGCGGTGTGTTCCGGGCTGCCACGCCTCGACCGACCCGCCCGGGCCCCATCCAGCTCGCAGCGCGCCAGTACCACCATCGCGTGTGACCACGAGAGCGGCGACGCCGACGGACCCCAGCGGCGGGTCCAGTAGTCGAGGAACCACGGGTCGGTGCCCTCGGTGGGCACCTGCTCGGGGAGGCCGCCGTCGCCGCCGCGCTGGCGCTCGACGAGCGCCAGCAGCTCGGCGGCGCGCTCGCGGCGACCGGCTCGCGCGTGGTGCCAGGCCAGTCCGGCGCTGAGCAGCAGCCAGGCCCCACCGCCGTAGAAGGTGTCGGTTTGGAAGCGCAGCAGGCCGTCCGGGCGCAGCAGGTCGAGCTCGACTCGAGCGAGGGTGCGCTCGAAGATCGGATCGGCATCGTCGACCAGACGAAGCGGCGTCGCGAGCCACACGAGCGAGGCGTCGACGGCGGGATTGCGAACCGACTTGCAGAAGCAGCCATCGACGACGCAACGCTCCAGCACGAAGCGCCAGGCCGACTCGGCTGCCGCCTGCGCAGCCGCCACGACTGCGGGAGCCGAATCGAGCAGCCCGGCCGCGGCCCGCAGGCCGGCCGAGACCGAGGCCAGGGTGGCCGTGTGGTGCTGCGTGCGCCCTTCCTCCCAGGCGTCGTAGCAGGGCTCGTCCCAGAAGGCCGCCAGGTACTGCGTGACCAGCGTGGCGCCGGCGCGGACGTCCTCGGGGAGGGAGTAGCCGCGGGCGTGCTCGGCCAGGCTCCACAACCACTGCCCGTAGCCGTCGAGCTGGAAGTCGGGCCAGCCAGCGCCGGGCTCCGCATGGCCTTCGGGCGTGAAGCGCGTGGGCAGCATGCGCTCGTGGTCGGCGACGGCGCCGGCGGCTCGAGCTTCGATGAGCGCGTGCACGTCGTCCTCGAGGCGCATCACGGCGCGCGCCACCCAGCCGTGGAAGGCGGCGGCGCTCTCGCGCTCGCCGACATGGTCCAAGGCGTGGGCGATGAAAGCGCCATCGCGCAGCCAACCGAAGGGGTACTGCGAGAAGGAGGGGCTCGCGAGATAGGCGCCGCCGGGCGCCTGGTGCTCGAGCAGGAAGCGGACGTCGGCGGCGATGGTGGGCTGCATCATGAGGCTCCGCTCTAGCCCTTGAGGCCGGAGGTGGTCATGCCTTCGATCACCCAGCGCTGGGCGAGGAGGAACACGACGATCATGGGGACGACGCTGATGACGGTGCCGGCCATCACCAGGTTCCATTGGGTCTGGCCCGGATAGATGCCCTGGAGCGTGGCGAGCGCCAGCGGCAGGGTCATGAACTGGCGGTCGCTGACGATGAGGAGCGGCCACAGGAAGTTGTTCCACGACGCCATGAAGGCGAAGATCCCCAGGGTGGCGAAGGCGGGCCCGGTGATCGGCACGATCACCCGCACGAAGGTCGCGAGCGTGCCGGCCCCGTCGAGGGTGGCGGCCTCCTCGAGCTCGCGCGGGATCGTCTGGAAGAACTGGCGCATCAGGAACGTCCCGAACGCCGTGAACATGGTCGGCACGATCAGCCCGGCGTAGCCGTTGGTCCAGCCGAAGGTGCGCACGATGATGAACAGCGGCGTGATGGTCACGGCGAACGGGACCATCAGCGTCGCGAGGTAACCGTAGAAGAGCGCCTCGCGGCCGCGGAAGCGGAAGCGGGCGAAGGCGTAGCCCGAGAGCGAGGCCACCACCAGCTGTCCGGCGGTTGTCGCGAGCGCCACCAGGGCGGAGTTGAAGAACACCCGCAGCATCGGGAACGTCGTCACCACGGCGCGGTAGGGCTCGAGCGTCGGCTCGTCGGGGATGAAGCGCGGCGGCAGCACCAGCAGGGCCGAGCCCGGCTTGAGGCTGGTCGAGAGCATCCAGGCGAACGGGACCAGCATCACGAAGGCCCCCACCACGATGGCGAGCGTGCCGAGGACGGGTCCCAGCGACCAGCGGCGGCGCATCAGGTCCACCGGCGCTGGAGGCGCGAGAAGGCGAAGGTGGTGACGAAGATCAGCACGAACAGCACCCACGACATCGCCGCGGCGTAACCCATGCGGCTGAACGAGAACGCCTGCTTGACGATGCGCTCGACCAGCACCGTGGTGGCGCCGGCGGGACCGCCGCCGGTCATCACGTAGACCTGGTCGAACACCTGGAACGAGTTGATCAGGCTGATGGTGAGCGCGAAGAAGATGGCGGGCGCGAGTAGCGGCACGGTGACGTGGACCAGCTGCTGCCAGCGCGTGGCGCCGTCGATGCCGGAGGCCTCGTAGTACTCGCGCGGGATCGCCTGCAACCCGGCGAGCAAGATGACCATCACGAAGCCGGTGTCCTTCCAGACGCTGGTGAGGATCACCGACGGCATCGCCCAACTGGGGTCGAACAGCCAGGCGGGCCCCTGCACACCGAGTTGCGCCAGCCAGGCGTTGACGAGGCCGAACTGGGGATTGAGCAGCCACTTCCACACCAGCGCCACCGCCACCCAGGAGGTGACGACGGGGAGGAAGAAGACCGCCCGGAAGGCACCGCGTGCGGGCACGCGACCGTTCAGCGCGACGGCCACGGCGAGGCCGGTGACGAGCACCAGCGGCACGTAGCCGGCCAGGAACGTGACGGTATGACGCAGCGCCGCCCAGAACTCGAGGTCGCGCGAGAGCCGCTCGAAGTTGCGCACGCCCACGAAGGTCGGCGGCGTCAGCAGGTCCCACGAGGTGAAGGCCAGCAGCAGCGAGGCCACGATGGGGCCCGCCACGAACAGCACGACGCCGATCAGGCTCGGCCCCAGGAACAGGGCCAGCACGAGCCAGCGGCGGGCGCCGCGCTCGTACATCAGCGCGCCTCGAAGCCCCTGGCCGCGGCGAGCAGGTCGCCGAGTCGCGGCGACTCGGCCCGTACGAAGACCGGGATGCGCTCGAGCGGCGCGGGCACGACCAGCCAGCGCTCGCCGTCGAAGCGTGCGCCCGACCAGAGGTCGACCCAGGAGCCGGGCGGCAGCCGTACCGGCCGCGCCTCGGCACCCTTCTCCAGCACCGGGCACACCAGCAGGTCGCGGCCGAACAGGTAGCTGTCGGCGTCCCCCTGCAGCGCGTCGTGGGCCTCGGGCCACACCAGCGCGGGCATGCGCATCAGCGGCTGGCCCTGCGCGGCGAGCGCGCTGGCCTCCTCGGCGAGGTAGTCGATCAGGCGCATGCGCAGCAGCGCGTAGGCGCGGTAGATGGCCAGCGCGCGCGGATCGGCATGCCGCTCGGCGACGTTCCAGGGGGTGCGGTCGCGGCACTCGCTCGCCTGGTGCAGTTCGGAGTGGTACTGCATGATCGGGCAGAAGCAGGCCATCGCCGTGGAGCGCGCGTAGAGCTCGACGCTCGGGACCTCGCCGCTGAAGCCGGCGATGTCCCAGCCCCAGATCGACACCCCGGCCAGGCCCGCCGACAGACCCGCCTGGATGCTGACCCGGAAGGCGCTCCAGGTGCTGTTCTCGTCGCCGGCCCAGTGCGCGGGGGTGCGCTGCGCGCCCACGTAGCCCGCACGCGAGAAGGTCAGCCCGTCGCCGCCGGTCGCCTCCCGCACGAAGTCGTGATAGGCCTCGACGTAGGCCTGGGCGTAGCGGTTGACGAGCTCGGTGCCGCGCTGGCCGTTCCAGGCGACCAGGTCACGTCCCCACAGGTGCTCCCCGCCGTCGGTCTTCATGCCGTCGATGCCGAGCTCGTCGAACAGGTAGCGGCGCTTGTCGAACCACCAGCCGCGGGCATCGGGGTTGGTCGGGTCGAAGACCAGTGCATCGGTGAACCACCAACCGGCGTTGCGGTAGGGGGTGCCGTCGCCGTGGTGGATGACGTAGCCGCGCTCGAGGGCGTGGGCCACGTCGGCGTCGTGCTGTGCGTGGGGCGCGTGCAGCGTGCGCAGCACCGGGATCTGCCACAGCACCACCCGTACGCCCGCGTCGTGGCACTCGTCGACCATGCCCTTGGGGTCGGGCCAGCGGCCGCCGAAGCGCATGTCTGCGAGCCGCAGCCGCTCGGCGCCGGCGACCGGGTCGTAGGCGGCGTCGTTGAAGGCATAGAAGGTGGCCTCGTCGCTCCAGGCCTCGATCACCAGCACCGTGGCGGGCACGTCCTCCGCGATGGTCCGTCGAACCGCGGCCATGG
This sequence comes from Trueperaceae bacterium, assembly GCA_007130855.1. Taxonomy (GTDB): domain Bacteria; phylum Deinococcota; class Deinococci; order Deinococcales; family Trueperaceae; genus CSSed10-48. Next base: position 12,447 of record SLRS01000112.1, on the reverse strand, counting down.
TGGTGGCCTGGTCGTTCCAGGTGTTGGCGCTCATCCAGGGACCGAGGGCCCAGCGTGGCGGCAGCGCGATGGCGCCGGTGAGCCCCACGAACGCGGCAGTGACGTCGTACGGAGCGTCGGCGACGATCAGGTGGGCGACGAGCGTGGTGGCCGCCGCGCCGGCGGCGCCGCCGACGTCGATCTCGACGTCGCCGCCGCGGGCGTCGACGCGCGCGGGCGCATCGGTCTCGAGCCACACGCCCCAACCGCGCTGCGAGAGGAAGAACGGCATCGGAAGATAGGTGCGTTGGCCCTGTTCCTTGTACTCCTCGTATACCCGCACGTCCCAGGTTCGGCCCCGCAGGCCCGGCGCGCCGAAGCGCTCGCCGAGCCCGTAGAGCGACTCGCTGGGATCGGAGCGTACGGTGAGGTGGTGGCGCAGGACGCGCCCGTCGGGCAGTTCGAACCAGCACGCGGCGACCGAGACGCGGACGCTCGCCGTGGTCCGGCCGGGACGCGTGACGCTGAGCTCGAGCGTGGCGGCGTCGAGCCGCGCCTCGAGTCCCTCTGCCCGCAGGGTCCAGCCGTCGGCGTCGGCGCTGACAACGCAGGGTCGGTCACCGGCCCGCGCTCCTCGCGCCGCGGGCGAAGCCTCGTCGTCCGTGCGACTCGGCGCAGGCCCCGGCACCAGTTCGACGCGCGCGACGCCCGGCGCCGAGACGCCGAGTCGCAAGGCGGCCCGGGCACCGTCGGGTCCCGCCAGCTCGAGGCTGAGGCCGTGAGGGTCGATCTGGCCGTGCAGCGCACGGTCGACCCGGCGCGCACGCGCCACCTCGAGCCCGAAGCGCGCGCTGGTGTACTCCTCGGCGCCGTCGCGGGCGTGGATGGTGTAGCTGTACGTGCCTGCCTCGAGCGCCTCGACCAGCGCGACCCAGGTGCCGTCAGCGAGCGACTGCGCCTCGTGGCGCTCGCGCGTACCGTCGCGCTCCAAGGTCAGCCACGCCTCGCTGGCGCTCGCTGCCGTGCGGAAGCCGATCTGGAGCGCGTCGCCCGCCTCGGGATCGCGGGGGGAGCGCTCGTCGACCAGGTGCTTGTAGGGGTCGTCGATGCCGAAGGGACGGTGCTCGATCACGCTATGACCTCGGGGGCGCGACGCGCAGGGGTGCGTCGGGGTGGGGCCGGGCGCGCTCGCGCGCCCGGCACCGGTGGCTCGGTTCAGTCGGCGAGCAGCGAGGCGACGCGCCGCTGGGCGGACTCCAGCGCCTGCGCCACCGTCTTGGAGCCGAAGCGGACGGCCTCGAGCTCTTGGTTGATCACGTCTTGCAGCTCGGGCTGGCGGTCGACCACGGGCGGGGTCACGGCGTACGCCAGCGAGGCGAACACGGCCTCGCGGTTGGCCGGGGCGCCGCGCTCCAGGTAGGGGCTCAGGACGTCGACGTTCGAAAGCGACAGCGCCGGCAACTCCCAGTTCGTCGCGATGCGGGCCGCGGCGACCTCGGGGCTCGCGGCGAGGAAGCGCACCCACTCGTAGGCGGCGTCGGCCACCTGCGAGGGGGCGGCGACCACCGCCGCGTTGGCGAAGAAGTGGGTGGCGCGGCGCTCGCCGGCCGGCTCGATCACGATGTCCCAGTCGAAGTCGGCGGCCTGGAATCCCTCGAACATCCAGATGCCCGACACGAGCATGCCGAGCTGTCCGGCCTGGAACAGGTCCTCGTTGGCCATGCCGGAGAGTTGGGCGTCGGTCGGCATCACGCCGGCCTCGATCTTGCCCACGAGGTACTCGAGCGCGGCGCGGTTCTCGGGCGTGTCGATCGCGATCTCGGGGCCGACCTGCAGGCCGCCGCCGGCCGCCTGGGCGACCTTGTAGAACTCCCAGAACTGCACCGGCTGGTAGATGCCCCAGACGCGGTTGGCGGGGTCGGAGATGGCCTCGGCGGCGCGCATGACGTCGTCCCAGGTCCAGTCGTCGGTGGGGTAGGCGATGCCGGCGGCGTCGAACAGGTCTTGGTTGTAGAACAAGACGACGGTCGAGAAGGTGATCGGCAGGCCGTACTGGACGCCCTCGAAGGCGAACGCCTCGAGCGCTGCCGGGTAGAAGGTGTCGTCCGCGATGGCCGCGTCGGCGGCGAGACGCTCATCGAGCGGGGCGAGCGTGCCGCGCGAGGCGAAGGTCACGAAGTTCTCGTAGTTCAGCTCGAACACGTCCGGTGGGTTGCCGGCCGCGAAGTCGGTCTGCAGCTTCGTGAAGTAGTCGGCGAAGGGGGCCGTGGTGTAGCGGATGCTGATGTCGGGGTGCTGCGCTTCGAACTCGGCGATGAGCGCCTCGAGCTCGCCGATGTGGGCCTGATCGGTGGTGAACGAGAAGTAGTCGACGGTGGTCTGGCCGAACGCCAGCCCGGCGACGAGCAGTAGGGCACTCAGGAAACGGATGGGACGCATGAGATCCTCCAGGTGATGCGGTGTGCTGAGACGGCGAAGCCGCCCCCGGGTCGGTGGGTGGGTCAGTCTCCTCTCGCGAACGTGGCACTGTCGGTGAGGTAGCGGCTCGCGGCGAGCGCGGCCGCGCCGCGGGCCCAGGCGTCGTCGCCCCAGGGCTCGACGACGAGTTCGACGCGCGCGGCGAGGTCGCCGAAGGCCAGCCTCCGCAGCTCGGCCTCGGCCGCGCCGAGCAGCAGGTCGGGTGCGCGTAGGCCCTCGCCGCTGAGGACGATCAGGCTCGGAGCGAAGACGTTGACCAGGATGCTGAGGGTGCGACCGAGTGCGCGGCCGTGGTCGGCGTACACGCGCAGCGCCTCCGGATCGCCGCGCTGCGCGAGCTCCGCGACGAGCTCGGCGTCACCGCCTTCCGGGAAACCGGACACGCGGCCGCGCGCCTCGCGGACCAAGGCGTCGTCCGACAAGTACGCCTCGACCGTGCCGGGGGCGGCGTAGCGGGTCTGGGGGCCATGCGTCTCGAGCAGCACGTGCCCGAGCTCGCCGGCACCGCCGTTGGGGCCGCGATACACCTCGCCGTTGATGACGATCCCGAGGCCGACGCCACGGCCGAGGGTGACCACCAGGAAGCCGTCGTGCGAGCGGCCGCAGCCGAACCAGGCCTCGGCCAGGGCGAGCGCGTCGACGTCGTTCTCGACCAGCACGCCGACGCCCAGGCGCTCCTGGAGCAAGGCACCGAGCGGCACCCGCGCCCAGCCGAGCAGCGGGGAGTGACGCACGGTCTGCCGGTCGGCGTCGACGAGGCCGGGGAGGCTCACGCCGAGCGCGGCCAGGGGTCGCTCGACCATCGCGCCGAGCTCGCCGAAGGCGGCCTCGATCGCGTCGGCCACGGCCTCGGGCCGGGTGGAGGGCAGCTGTCGACGGATGGCGTGGATGACCTCGGCGTTGAGGTTCGTGAGGGCGCAGGTCAACCCCACGCTGGCGACCTTGATGCCGGCGACGTAGGCGGCGTCGTAGGCGACCTCGAGCAGGATCCGCCGCCGGCCGACCCCACCGCGCTCGTCGTCCTTGCGGGCCTCGAACACCAGCCCGCGTTCGATGAGGTCGCTGGTGATGTGGGTTACCGCGGCGGCGCTGAGGTGTAGCCGGGCCGCGATATCGACGCGCGAGACGGGCCCATGGCGATGCACGACCTGGAAGACCGCGCCCTGGTTGAGGCGGCGGACGTCGTCTTTGGCCGTAGCCTGGGTCCTCTGGATCATCGCGTACCTCCGTTTCTTAATTCGCTGAATTAATGATTACACGGGGGATGGTCCCCCGTCAAGGGGCGTGCCCCGGCAGGCCCCCGAGACGGCGAGATCGGCCCGGCGCGACCGGCCCCGGCCTTGACACCGGGGCCGTTTTCGCGCACACTTGCATCAAATGCCGGCTCAAGTACGGGCTTTTGCGCATCAACGCGCGAAAGAGCTGCAGGTGGTCGCGCACGTCGCCGGCTTCGTCGCGATCTGCCAGGCCGCGGGCGCCGGCGACGCCGTCCACCAACAGGTGGCCGGCGCGCTGCGCCAGCGCGTGGTCTCCGGTCTCGCCTCGCGCGTGACCGTGCGGCATGCCCGCCTTCCGCCCCCTGCCGGCGCCTGGGGCGTGGCGATCGAAGCACGCGAGGCGGCGCTCTGGGAAGGCGCCGTCCTCGACCAGAGCGCCACCGCGCTCGCCGCGAGTTAGGAGGCTCGCCGCCCGCCCAGCCCTCGCTCCAGCCCGCCATGACGAAGGAGACCCACATGCGTGTCAACCTACGAAGCCCTCTGCGCCGCCTGCTCGCCGTCCTCGTCGCCGCGCTCGTGCTCGGCGCGGTCGCGGCCCAGGTCGAGATCAGCATCGCCCACACCATGACCGGCGGCGCACACCGCGTCACCTTCGACGAGATCATCGAAGCCTTCCACGAGGCGCACCCGAACATCCGCATCCGCCAGATCCCGCAGGACATGGAGATCTACCAAGACACTGGCCTGATCGCCATGCTGCAGAGCAACGATCCGCCCGACATCTGGTTCCAGTGGGGCGGCGACCTGGTGCGTCGCGACGCCGAGCTCGGCTTCGCCCTCGACCTCACCGACTACCTGGCCGAGGACGGTTGGGGCGACACCTTCCTCGATGCCTCCTGGTCGGAGGGGACCGGCACGATGGTCGGCGATCGCATCTTCATGATGCCGTACGCCTTCGACGTCACCACCGTGCTCTGGTACAACACCGAGATCTTCGCCGAGCACGACCTCGACGAGCCCGAGACGTGGGACGAGTTCCTCGACATCGTGCGCACGCTGCGCGCGGCGGGCGTGACGCCGATCATCCTCGGCAACCAGCAGTTCTGGCCGCTCGGGAACTGGGCCGGGCACATCACGGCTCGCGTGGTCGGCATGGACCTCTTCGATCGGGTCCTCAGCCTCGAGGAGCCGTTCTCGCAGCCCGCCTTCGAGGAGGCCTTCGAGCGCTTCGCCGAACTCGCCGAGGCGCACGCCTTCAACCGCGACCTCGCCGGTCTCGGTGCGAGCGAGTCGATGACCGCGTTCTTCCAGGGCGCGGGTGCGATGCACCCCATCGGCTCGTGGCTGATCTCCAACGCGCTCACCACCGCGCCCGACGGTTTCGAGTACGACGCCTTCAACACCCCGATCATCGCCGGCGGCGCGGGTGATCCCCAGAGCATCATCGGCCTCGCCACCGGCTTCGAGGTCAGCGCCCGGAGCGAGCACGTCGACGAGGCGATCACCTTCTTGCGCTACTTCACCTCCTTCGACAACCAGGTCGCTTGGGCCGAGGCCGGCCGCTTCAGCCCGATCGAGGGCGCCATGGCCGCCGCCGACATCGACGAGCACAACAAGGCGCTCGCGGACCTGTTCCTCGACGCCAACGAGCTCGTTCCGCCGCCCGACACCGGTTACCCCGTCGAGATCGCCGACATCTTCTACCAGGGCGCCGCGCTCGTGGCCGGCGGCCTCCGCTCGCCTACCGAGGCGCTCGCCTGGATCGACGAGCAGCTCGCGCCGCTGCGCTGAGGAGCGACGACCGCAACGATGGGACTCCCGAGCCGCACCGAGCGCACGACCGGCGGCCGCGCCGTTCGAGCGTCGCGCGCGGCGCGGCTCGAGACGTTCCAGAAGTACCTCTTCGTCGTGCCGGCGTTGGCGCTGTTCGCCACCTTCGTCCTGCTCCCGCTCGCGAGCGCCCTCTACTACAGCTTCACGGTGTGGGAGGGGCTCGGCACGCCAGCGTGGGTGGGGCTGCGGAACTACGTGCGCGCCTGGAACGACAGCATCCACGTCCGCTCCTACCTCAACGTCGCTGTCTACATCGCCGGCACGCTCGTCGTGGAGGTGGCGTTCGGCCTGCTCGTCGCGGTGCTGCTCGCGAGCGACCGGCGCGGCTTCGGCTTCATGCGCGGCCTGTTCTTCTCCCCGATGGTGCTCTCGATGGTGGCCGCGGGCCTGCTGTGGACCTACGTGTACGACTACCGCCGGGGCCTCCTGAACGAGGGCCTGCGCGCGGCGGGCCTCGGCGAGTGGGCGCACCCGTGGCTCTCGGACGGCGGCACCGCCATGCTGGCCGTGATCATCGTGTCGGGCTGGAAGTACGCCGGTTTCTACATGATCATCTTCCTGGCAGCGCTCAGGCGCATCCCCGTCTCGCTCTACGAGGCAGCGATGCTCGATGGCGCCAGCCCGTTGCAGCGCCTGTGGCACGTGACCCTGCCGCTGCTGCGCGAGACGGGTGTGGTGGCGGTGCTGCTGTGCGTCACCGGCGGCTTCGCGGCGTTCGACCTGTTCTTCACCATGACCAACGGCGGCCCCTTCAACGCCACCGAGATCCCGACCACCTGGATCGTGAAGCAGGCCTTCGACCGCCACAACATGGGTTACGGTGCCGCGCTCACCATCGTCATGACGGCGGTCGTGGGCGTCGTCTCCCTGGTCTACCTGCTCGCCACGCGCCGGAGGCACGCCGTTGAGTACTAGCGCCCTCCCACGAGCCCGCGGCTTCCCGCTCGGCACCGTCTTGCACTACTGGGTGGGTGTGACCGTCGTGGTGGGGATGGCGTTTCCGCTGGTGTGGATGCTGTACTCGGGGTTCAAGACGAACCAGGAGATCGCCAACACCCCCATCGCGCTGCCGAGCGTCTGGAACTGGCATCACTTCGTCGAAGCGTGGCAGCTCGGCAACCTCGGTCGCCTCTACCTCAACAGCCTGCTGGTGACCGGCGTGTCGGTGACCGCCTTGGTCATGATCGCCAGCCTCGCCGCGTACGCTTTCGCGCGGCTGCGCTTCCGCGGCCGCGACGAGCTCTTCTATCTGCTGCTGATCGGCCTGCTGCTGCCGGCGCAGGTCGTGATCATCCCGCTGTTCTTCCTGCTGCGCGACCTCCAGCTCCTCAACACCTACTGGGCGCTGATCCTCCCCTACACCAGCTGGCCGTTGGCGCTCACCATCTACTTGCTGCGCTCGTACTATCTCACGCTCGAGCGCGAGCTCGAGGACGCCGCCCGCATCGACGGCGCCAGCTTGTTCCAGACCTACGCCTTCGTGATGTTCCCGCTCGTGCGTCCGGCCCTTGCCACGGTCGTGATCCTCAACCTGGTCAACCTCTGGAACGAGCTGCTCTTCGCGATGCTGTTCATCCAAGACGAGCGCCTGCGCACACTTCCCGCCGGGCTGCTCGCTTTCTCCGGCTACTACCTCGTCGACTACCGGCTCGTCTTCGCGGCCCTGTCGATCACCACCGTGCCGATCCTGGTGCTCTACTTCGTGTTCCAACGCCACGTCATCGCCGGTCTCACCACGGGAGCGCTCGACTGACCCGAGCCCGGCCGCAACCCGACCCCGCATCCCGAGAGGAGTCACGTGAGCGAGTCCGACCGCCCCTACCTCAGCGGTGTGCTCGAGGGCTTCTACGGACGCCCCTGGCGCCACGACCAGCGGCTGGAGCTGCTCCCGCGCCTGCGCGACTGGGGCTACGACAGCTACCACTACGCCCCGAAGGACGACATCAAGCTGCGCGCCCGCTGGCGCGAGCGCTACGAGCCCTCCGAGGCCGCGCAGCTACGCGAACTCGTCGACGCCTGCCGCGCGCACGGCATACGCTTCGGTTACGCCATCGCCCCCGGTCTCGACATCCGCTACGCCGCCGGGGTCGAACTCGAGCGGCTGGTCGCGAAGGTCGATCAGCTCCTCGACCTCGGCGTGCGCGACGTCATCCTCCTGTTCGACGACATCCCGCACGCGCTCGACGCCGACAGCGCCGAGCGCTTCGGCAGCTTCGCCGTGGCGCAGGCGCACCTGGCCGAGGGGCTCTTCGCCCACCTGCGCGAGCGTGTCCCCGACGGGCGCCGCATCGTCTGCCCCACCGACTACTGCCGCGCCATGGCCGACGCCGCGGGTGACGGTTGGGCCTACCTGCACGCGCTCGGCGAGCGCCTGGGGCCCGACGTCGACGTCTTCTGGACCGGCGACGAGATCGTCAGCGAGCGCATCGACGCCGCGTCCCTGGCCGACGTGAGCGCCGCCCTGCACCGCCGCCCGGTCATCTGGGACAACCTCCACGCCAACGACTACGACTTGCGGCGCCTCTACCTGGGGCCGCTGAGCGGCCGCGGCGCCGACCTGCGCGCCGCCAGTGCCGGCTTCTTCACCAACCCGAACACCCCCTTCGAGGTGAACGAGGTCGCCTTCGCCACCCTCGCCGCCTACCTGGCCGACCCCGCCGGCTACGTCCCCGAGACGGCGCTCGAGGCGGCGCTCGAGGCCTGGCGAGCGCGCCTGACGCTCGATGGCGGCGAGGCCCTCGGCCGCGACGAGCTGCGGCTGCTCACCGAACTCTGCTACCTGCCGTGGTCGAGCGGTCCCGCCGTCGAGGCGCTCCTGCGCGACGCCCGCGCGCTCCTGGGGGCGCCGGGCGACCCCGGGGATCCGCGCCTGGCGCGCTGGCGCGACTTCGCCCACGATGTCGAGCGCTTGCTCGAGCGCCTGACCGAACTCACCGACCGCGGACTGCTGTACGCCCTCTACGCCGTGATCTGGGAGGCGCGGGCCGAGAGTCGAGTGCTCGCCGACTACCTCGAGCACCGCGCCCGCGCCGGGAGCGGCGCACGCTTCGGCCGCCCCGACCGGCTCCCCAACACCTACCGCCGCGGTTTCGCCGCCGACGTGCAGGCACTGCTGCCGCTCGACGACGGCGGTGCGATCGCGGCGCCGGCCACGACGCCACCTGCCGGCACGGCGCCGATGGAGGAGGTGCCATGAGCGGCACCCGCCACGCGCTGATCCGGCCCTACCGCCCGAGCGACCGGGAGGCCCTCTACGCCGTCTGCCTCGCCACGGGCCGCGACGGCGACGATGCCAGCGCCTCGTTCCGCGACCCGTCGCTGCTCGGGCACCGCTACGTCGGTCCCTACCTCGATCTCGAGCCCACGCTCTCGTACACGCTCGAGGACGACGTGGGGCCCTGCGGCTACGTGCTCGGCACCGCCGACAGCGAGCGCTTCTACCGACGCTTCGAGGAGGCCTGGCTGCCACCGCTTCGTGCCGCGCTCGGCCCACCGCCCGCGCTCGGAGCCGCGAGCGTCGACACCGACAGCGAGGACGAGCGCCTCCTCGCCGAGCTGTTCGCGCCCTCCATCACGCTCCCGCGCGACCTCGATGCGTACCCCGCCCACCTCCACATCGACCTGCTGCCCCGCGCACAGGGCCGCGGCCATGGCCGCCGCATGATGGCCACGCTCCTCGAGGCGCTCGTCGCCCGCGGCGCACCGGGCGTCCACGCCGGCGTGAGCCCGCGCAACGAGCGCGCCCTGGGCTTCTACCGAGCGCTCGGCTTCGAGCACGTCGCCAGCGAGCCCGACGACCCCGACACGCTCCTGATGGGGCGGAAACTCCCATGAACGCCGCCGGAACGAGCGCCGGAGCTGCCGCCGACCGCTACTTGCGCTCGGCGCTCGCCACGCTCGAGCGTGCCAGGACCTCGCAGGCCGAACGCGTCGCCGAAGCCGGCGCCTGGGTGGGCGAGGCGGTGGCCGGCGGACACCTGCTCGCGGTCACCGGCAGCGGCCACTCGCACATGCTCGCCGAGGAGGTCTTCTACCGTGCCGGCGGCCTCGTCGCCGTGCTCCCGATCCTCGATCCGGCGCTGATGCTCCACGACGCCGCGCTCTCGAGCAGCCGCATGGAGCGCCTGTCCGGCATCGCCGAGGTGCGCCTCGAGGCCGCCGGCCTCGGTCCCGGGGACGTCCTCGTGGTCGCCTCGAACTCCGGCCGCAACGCCTACCCGATCGAGGCCGCCATGGTGGGCGCGCGCCTGGGCGCGCGGGTCATCGCCCTCACCTCACTGCCACACGCCCGCTCGGTGACCGCGCGGCATCCGAGCGGCCTGCGGCTCTTCGAGGTCGCCGATCTGGTGCTCGACACCGGCGTGAGCGCGGGTGACGCGGCGCTGGCACTCCCCGGCCTGGCGGTGCCTACCGGCCCGCTCTCGACCGTCATCGGCGCGGCGCTGCTCGAGGCGGTGGTGGTCGAGGCGATCGCCTGGCTCCTCGCGCACGGCCATCGACCCGAGGTGTTCCGTAGCGCCAACGTCGACGCCGCCGACGCCGCCGAGACGATCGACTTGGCGTCCTGGTCGGCCCGGATCCCGCCGTTGCGGTGAGCACGAGAGCCAGCGCCACGGCCCTGGCATCGACGCGGGCTGCGTCCACGATCAGACGACGAGCGCCTCTCTTGTCATCTCGAGCACGACGGCATCGGCCGTACGAATCGGCTCGAGGCAGTACGGCTGACAGAGTCCCTCGAGGCTCAAGGCGGCCTTCAGGGCCGTCAGCCAGTAGACGCGTTGGTACATCCGTCTTGCCGAGTCGATCGCCGCCTGGGCGCCAGAGGCGCGCTGCACGTCGCCCGCGCGGCAGGCGCTGGCGAGTTCCACGCACACCTCGGGTATCAGGTTGGCAATGCCTGGCACGATCGCGTCCGCACCCTGCTCGAGGCTCCTGGCCATCTGCGTCTCGTCGCCTTGCCCGACCGCGAACCTCGGTGAGCGGACTGCCAGCAACTCTCGAAAGTGCTGCCAGTCGCCACTACTGTCCTTGATGCCCAAGATCCGTGCGTGATCCACCAGGCGCGCTATCGTTGGCACCGACAGCTTGTTCTGCGTGAACTGGGGAATGTCGTAGAGGAAGACGGGCTTCGTGCTGTGGTCTCCGATCGCCAGGAAGTGCTCGGCGAGGCTTGCCTGGTCGAGGGTCAGGTAGTACGGCGTGAGCACGACCCAAGCATCCACCTTGGGATCGTCGAGCTCCTTCATGAGCGACAGCACCCCTCGTGTCGTCGTCGCGCCGACGCCGACCAGCAACTGAGCCCGCCCACGTAGCTCGCTGGTGACCACATCCAGCAAGGTCGTGAGGTGCCGTACCGGCAGTCCGGGAAACTCGCCCGTCGTGCCGTTCAGGAACAGCGCCGAAACGCCGCCGCCAACGACGTGTTCGGTCAGCGCCGCGGCGCCCTGTCGGTCGACCTCGCGCTCGGCATCCAGCGGCGTGACCAGCGGTACGATTACACCGTCAAAGCAGCCGGCGGATTGCACCGTCATGTCATACGTCCTTTCCGCAACAGGCGCACGAGCATGGCGCCCTCACGTGACTGCACACGACCGAACGTCGCTGCGCCCATCGCTCCGCAGCAGCGTCAGGGCCTCGACGAAGTAGTAGTCGCCGAACACGAGTTCCGTATCGATGAACAGCCGTCTCGGATAGTGGAAGCAGCCGTGCGCGATGAGACCCCCGGCGCGCTCCTCGTCCGGCACGAAGTACCCGTTGTCGACGAGACTGCCGATGATCGAACGCGCCAAGGCACCGTAGCGCTCCGACCCAGTGACGCGCCACAATCTGGCGAGGCCCGCAGCGGTGATCGTGGCGGCCGACGAGTCGCGTGGCGCCCCCGCAACACCGGCAGGGTCAGCGAAGTCGTAGAGCGGCACGAGATCCCCGGGCGCGTTCTCCAGGTAGTAGTCGATCAACCTCCCCGCCGTGTCGAGGTACTTCTCGTCCGCGAGATGCTCGTAGGCACTGGCGAGCCCGTAGATGCCCCAGCCGAGCCCGCGCGACCAGCAGGACTCTGGACCGTATCCTTGGTGTCTCGCCGCGACCGCTCGTAGGGTGCAGCCCGTACCCTCGAAGCGCACCATTTGCCGCGTCGAACCATCCGCCCTGACGAACAGGCGGATCATCGCATCGAGGGTGCTTCTGGCGACGTCATCGAACCGAGGATCACGCGTTTCAGAGGAGGCCCAGTAGAGGAGCTGGAGGTTGACGAGCGTGTCGATGATGGCGACGCGACCCATCGATACACCGTCGAGCATGTCCCACGCCAGGATCACCTGGCACTCCGGATCGTAGCGTCCGGTCAGTGTCCGTGCCGCTTCGATCGCATCCAGTCGGTAGCGCTCATGCCCGGTCACCTTCCAGGCACGGAGCGCGGAAGGGACGAAGAGGAAGCCGAGGTCATGCGTGGAAGGATCATGACGACGGTACCTGATACGTTCGTAGAGCGACTCGGCCGCGCGGAAGAAGGCTCGATCGCCTGAATGCTCGTACGCCCACCACAACTGACCGAGCCACAGCCCTTCGGTCCAGAACTCGCCATGGGTCAGCGTCCAACGATGGTCACCGTCGGTCGCCACGGCGGCAAATGGAAAACCATCCTCACCAGCACCGGTCAACGTGGCCCGAACGTTGGGCAGGGCCCGACCGACGAGTTCATCGGCGGCAGCGGGTACCGTCATCCCTTCACCCCACCCTGCGCCAGGCCTTCGGTGAAGTAGCGCTCGACGAAGAAGAAGACTACGATGACGGGCAACGCGGCCAGCACCGAAGTCGCCATGAGGCCTCCCCAGTTGCGTTGACCGAAGAACGAGAGGAGGTCAGCGATGCCGATCTGGATCGTCTTGCTGGCGTCAGACTGGGTCAAGATCAGCGCGTAGATGAAGTCGTTCCACGCGAG
>SLRS01000115.1 GCA_007130855.1 Trueperaceae bacterium | reverse complement strand
CGATGACGGTGTACTCGAAGGCGTTCACCACCAGCACCCCTTCGGGACTCACGTAGGAGCGCGGTGCGTTGGCGCCGGACAGGTGGACGTGACCGTGGACGTGGAGCAGCGGTCGCCAGCGGCGATGGAAGGCGTTGAAGGCCGCCACGCCGCGGTGGGCATAGTCACTGCCGGCATGCGGACCGAGGGGCGGCGCATGGGTGAGCAGCACGTCGACCGCACGCCCGTGCCGCCAGCGTCGCAGCAGTAACCGCGGTGTCAGGGCCAGCACGTGGCGATGCATCGCCCACTCGGAGTACTGATGCGGCCCCGGCCGGTAGCGTGCGCTGCCCTCCACGCCTGCGACGAGCACGCCGGCCACGTCCACGACGCGGCCGTGGGCGTTGATGCAGCCCCCGGGGAGGCGCACCGCGTCCGGGTCCTCGTCCGTACGCAGGTAGGCGTTGCCGTGGTTCCCGATCACGTACACCGGCGGCAGCCGCAACTTGGTGGCCAGGAACTCGAGGACGTGCCCGGGCATGTCGCCTGCCGAGAGCACCACGTCGAAAGGCGGCACCGTGGCGGGGAAGCGCTCCGTGTACACGAACGGCGAGACGGCGTCGGCGATGGCCAGGATCCGCAACGCCGCCGCCCCTGGAGCGAGCCTCAGGCGCCCGCTGCGATGCCGGCGTCGGCGCCTGCACGCCATTCGAGTCCGGCCCAGATCAGGTCCTCGATATCGCCGTCGAGGACCGCCCCGGGATCGTGCCGCATCGCGGCGGTCCGGTGGTCCTTGACGTACTGCTTGTCGAGCACGTAGCTCCGGATCTGGGAGCCCCACTCGATGGCCTTCTGGTCGCCCCTGGCCTTCATCTGCTCGTCGCGACGGCGCGACTCCGCACGCTCCCACAGGCGTGACCGTAAGACGGTCAGCGCCTTCTCACGGTTCTTGATCTGCGACTTGCCGTCCTGACAGGTGACTACGATCTCGTCGGGCGTGCCGCCCCGGTACACCACCCGCACCGCCGAGTCGGTGGTGTTCACCGACTGGCCCCCCGGCCCCGACGACCGGTACACGTCGACGCGCAGGTCCTTGGGGTCGATGTCGATCTCGATGGCGTCGTCGATCTCCGGCAGCACCTCGACCGAGGCGAAGCTGGTGTGGCGCCGGTTCTGGGCATCGAAAGGGCTGACGCGCACCAATCGATGCACGCCTCCCTCCACCTGCAACAGGCCGAAAGCCCGCTCGCCGCGGATGATCAGCTGGGCATAGTCGATGCCGTTGGGCGCCGCGTCGTTGCCGACTGCATCGAGCAGCTCCACCGTGAAGCCGTTGCGCTCGGCGAAACGCTGGTACATGCGCAGCAGCATGCCGGCCCAGTCCGACGACTCGGTGCCGCCGGCCCCGGGCTTGATGGTCACGATCGCCGCACGCTCCGCGTGATCGCCCTTGAACAGCGTCTCCCGGTACAGCCCGTCGAGCTCGCGCTCGACCCGGCGTTGCTCGGCCTCGAGCTCTTCCTGGTCGTCCTCGCCGGCCATCTCCCACAACTCGACGAGCCCCTCGACGTCGTCCTCGAGGCGTGCGAAGCCTTCGACCACGCGGCGCAGCCGGGTGGTCTCCTGGGTGATGGCCTTGGCCCGCCGGGGGTCGTTCCAGATGGCGGGATCGTTCAGCTGCGGGTCGAGCTCCTCGAGCCGGGCACGGGCGCCGGCGAGGTCAAAGATACCCCCTGAGGGTGGCGAGCCGTTGGTGGATCCGTTCCATGCAGTGGTACCTCCGTCAGCCGAGCCTACCCCACGCACGCGCACCCGAGCGCTCACACGGTCGGGTCGGCAGCGCGTGATACCATCGAGTACCACGACGCCGTGCACCACGCGCGTAGCGGAGTGCGCGCCCAACCCCGGTCCACGCGCGGTCCTGCCTTACTGTCGGGCCGTGCATCCTGCGCCCGCCCGAGGAGGCATTGGTGGCTCCGCCCGACGACTTCGGCCTGCGTGACGCAATCGACGTCGTCATCCTGGCCGTGCTCTTCTACCACGCCTACGCGCTGCTGATCGAGTCGCGCGCCTGGAACGTGTTCCGCGGGCTCGCAGCGCTGCTGGTGTTGTGGTTCATCGCGACCCAGACGGGCCTCGAAGGGACCCGCTTCCTGTTCGACCGGGTCGCCCCCGTCGCGTTCATCGCGGTGGTGGTGGTGTTCCAGCCGGAGCTGCGCGCCGCGCTCGAACGCGTGGGCCGGGGACGGCGGCGCGGCGCCGCCGGCGGCGATCCGGTCCAGGAGATCATGACCGCGGTCCGCGACCTCGCCCAACAGCGCGTGGGGGCCCTGATCGCCCTCCAGGGCACCACCCCGCTGGCTGCCTACGGTCGCGCCGGCCGCGAGTTGGGGGCTCCCGTGAGCGCGGCGCTCCTGCACACCATCTTCGCCAGTCGCGGGCCGCTGCACGACGGCGCAGTGATCATCCGAGACGACGTGATCACCCATGCCGGCGCCATCTTGCCGCTCTCCGACCGCGACGAGGACGAGGGCTGGATGGCGCGCCTCGGCACCAGGCACCGGGCCGCCCTCGGTCTGGCCGAGGTCTCCGACGCCCTGGTGATCGTGGTCAGTGAGGAGCGCGGCACCGTCTCGGTCGCCCAACAGGGCGAGCTCCGTGCCGACATCGCGCCCGCGGACGTGCTCAGTACCCTGCAGGAGGTGTACGCCGCGTGACCCCCAAGGAGTTGTGGCAGCGCAGCATCTTCCGCTGGCCGCGAAAGCTGGCGGCGCTGGGCCTGGCGTTCCTGATGTGGATCTTCGTGACCGGCAGCGACACCACCATCGCGCAGCGCAGCATGCTGGTGCCGATCACCGTCGAGGGGATCGCCGCCGACCTGGTGCCGATCGGCATCCCGGAGGTGGCCGAGGTGACGGTGTCAGGCTCCAGCCAACGGCTCGACCGGCTGCGGCCCGAGAGCGTCGAGGCGGTACTCGACCTGTCCGGCCTGAGCGGCGACTTCACGGCACCGGTCAGCGTGTCGCCGCCGCAGGGGGTGGTGCTCGAGCGGGTCAACCCCGCCGAGGTGCTCGGCATCCTCGAGCGCGTCGCGACTCGCGAAGTGCCCGTGACGATCGTCCACCTCGGTGCGCAGCCCGCGGACGGACGCTTGCACAGCCTGGCGGAGCCCGACGTGGTGACGGTGCGCGGCCGCAGCGCACGGCTCGAACGCGTGACGCAGGTGCTGGTCGCGGTCGACGCGCGACAGGAGCAGAGCAGCGCCGCGCCGTTCGCGGCCGACGCCACCGGCCGGCCCGTCGACGACGTCGCCGTCACCCCGAACACGGTCACCGTCACGACCAGCGTCGAGCGCTTGCTGGTCCGCCGCGAAGTGCCGCTCCGGCTGCTGCCGCTGGTGATCAACCACGTCGGCGAGGTGGTGCTGTCGCACGAGACGGTGGAGTTGGTCGGGCCTCCGAGCGTGTTGGACCAGCTCGACGAGCTCGTCGGAGCGATCGCGCTGCCGACCGAGCGACCTCCTCCAGGCCGGTATACTCTCGCCGTGAACGTCGCCACGCCGGCGGGCGTGTCGCTCCTCGGGGAGGTCACCGCCAGCGTTCGCTACGAGCAGCCGAACATGGTCCCGTGAGTCCGTGTCGGCCGCGGGAGTCAGCATGATCCAGCCCATCCGACTGTACGGTGACCCGGTCCTGCGCCGCGCCGCTCGCACCGTGAGCACCTTCGACGCCGAGCTCGCCTCGTTGGCGGCAGATCTCATCGACACCATGATCGAGGCCGACGGCCTCGGCCTGGCGGCGCCGCAGATCGGGATCGGCGCGCGCGTCTTCGTGGTGGCCGGGGCGGCGACCGAGCCCGAGCGCCCGCCGAGCTTGGAGGACGAGCCCGCCGAGGCCCCGCACGAACCGACGCTCGAGGAGCAGCGCGCGCGTGCGCTGGTGTTCGTGAACCCGCGCCTCGAGGCCCGCCAGGGGCGCCGCTCCGGCATCGAGGGCTGCCTCAGCCTCCCGGGGCTCTACCACGAGAACGTCGAGCGGAGCGCCCGCCTGCTGGTGCGTTACCAGGACCTGCACGGCGCGTGGCACGAGTGCGCGGCCGCGGGGCGCTTCGCGGTCGTGCTCCAGCACGAGTCCGATCACCTCGACGGGGTGCTCTTCCTCGACCGACTGAGCGAAGCCGAGCGCTACGCGTTCATGGACGAGCACCGCCTCGAGTTGGCGCAGATGCAGCGCGACGCCAAGGCCGCCCTGCGCCGCGACGCGCGCGTGAGCGCCCGAGTGGGCGGCTGAGCGTGAACGCGGGGAAGGCGCCGTCACGCGCACCGCGGCTGCGCCTGGCGGCGTTCGGCTCGCCCGCCTTCGCGATCCCCAGCTTCGAACGGCTCCGGAGCGAGCACGAGCTCGTGCTCGTGGTGGCCCAGCCCGACAAGCCGGCTGGTCGCGGCATGGCGCCGCGGACCCCGGCCGCGGCAGCCTGGGCTCGCGAGCACGAGCTGCCGTTGGCGCAACCCGAGCGCCTCAAGCGTGACGAGGCGTTCAGGGAGCGTCTGCGCGCACTCGAGCTCGACGTGGCCGTCACCGCCGCCTACGGCAAGCTGCTCCCCGAGGCGTTGCTCCGCATCCCGCGCCACGGCTTCCTGAACGTGCACGCCAGCCTGCTGCCCAAGTACCGCGGCGCGGCTCCGGTCCAGTGGGCGCTCATCGAAGGCGAGCGCGAGACGGGCGTCAGCATCATGCAGACCGAGGCCGGTCTCGACACCGGGCCGGTACGCCACGTGCTGCGCACGACGATCGCGCCGGACGAAACCGCCGGACAGCTGACGGAGCGCCTGGCGCTGCTCGGCGCAGAGGCCCTCTCGCAGGCGCTGGCGCTGCTCGCTCGCGATGCGCTGCCGAGCAACGCGCAGGATGACGCCGCGGCCACGCGGGCACCCCAACTCGGGCGTGCCGACGGCCGCATCCGCTGGGAGGACGACGCCGAGGCGGTCTTCGCGCGCCACCGGGGGGTCACCCCCTGGCCGGGGAGCTGGTTCGAGCGCCGGGGCCAGCAGGGCGTGGCGCTGGTGAAGGTGTTGGCATTGTCCCGCACGGCTGCGTCCGCTGCCACGCCGCCGGCGCTCGAGCCGGGGACGGTGTGCGCGATCGACGAGCGCGGCGTGCACGTCGTCACGGGAGCGGGCACGGTGATCCTGGAGGTGCTCCAGTCGCCCGGTCGTCCGCGCCAGCAGGCTGCCGCCTGGGCGCGCGGAGCTCGGCTGGAGGTCGGCGAGCGCTGTGGCTAAGGTCGCGATCATTGGACGCCCGAACGTCGGCAAGTCGACCCTGTTCAACCGCCTACTGGGACGGCGGGAGGCGATCGTGGACGACCTCGCCGGTGTCACGCGTGACGTCAAGGCGGCCGAGGTCGAGACTGCGGCGGGGGTCCACTTCACGCTGCTCGACACCGGTGGGCTCTGGTCGGGCGACGAGTGGGAGCGCGCCATCGCCGCACGCGTCGCCGATGCCCTGCGCGACGTCGATCTGGTGCTCTTCTGCGTCGACGGCCGCGCAGGCCTCAGCGCCGGCGACCACGAGGTCGCCGGCTTCTTGCGCAGCCACGACGCGCCCGTGCTGCTCGTCGCCACCAAGATGGACGACCCGCGCCACGAGGAGCAGAGCGCCTACTTCGAACTCCACGGGCTCGGTTTCGGTGACCCCTTCCCGACGGCGGCGGAGCACGCGCTCGGCACCTTCGAACTGCTCGACGCCATCGCCGAGCGCCTCCCCGACGACGAGGACGAGGCCGAAGACGACCCGGTCCGGGTGGCGATCGTGGGCCGGCCCAACGTCGGCAAGTCGAGCATCATGAACGCGCTCCTGGGCGAGGAGCGCGTGATCGTCGCCGATGCGCCCGGGACCACGCGCGACACGATCGACGTGCGCTTCGAGTACGGCGGACGCTCCTTCGTGCTCATCGACACCGCCGGCCTGCGCCGCAAGGCCGAGGGCGACATCGAGTACTACGCCTCGCTGCGCAGCGAGGAGGCCACCCGCCGGGCCGACGTGGCGATCCTGGTCGTCGATCCGACCACCTTCGGCGATCACGAGATGCGCGTGGGCAACCTCGCCCTCGAGCACGGCGTGCCGCTGGTGATGGCCGTGAACAAGTGGGACCTGGTCGCGGACGATGCCCTCGAGCGCACCCGCAAGGAGCTCGCCGAGGCGCTCGTGCACCTCGCGGCGGTGCCGCGCGTGGAGACCTCGGCGCTCACCGTGTTCGGTCTGCACGCCTTGCTCGCGGCGGTGGTCCGGGTGTACGACGCCGCCAGGATCCGCGTCTCGACGGGTGTGCTCAACCGCTGGATCGACGTCTGGACGCAGCGCCAGACGCCACCGAACTTCCGCGGTACACCGCTGCGCCTCTTCTATGGCAGCCAGGTCACGGTGGCCCCGCCGACCTTCGTGTTCTCGGTCAACAACGAGCGCTACGTCACCAGGGCCTACGAGCAATACCTCCGCAACCGGATTCGCGAGGACCTGGGCTTCGCCGAGGTGCCGATCCGGACCGTCTTCAAGGCGCGCGGTCGACGCGAGGGGAAGCGCGTCCGCACCTGACGCCGCGACGAACCTCAGCCTCGCTCGACCTCCAGCTCGACGCGCGCCCTCCCCTTGCGCGTCGTCCCGTGCAGGTCGAGCACCCGGAAGCGGCCGAGTCCCTCCGCCCACACCTCGTCGCCAGCCTCGGCCTCGCTGCCTTTGTCGGCCGGTCGGCCGTTGAGCCGGACGTGTCCGGCCGCCACCCCCTTGGCGAACCAGCTGCGCGACACGCCGAAAGCGCGCGCGCCGAGGACGTCCACGCGCAGCGACGGCACCACCGCCGTCAACCGCTTCCTCGAGCCGGCGGCGATCCGTTCGACGCTGGCGACCTCCAGGGGCCGCCGGACGCCCTCGAGCGCGACCTCCGCCGGTGCCGCGACGCTCGCGAGCGCCACCACCGAGCTGCCGTCGGTATGCCCGACCACGTCACCCAACGCGTCGGCGGCCACTCCTGCGGCGCGCAGGGCGGCGCGCAGCGTCACCGGGTCGTGGGCCCCGGCGACGTACCAGGCCACCAGCGCCGGCGTGGCCGCCGGCACGTGATCGGGGCGGGCCGTCACGACCCTCCTGCGCGCGCCGGGAAACCCGCCCCAGGCGGCGGCGTCCACGCCTGGTGCGCGCACGGCCGGCAACAGCGCGTCGGCCTCGGCCGGCTCCAGGAACGGACTGTGCGCCACCCGGCCGCCGCCGGCCTCGGCTCGCAGTGAGGTCGCCAGCGCTGCCTGGTCCGACACGCTCAGCGCACGTCGCGCACGACGATGTCGGCGTTCGCCACGCGCTCGGCGAAGCCCTCCGCCGCCTCCCCGACCACTCGCAGGACCAGTTGTCGCCGCTCGCCCGCCACCACGCCCGCGGTAGCGACGGCGATGATGTTCGACGGCGGCCCCGCTGCGGCGACACGCGCCAGCATGCCGGGCGCGTCGGGCGCCTCGAGCGTCACCCGCACGCCGCCCTCGCGGAGTCCCAGGAACTCCACGAAGGCCCGCAACAAGTCGGTGATGGTGACGATCCCGGAGATGACGCCGCCCTCGATGACCGGCAGCCCCGACACGCGGTGCTCCTCCATCAACAGCGCGGCGCGTTCGATCGGATCGTCCGGGCTCACGGTGATCACCGCCGCCACCATCACGTCCTTGACCAGCAGCTTGCTGAGCAGGTAGTTCAGCTCGTAGATCGACAGCGTCGTCGCCTTCGACGGCGTCGCCTCCTTGAGGTCGCGATCCGTGACGATGCCCACCAGGTTTCCGTCCTGCACCACCGGCAGGCGCCGGAAGCCGCCCTCGCGCAGCCGCTGCATCGCCTCCATCACCGGTGTCGTCGCCGATACCGTCTGCGGATCGCGGGTCATCCAATCGCGCACCAGCATGCGTGCCTCCTCAACCGAAACGCTCGATGCGGCCATGCTACCAGAGCCCGCGATCCGCCCGCCCCAGCCGCAGCGTGGCACAATGCGGCATGACCACGTTCGGCCTGGATCCAATCGGCCAAGCCTGGCCGACTCCTTTGACCGAGCGCAGCGTGACCGTGCTCGGGTCGACGGGTTCGATCGGCACCCAAGCACTGGAGGTGGCCGGCTGGGCGGGACACCGGGTGGTGGGCCTGGCGGCCGGCCGGGACGCCGACGCGCTCGTGGCGCAGGCGCAGCGCTGGCGCCCGCGGTTGGTGAGCTGCGATCCCGAGGTCGCGCCACGCGTCGAAGCCCGCTTGCCCCCGGGCACGAAACTCCTGAGCGGTCCTGAGGGCCTGCTGGCGCTGGCCCGGGCCGATGCCGATACGGTGGTGGCCGCGGTGCCCGGGTTCGCCGGCCTCGCCCCGGTCCGCGCCGCGCTGGAAGCCGGGCGACACGTCGCCCTCGCGACCAAGGAGGCGATGGTGTGTGCCGGCGCCTTGGTCTGGCGCGCCGCGCGCGCCTCGGGCGGCCGTCTCACGCCGGTCGACTCAGAGCACGCCGGCTTGTACCAGGTGCTCGTGGGCGAGCCGCGCGCGGGCGTGGCGAGCGTCGTGCTCACCGCGTCGGGCGGGCCCTTCCGGGAGGGTCCGGCGGACCTCGCCACGGTCACGCCCGAACAGGCGCTGGCCCACCCGACCTGGCGCATGGGGCCGAAGGTGACCATCGACTCCGCGACGCTGTTCAACAAGGGCCTCGAGGTGATCGAGGCGGCCGCGCTGTTCGACCTGCCGTTCGACCAGATCGAGGTGGTGGTGCATCCGCAGTCGCTGGTGCACGCGCTGGTGCGCTTCTGCGACGGCTCGGTCAAGGCTCAGATCGGCCCGCCCGACATGCGCCTGCCGATCCTCTACGCGCTGGAAGCACCGCTGCGCCGCCGCGTGCCGCTCGAGCCGCTGCCGCTGTCGGGCACCTGGACCTTCCAGGCGCCGGACACCGAACGCTTCCCCTGCCTCGCCCTCGCCTACGCGGCCGGGCGCCGCGGCGGCAGCGCACCACTGGCGCTCAATGCGGCCGACGAGGTGGCCGTGGCGGCCTTCCTGGCGGGCGGACTCCGCTTCGACCGGATACCGCAGGTGATCGAGCACGTGCTGGCCGCCTCGTGGCCGGAGCTGCGCGGTTGGGACGAGCTCCCGGCGGCGGACGCCGAGGCTCGCGCCCTCGCCCGCGAGGCCGTCGCCGGCGCGGGGGTGGCCGCATGATGGGGCGCGGCTGGCGGCTGCCGTTCCGGCTGCTCGGTATCCCGCTGTCGCTCGATCCGTCGTTCGCGCTGGTGCTGCCGCTGTTCGCGTGGTTGATCGCCAGTCAGCTCCCGGCCTACGCCGAGCTGCTGGCCACGGTGGGGCTGCAGGTCGATGGCGATGCCCTGGCCCAGGGCCTCACGCCCTACCTGCTGGGCCTGACCGCGGCGCTGGGGCTGTTCGCGAGCGTGGTGATCCACGAGCTCGGCCATGCGCTCACGGCGCGCGCCTACGGGGTCCAGACGAAGGGCATCACGCTCTGGTTCCTGGGCGGCGTGGCCCAGCTCGAGGAGATGCCGCGGCAGCGCGGGGCCGAAGCGGTGGTCGCCATCGTCGGTCCCATCACCTCCGCCACGCTCGGAGCGCTGTTGGCGCTGCTCCTGGGCAACGTCCGGATGGGCGGCGGCGCGACCTTCGTGGTCGCCTACCTCGCCATCACCAACGTGTTCCTCGCCATGTTCAACCTGCTGCCCGCGCTGCCGCTCGACGGCGGTCGGGTGCTGCGCTCGCTGTTGGCGCTGGCCCTGCCGCGCGAGCGGGCCACGGCGATCGCGGGCGGCGTGTCGCAGGTGCTGGCGATCGGTCTGGGCGTGTACGGCTTCCTGTCGCTGAACCTGCTGCTGATGGTCGTGGCGTTCTTCGTGTACAACGCCGGGCGCGCCGAGGTCCAGTACGAGACGATGCGGCGCACCTTCGAGGGACGCCGGGTGCGCGAGTTCATGAGCCCCGACCCCGTGACCGTCGACGAGGGTATGCCGATCGAGCGCTTCCGCGCCCTCAGGACCTGGAAGACCCACAAGCTCTACCCGGTCGTCGATGTCGACGAGCGGCTCCTGGGCGTGGCCCGCATCACCGAGGCCGAACTCGCCGAAGAGGGGGTGCCCCTGCGCACGCTGGTGCGCGAGGCCGACACGGTGCGGCCCGACGAGGACATGGAGTTGGCCGTGCGTCGCCTCGCGGGCAGCGAGCTCGGGCGCCTGATCGTGGTCGACAGGACCAACCGAGTGGTCGGGATCCTGGCCAAGACCGACGTGATCCGCGCGATGGAGGGCACCCGTTAGCCGGCGCGGCCGGGCGCGCCCGGGCGCCGCCGCGGCTGCCAGCGTGGGCTGGGCGTCCGTGGCGCGACTCCGACACGTGCATACTGAGGGGTGGACGGTGGAGGGGTGAGATCGTGCTGACCGCAATCGTGTTCTTGGCAATCCTGATGACGGCCGTCATCGTGCACGAGCTGGCGCATTACCTGGCCGCGCGCTCGGTGGGGGTGCCGGTACGGGCCTTCAGCGTGGGCATGGGTCCGGTGATCTGGCGACGTCGCTGGAGCGGCACCGAGTGGCGCCTCTCGGCGCTGCCGCTCGGTGGCTACGTCGACCTACCGGGGATGGCTGCCTCGGCCGACGATGACGGCACCCTGCGCGCCCCCACCGAGGGCATGGCGCGCCTGCGGCTCGGGCCCAAGGCGTGGGTGCTGTCGGCCGGGGTGCTGGCGAACTACCTGTTGGGCACGCTGCTGCTCGCTGGCGCCGTGGTGCTGGCGCCCGGCTACCGCGAGCTCGTGTCGGGCACGCCGGTCGAGGTGCAAGGTGCCCGGATCGTGGGGGTGATCGAGGGATCGGTCGCAGCGACGCTCGGGTTGCGTGTCGGCGACGAGGTGGCGCAGCTGAACGCGATCGCCGAGCCGAACCCCGAACAGATGGTGGCGGAGCTCGCGCGGGCGCGGGCGCTCGACCTGACCGTCATCGCCGAGGACGGGGCCCGGCGCAGTGTGAGCACCAGCTGGCCGCCACCGCACCTCGGACCGGGTGAGCGGCCGCTGCTCGGCGTGCAGCTCAGCCCCCTGATGGTGCCGGCAGTCGGCTTCGGGACGGCACTGGTCGAGAGCGTCGACTTCGGGGTGCGGATGTTCCCGGAGATGGTCGTGGCCTTCGTCCGCGGTTTCGGCTCGGCGGTGTCGGGACGCCCCAACGAGGACGTCGCCGGGCCGGTGGGCATGGTCACCATGGTGGGTCAGGCCGCGCAGGTCGGGTTGGCCCCGGTGCTGCTGCTCGCGGCCCTGATCAACTTCTCGTTGGCGGTCTTCAACCTCTTGCCGATCCCGGGCCTCGACGGTGGCCGCCTGCTGCTGGCGTCGGTCGTGGCGGCGCGTGGCCGCCCGTTCCGACCCGGCCAGGAGGAGGCCATCCACTTCGCGGGCATCATGGCGGTGTTGGCGTTGATCGTGCTGATCACGGTTCAGGAGCTCGGTGGGCTCCTCGGCGGCTGACGCGCCGGCGCGCCGTCGCTTTGGCCGCGCTGCGTCGTCCGCGGCCCCCGCGGGCGCTCGCGCCGTCGTGGTGATCCCGGCCTTCGACGAGGCCGGGACCGTGGCGAACGTGGTTCGCAGCGCCCACGCCGCCGGCGTCGGGCCGGTGTTGGTGGTGGACGACGGCTCCAGCGACGCGACCAGCGCCGCCGCGAGAGGGGCCGGTGCCGAGGTGCTGCGGCTGCCCGACAACCGCGGCAAAGGGGGGGCGGTGGCCGCCGCGGCGGCGATCCGCGACGAGGAGGTGTTGGTGCTGGTCGATGCCGACCTGACCGGCCTCCGCGCCGAGCACGTGCGGGCACTGGCCCAGCCGGTGCTCGCGGGTGAGACCGACATGACCCGCGGGGTGTTCAGCCGCGGTCGCTGGACGACCACGGCCGCGCAGCACATCGCCCCCCAACTCAACGGCCAGCGCGGCGTGCTGCGCGCGCGCCTGCTAGAGGTGCCCGGACTCGCCGAGTCGCGCTACGGCATCGAGGTCGCCATCACCAACCACGCCGCGTCCGCGGGCTGGAGCAGCATCGACGTGACGCTCGAGGGTGTCTCGCAGGTGACCAAGGAAGCGAAACGGGGCTTCTGGCGCGGCCTGTTCGTCCGGCTCAAGATGTACGTCGAGATCCTGCGTCAGGTCGTGCACCCTCATCGGAACATGCCGAAGCGGTAGGCGAGCAGCGCCTGCGTCTCGCGCCAGGCAACAGCGGCGCCAGCCACACGAGCGTCGGCGGCGGCACCGCGCTACTTCGCCGCATGCGGCGTGAGTCGCGACTCGATCGCACGCGCATGCGCCTCGAGCCCTTCCGCACGCGCCATGCGCGCCCCGGCAGGGCCGATCGCGGCCAACGCACGCGCCGACAGGCCGACCACGGGCATGACCCGCTGGAAGTCACGCACGTTCAGGGCGCTGGCGTGGCGGGCGGTACCGCCGGTGGGCATCACGTGGCTGGGCCCGGCGACGTAGTCGCCGAGCGCCTCCATCGAGTGCTCGCCCACGAACACCCCGCCCGCGTGCTCCACGGCCGCGACCCACGACCACGGATCCTCGACCAGCAGGCACAGGTGCTCCGGGGCGTACGCGTTCGCGACGCGCAAGGCCTCCTCCACGTCCGCGACGACGACGGCCAGCCCGCGCGTCGCTAGACTCGCGCGCGCCGTGAGCGCGGTCGGCAGATCGGCGAGCTGGCGCTCGAGCTCGCGCTCGACCTCGTGCCACACCGCCTCGCGCGTGACTACCACGACCGGCTGGGCCCCCTCGTGCTCCGCTTGCGCCAGGAGATCCGCCGCCACGTGTCGCGGATCGGCCGTATGGTCCGCCACCACCAGCGTCTCGGTGGGGCCGGGGAGCGACTCGATCCCGACCTGCCCGTAGACGAGCTGCTTGGCGATCACCACCCAGGGGCTGCCGGGCCCGACCACCTTGTCGACGCGGGGCACCTGCTCGGTGCCATAGGCGAGCGCGGCGATCGCATGTGCCCCGCCGAGCCGGTACACGGCTCCGAGCCCGAGCGCCTGCGCCACGTAGAGGATCTCGTCGGCCACGCTGCCGTCCGGACGCGGCGGGGTGCAGACGACGATCTCGCCCACCCCGGCGACCTGCGCCGGCACGGCGCTCATGATCAGCGAGCTGAACAGCGGCGCCTGGGCGGCGGGCACGTAGCAGCCGACGCGCGCCAACGGACGGATCACCTGGCCGAGCCACCCGTCGCTGCTCGGCACCAGCGCCGCCTCGCGCGGCTGACGCTCGTGGAAGACGCGTACGCGCTCGATCGACAGGTCGATGGCCGCACGCAGGGGACCGGGCACGGCCCCGGACGCCGCCGCGCGGGCCTCGGCCGGCACCTCGAAGCGCTCGAGCCGGAGGCGGTCGAAGCGCTCGCCGAAATCGCGCAGCGCTTCGTCACCACGGCTTCGTACCTCGTCGATGACGGCCTCGACCTGGGCGCGGCGACCGGGGTGGGCAGCGTCGGGTTGGCGGTCGTCCACGGCCGTCAGGGCGGCCTCGAGTCCTCGGAGCAGTCGCATGGCCGGCCACTCTACCGCGCCGGCCGCTGCGGCGCCGTAGACGTCGCATCCGGCCGCCCCGAAAGGCGACCGGATGCCGTGGTCAGCAGCGGTTGCTGCCGTCGCGGTTCAGGTCTGCCGCTAGCGGCTCGTCCCCTTGGCCAACTCGACGAACTGCCTGAAGGACTCCGGTTCGCGCACGGCCAGGTCGGCCAGCATCTTGCGGTCGACCTCGACGCCGGCCTGGCGCAAGCCGTGCATGAAGCGCGAGTAGCTCAGCCCTTCGAGCCGCGTCGCGGCGTTGATGCGGGTGATCCACAAACGGCGAAAGTCGTTCTTCTTGTCGCGGCGATCGCGATATTCGTAGTCAGCGGCATTGAGCAGCGTCTGGGTGGCGACGCGGACACTCTTGCTGCGCAACCCCCAGAAGCCCTTGGCGCGTTTGAGGACCCGCTTGTGGCGGGCACGGCGGACGGTTCCCGTCTTGGCTCTCGGCATGGGTCAGCAACCCCTCAGTCGTACGGCAGTAGGCGCTTGATGCGCGCTACTTCCGACGCGGCGATGAGGAGGTCGGTCCGACCCTGACGGATGCGCTTCCCGGACTTCTTGTAGTTCAGGTGGCGCTTCCCGGATCGCATCGCCGTGACCTTACCTCGCCCAGTGATCTTCACACGGGCTTTGGTGCCCTTATGGGTCTTCAACTTCGGCATGCGGTGTTGCTCCTTGTGCCGGGGCCTGCCCCGGGGGCTGGTGCCGGACTAGCCGGCGGACTCTGC
This sequence comes from Trueperaceae bacterium, assembly GCA_007130855.1. Classification (GTDB taxonomy): domain Bacteria; phylum Deinococcota; class Deinococci; order Deinococcales; family Trueperaceae; genus CSSed10-48. The sequence goes on along the minus strand of SLRS01000115.1, from coordinate 29,161 downwards.
GGGAACGGCCGTCGCATTGGGCCGCAGCACCATGTTCATGTCCATTCCCGCGATGACGGGTGAAGAATCCACGACAGCGATCTCGGTGACGTCGGCCGCGACCCGGTTGAGGATGTCCTGGCCGAGCTCTGGATGCGTACGTTCGCGCCCCCGGAACATGATCGTGACCTTGACCTTGTGACCCTGCTTGAGGAACCGCCGGATGTGGTTCACCTTGGTCTCGTAGTCGTGCCGGTCGATCTTGATCCGGAACTTGATCGCCTTCATCTCCTGGGCACGCGAGCGCTTGCGCGCCTCTTTGTGCTGCTGCTGCAGCTCGTAGCGGTACTTCCCGTAGTCCAGCAGCTTGGCGACAGGCGGCTGCGCCTGCTCGCCGACGAGCACCAGGTCGAGATCTTGCTCCCGCGCCAGGCGCATGGCCTCACGCGTCTCGATGATGCCCCGCTGCTCGCCCTCGGCGTCGATGAGGCGTACGTGACGTACGCGGATCTGCTCGTTCACCTTCAGCTCTCTCGCGATGGAACCTTCACCTCCCGAACTCGCACCCCGTGACGGACGCCCTACCGAGGACCCGGATCACCCGCGTCGTCGTACGGCCCCGCCTCACGGCGCACGGCGTCAGAGTGTAGCAGACTTGGGCCCTCGACGGCAACGCGGCGGTAGCCTAGGGCGTGCCGATCACCGATGACCAGCCTTCAGCGAGCGGCTCGAACGGGCGCACCCGGCTGCGCCTGGGCTTCTCTCCGTGCCCCAACGATTGCGTGGTGTTCCACGCGCTGGTGCACGACCCGAGTCTGACCGACCTCCGCTTCGAGGTGGTGCTCGACGACGTCGAGGCACTCAACACGATGGCTACCGCCCGCGCGCTCGACGTCGCCAAGATCTCCTACCACGCCGCGGCCCACCTGCTCCCGCACTGGGCGCTGCTCCCATCGGGCGGTGCCCTGGGGCGCGGCGTCGGTCCCCTGGTGGTGACGCGCGAGGCGCTGCCCGACCTGGCGGGTCGGCTGGTGGCGATCCCCGGGCCACTCACGACCGCCACGCTGCTGCTGCGCCTGGCCGAGCCCGAGGCGCGCACCACCGTGTTGCGCTACGACCGCATCATGCCGGCGGTCGCCGCCGGTGAGGTCGACGCCGGCCTGATCATCCACGAGAGCCGCTTCACGTACGGCGAGTACGGCTTGCGCTGCCACGCCGACCTGGGTGCCTGGTGGGAGGTGACCACCGGCGAGCCGATCCCGCTCGGCGCCATCGCCGTGCGCCGCACGCTGAGCGAGCCGCTGCAGCGCGAGGTGGCGCGAGCGGTCCACGCCTCGGTGGCCGCGGCCTTCCGGGACCCGGCCGCCAGCGCCGCCTTCGTCGCCGCGCACGCGCAGGAGATGGATGGCGCGGTGCGCGCCCGGCACATCGCCCTCTACGTCAACGACGCCACCCTCGACCTGGGCGAGACCGGGCGCCGCGCGGCGCAGCGGCTGCTGCAAGCCGCACGCCGCCTGCACGGCCTCCCGGAGTCGCGGCTGGACCCGTTCGTGGACTGGCGTCCCGATCCTGAGGGCCCGTGAACCGGACCGCGGGGGTGCTCGACCTGGTGCGCGACGCCTGGTGGGCCGCCTCGGCCCCGGCGAGCTTCTTCCGGGCGCTGCACGACTCGCCGGAGCCGCGCGTCGGGCGTGCGCTGCTGGTGGCGTTGCTGTCGGTGCTGCTGGCCCTGGCGGTGCTGAGCCTGGCATTCGTGCGTGCGACCGCCTCGGACGGCTGGCTGCTGGTGTGGGTCGTGGCGAGCGCCATCGGGCTCCCCTACCTCGGCATGGTGCTGCTGCTCGGCGGCCTGGTGATGGTGCGCCCCGCAAACCTCGACGTGCGTGCCTGGGAGATCACGGCCTGGTCGTGGGCACCGGCGGGTGCGCTGGCGCTGTCGTTGGCCCCGGCGGCCTACCTCGCGCCGCTGCCGACGGCGCTCGTCGGACTGCTGGCCTTCCCGTTCTGGCACGTCGTGGTCGTGATCAACGGCGTCAACGTGTTCGCGCCCGCGCGGCGGGTCGTCGCGACCACCGTCTACCTCGGCGCGGTCTTCCTCGTGCCCTCGCTGGTGACGGCGGTCTCCTACGCGATCATGAGCGGCATGCGCCCGTGACGTCGCGGGCGGGGCGTCGGCCGGCCCCGGAGGCGTAGGCGCGTCAGGCCGTAGACTGGATCCATGCCCACCTTCACCGTCGGCGAGGAGGTCCTCTTCGAAGACGAACGCTACGTGATCTCGACGATCGAGCCGGCCACCGGGCGTTACCGGCTGCTGGCGACCACGCCCAGCGGCGCTCGGATGGTGTGGGTGCCGCACGCGAAGCTGCGCAAGATGACGCGCTACACGGTGGCGAACGACGACACGCTACGCGTCACCAAGCGTCCCTGAGCGCGCTGCGCCCGAGCCGCCCGCGGCAAGCCGGGCGGCCGCCGTCACCCCGGCTCGGGCCGCCGCCTCCGCGGTCGTGGCGCTGGCGCACACGCCGTAGGCGAACAGCCCCGGCAGCCGTCCGAGCGCACCGTCGGGCGCCACTTCAGCGGCTGCGACCACCTCGAAGTCGACCACGTAGCCCGGCGTCCGGTCGTCGCCGGGTCGCTCGAGCCGGCGACGCTCGAAGCGCACCCCGCGGGCGGCCAGGTCGCGGTGGAGCGCGTCGTCCGCCAGTTCCGAGAGGCGGCCGGCCACCTCTTCGCTGGTGCCCATGCGCAGGCGCGGCCGCAGGAAGCTGCCGACGCACAGGGCCACGTGCGCGCCGTGCCGCGCCACGCCCTCCCAGGTGTCCACGCCGAGCACCGTCCCCGTCGCATCGGTCCGCACGCCCACGACCGTCGACTGGAGCACGTGCACGGCGCGTTGCTGTTCCAACTCCCGCTTGGCGCCGCGGTGCAAGGCGCGCGCCGACCAGGTCGCGGCGGGCCGTGCTTCCGGCGCCAGGCGGGCCAGCAGCCCGCCGGGCGGGGGCTCGAAGCTCCAGTCGTCGGCGGCGAGGTTGGCGATCGTGTCGAGACTGATGGTGACGAGCAGGGTCGGCACGCCGCGCTGTGCCAGGCCCCAAGCCGCCTCACAGCCCGCGAGGCCCGCGCCGACGACGATGACGGCGGGTCGCTCGGCCGGATCCATCGGCGCCCAGCGTCAGCCGACGCGGTCGGGAAACGTCAGGAACGGCTGGCGCTGCCCCGTCGCGCGAACCACCACGAACGATCCGCCGGTCAGCCGCTGCACGATCAGCACGCCGCTCGCGGCCCCGAGCGACTCCATCGCGTGCTCACCCTCGACCACGACGCGCAGGTGCAGGGGCCGCACCGATCGCAGCAGGCCGAGCTCGTAGCGCCGTCGCGGACCGGTGCGGTAGCCGAAGAACACGTCAGGGGGGTCGTCGTCGGCATACACGCAGGTGAGCGACCGAGCGTCACCGGCGCGGTACGTGGCGACCGCCTCCCACACCAGCAGGTCGACCTCGTCGGCCTTCACGTGACGTACCTCGGGCTTGACGGTATCGCCGTGGAACGCCGCCGGGAAGCGGCGCGACTGGACGTAGAAACCGCCCGAACCGACCCGCAGCGTCATCACCTCGTTGTCGAAGGAGCGCCCGCGCACCTGGCTCTTGAGCTGCGAGATCGCCAGCCCGAAGCGGCGGTCGTGCTCGGCCGCGAACACGTCCCAGTCGGGATCGACCAGGCTCGCATCGGTGTTCACGCTGATGCCGGCGAGACCGGCGGGCGCCCGGCCCAGGTTCACACCGCCACCCCCACGTGCAGGGCGGAGACGCCGAAGCTCTGGAGCCGGTGTTGCACCCGGGCGAAACCGGCGGCGGCGATGGCGGCACTCAACTCGGCCGGTGCCAGGAAGGCCTCGGTGGAGGCGGGCAGGTAGGCGTAGGCGGTGCGGTCGCCGGAGATCCAGCCGCCGATCATGGGCATCACGTGACGACCATACCAGCGCAGCGCACGGCCCGCGAGGTTCGCCGGCGGCGGCGGGAACTCCAACACCACCAGGCGGCCACCGACGCGCAGGACCCGCCGCATCTCGGCGAGGCCGCGCTCGACGTCGGCGAAGTTGCGCAGCCCGTAGGCCACGGTCAGCGCGTCGAACGAGGCGTCGGCGAACGGCAGCGCCAGCGCATCGGCGCGCTGCAACGACACCTCCAGGCCCAGCCGCGCGACCTTCGCTCGGCCGACCTGGAGCATCGTCTCGGCGAAGTCGACGCCGATCACCTGAGTCTCCGGCCGGGCCCGCTTCAGGAGGAGCGCCATGTCGGCGGTGCCGGTGGCCACGTCGAGCACGCGTGCCGGGCCGTCGGCCAGCGCTGCGGCGAGCGCCTCGCGGCGCCAGGCGCCGTCGATGCCGAGGCTGAGCAGACGGTTCAGCCGGTCGTAGCGCGGCGCGATGCGGTCGAACATCGCCGCCACCAGCGGACCCTTGTCGGGCGCCTGGCCGGCCGGCGGGAGCGTCATCGCTGGCCCGCCGGCGCGCGCGTCGCGGTGTCGTCGGACCCGTGCCTGGGCATCGTGATGGTGTGAGCCTGCATCGCCGCCTCCGGCCGGGGCCGCCGCTTCGCGGCCCGCGCCCCCTTGCGCGACGCTACCAGGGCCTCGGCCGACCGCGCTGTCGGCGTGCACACGCTCGCCTGCGGCCCTGCGCCAGCGCGCAGCTGGGCGCTGGTGCGGGCCGGCTGGCTCGTCGCGGCCGGTCGCTACGTGGTGTCCTGGTCTGCTACCATGGCCGCTTGGGCTCGGTCGCCGCGCCGCGCCCCCCAGGAGTCCGCATGCGCTACCGCAACCTCGCCATCATCGCTCACGTCGACCACGGCAAGACGACGCTGGTCGACGGGATGCTGCGCCAGTCCAACGTGTTCGGCGAGCATCAGGAGGTGGTGGAGCGGGTGATGGACAGCAACGCGCTCGAGCGCGAGCGAGGCATCACCATCCTGGCCAAGAACACCGCCGTGGTGTGGCGCGGCGAACGCGTCAACATCGTCGACACGCCCGGCCACGCCGACTTCGGCGGCGAGGTGGAGCGCGCCCTCGGCATGGTCGACTCGTGCCTGTTGCTGGTGGACGCCGCCGAAGGCCCGATGCCGCAGACGCGCTTCGTGTTGCGCAAGGCACTGGCGCTGGGGCTGCGCCCGATCGTGGTGATCAACAAGGTCGATCGCAAGGACGCGCGCCCCGACGAGGTGGCGAACCTGACCTTCGACCTGATGGTCGAGCTCGGGGCCGACGACGAGCAGCTCGACTTCCCCATCATCCACGCCATCGCTCGCGAGGGCCGTGCCTGGCGCGAGGGCGAGGCGCCCGCCGACGATCTGACGGCGCTGTTCGAGAGCATCGTCGACCACGCCCCCGTCGCCGCCGGCGACGTCGACGGTCCGTTCCAGTTCCAGGTCGCCAACCTCGACTACTCGGACTTCCTCGGTCGACTGGCACTGGGCCGCGTCCTGCGCGGCAGCGCCGCGGCCGGCGACACGGTCGTGCGTCTCACCGCCGACGGGCGCGAGGTGCGCTCGCGACTCACCAAGGTGTACACGCACCTCGGACTGCAGCGCCTGGAGGTCGAGCGCGTGGTGGTGGGCGACATCGTCGCGTTGGCCGGCATCGAGGAGATCCAGATCGGCGAGACCGTCGCCGACCCGTCGGCACCGGACGCGCTGCCGCGCCTCACGGTCGACGAACCCACCGTCAGTGTCACCTTCTCGCCCAACACCAGCCCCTTCGCCGGCCGCGATGGGCGTTACGTCACCAGCCGCCACATCGCCGACCGGCTCGAACGTGAGCTCCTCACCAACGTGGCGTTGCGGCTCGAGCCGCTCGGCGGCGAGTCGTACCGCGTGGCGGGGCGCGGCGAGCTGCACCTGTCGATCCTGATGGAGCAGATGCGACGCGAGGGGTACGAGTTCTCGGTGTCGCGGCCGCAGGTGATCATGAAGACCATCGAGGGGGTGCGCTGCGAACCTTTCGAGAAGGTCGTGGCCGACGTGCCCAGCGAGGCGACGGGGAGCGTGATGGAGGCCCTCGCGGCGCGCCGCGGGGCGCTGCTCGACATGCAGCAGAGCCACAGCCGGGCACGGCTCGTCTTCTCGATGCCGAGCCGCGGCCTGTTCGGGTTCCGGACCCAGTTCCTGTCGATGACCCAGGGCGAGGGCTTGCTGAGCCACGTGTTCGACGGCTACGAGCCGTACGTCGGCGCGCTGCGCACGCGACCCTTCGGTTCGCTGGTGACCATGGAGCAGGGGGAGGCCTTCGCCTACGCCATCTGGAAGCTGCAGGACCGCGGCGTGTTCTTCGTCGATCCCGGCGCCGAGGTGTACGTGGGCATGGTCGTGGGTGCCAACAACCGGCCGGGCGATCTCGACGTCAACCTGACCAAGAACAAGAAGCTGACCAACGTGCGTGCCGCCGGTTCGGACGACAACATCCTGCTGGTGCCACCGAAGCGGCTGTCGCTCGAGGCGTGCCTCGAGTACCTGGCCGACGACGAGTTGCTCGAGGTGACTCCCAAGCATCTGCGGCTGCGCAAGCGCACGCTCGATCCCCACATGCGCAAGCGCGAGGCGAAGCGCAGCGAGCTTGCCCTCGAGGCCGACGCGGCGCTCGCGGGCGGCTAGCGCGGGCGGCTAGCGCGAGCAGCGCCCGAGGCCCGCGGTCAGCTGCCGGCGTCGACGCGCTCGACGTTGATCGGTTCGAAGGCCCCGCCCTGACTGGCGCGCACGCGCCGCTCCCGTATCAGCTCCAGCAGACCGGCGAAGTACACCGTCCGCGTGGCCCAATCGGCCGGCGTGGCGAGGCTCTCGAGGTCGGCGCTGCGGCGTGTGCCGAGCCGCTCCAAGAGGCGTTGCATCGCCTCGGGAATGCTCAGGCGCTCGCGGGTCAGTTCGAAGTAGGCGTCCTCGCGGTGGCGTGCGGCCAGCGCCGCGAGCTGCGCGAGCGCCACCTGGGTGGGCCGGGTGCGCCGCGGGAAGTCGATGCGCGGCGCTCGCGCGGCCACCAGGTGGCGGCGTCGTTCGCGCCGCTCGCGCAAGAACGCGATGGCGTGCTCGAGCCGGGCCAGGGTCTCGACGGCCTCGACCACGTCCTCGCGCAGTTCGTCGACGGCCTCCTCCTCGAGGCGCGGCGGACGCGGCAGCAGCAGCCGCAGCTTCAGCTCGATCACCTGGGCCACCGCCGGTAGCGCCTCGCTGGCGACGTCGAGATCGTGCTCGGCGTGACGCTCGAAGTAGGCCAGGAAGTCGCGCACCAGCGTGAGCAGGTCGAGGGCGCCGGGCGCGAGGCGGCCGCGCCGCAACGCCGTCGCGAGCTCCGTCAGGCTGCCGCAGAATCCCCCCTGATCGACCGTGAACCCGCCCTCGGGCACCAGCGGCGCGCCGAGGTTCGGCTGGCGCTGCGCTCCGTCCCGACGGTCCGCCACGGCGGCGACCGCACCAGGGCCGCGGCTCACGTCCCGACCGCCTCGTCGACGGCGACCGGGTCGAGGTGCCGCGCATCGTTGACGCGTTCCACCACGGTCATGCCGCCCTCGAAGCGCACCTGGCTGATGCTCGTGTGCGCCACCTCCACGCGGATCGTCCAGCGCGGTTGCGCGATGCCGAAGAGGTGGGCGAGCAGCATCTGGATGGTGCCCGAGTGGCTCACCGCCACGACATGCGCCCCGTCCCAACGCTGCGTCGCGTCGTCGAGCCAGGCCACGGCGCGGGCGCGCAGGCCGCCGTACGACTCGCCCCGCGGGGCCGGACGACGGATCGGATCCAGCGTCCACCACGACCAGGCCGGATGCGCCTGGTTCTCGGGCATGGTGCGCCCTTCGAACACGCCGAAGTCGAGTTCGCGCAGGCGCTCGTCGCGCTCGAGCACGTGCCCGGGGAACGCCAGTTCGGCCGTCTCGCGGGCTCGCACCGAGGTGCTGCAGACGAGCGCGTCGAGCGGCCCGAGGTGGGCCGAGCGCGCTCGCAGGCGCAGCGCCTGCTCCCGCCCCGCCGGCGCCAGCGCGATGTCGCTGCGTCCCTGGAAGCGGCCGCTCTCGTTCCAGGGCGTGATGCCATGACGGATGAGGGTGAGGCGTCGCATCGGCGTCGGCACCATACCCCGTTCGACGCGGCCGGGGAGTGCGCTCGACGCGCGTGGTAGCGTCACCGCATGCGAGATCTCAGCGGCAAGACGGCGTTCGTCACCGGCGGCAACCGAGGGATCGGCCGGGGCGTGGCGGAAGCGTTGGCGGCGGCCGGCATGCGCGTGAGCATCACCGGACGCGACGAGGAGGCATTGGCGGCGACCTTGGCTGCGCTCGACGGCAAGGCGCCGCGGCGCGACGGCGACAGCGGACCCGTTGGGCTCGGGGCCGTCGCCGACGTGCGCCAGCCGGCCAGCCTGCAGGAGGCCGTCGATGCCACCATGGCGCGCTTCGGCAGCATCGACGTCGTGGTCGCCAACGCCGGCGTGGGCGCGTTCGGCTCGGTGATCGACCTCGATCCCGAAGCATGGCACGCCGTGATCGATACCAATCTCACCGGCGTGTTCAACACGGTGAAGGCGACCGTGGAGCCGCTCATGGCCAGCTCGGGGCTGCTCGTCACCATCGGCTCGCTGGCGGGTGCGAACTTCTTCGCCGGCGGCAGCGCCTACAACGCCTCGAAGTTCGGCCTGCTCGGCTTCACCCAGGCCGTGATGCTCGATCTGCGCGATCGCGGCGTGCGCGTGTCGACCATCATGCCCGGCTCGGTCGCGACCCACTTCAGCGGTCGCGATCCCACCCCGGAGGAGGCCTGGAAGCTGCATCCCGACGACATCGCCGAGACCGTGCTCTACCTCGCCCGGCTCGACGCGCGTGCGCTGCCGTCGCGCATCGAGATCAGACCGAGCCGTCCGGCTCGGCGCTGAGCGGCGGTGGCCTACGCCCTCCTACGAAGCCTGATGTTCCGCCTCGATCCGGAACAGGCGCATGCGCTCGTCATGCGGGCGCTGATGCTCAGCGACCGGCATCCGAGCGCCCTGCGGCTGATCCGCAGCGTGTTCATGCCGCACGATGTGAGGCTGCGGGTGCGCTGCTTCGGGCTCGATTTCGCCAACCCGCTCGGGCTCGGTGGCGGGTTCGACAAGAACGCCGACGCCAGCGCCGTGTGGCCGGCGCTCGGCTTCGGGACCGCCGACCTCGGCACGGTCACCGCCCGACCCCAGCCGGGGAACCCGCGGCCGCGCACGTTCCGCCTGCCGAGCGAACGCGCGCTCATCAACCGCATGGGCTTCAACAACATCGGTGCGAGCGCGGTGGCCGAGCGCCTGCGGACGGCGCGGGCGCGGCCCTGGTGGCCCGACGCGCCGCTCGGCATCAACGTCGGCAAGAGCCGCGACGCCCCCCTCGAGGGGGCCGTCGCCGATTACGAGCAGGCCCTGCGCGCGGTCTGGGACGTAGCCGACTACCTGGTGCTGAACGTCAGCTCGCCGAACACGCCCGGCTTGCGGACGCTGCAGGAGAAGGCGCAGCTCGAGCCGCTGCTGCTCCTACTCGACGAGCTACGCGGCGAGCTCGGACCCAAGCCGGTCCTGCTGAAGATCTCCCCCGACCTGGACGAGGTCGCGTTGGATGTGATCGTGGCGTCCGCCGAGGCCGCGGCGGTCGACGGCCTGATCGCCACCAACACCACGGTCGCCCGCGACACCTTGCGCAGCGACCCCGGCGAGGCCGGCGGCCTGTCGGGGCCGCCACTGGCGCCGCGCGCCCTGGCGGTGCTACGGGCGCTGCGCGCACGCACCCGCTTGCCGCTCGTGGCCTCCGGCGGGATCGAGTCGGCCGCCGACGTGATCGAGCGCCTCGAGGCCGGCGCCAGCCTAGTGCACGTCTACACCGGCTGGATCTACGAGGGCCCGTTCATGCCCCGCACGGTGGCTGGTGGCCTGCTGCGCTGGCTCGACGCCGTGGGCGCGGCGGATCTCCAGTCGTGGCTCGACGCTCGCGATGCCCGGCACGCCGCCGGGCCCGTGCCGGCGCCGACTCAGCGTGCGCGCTGACGACGTGGCACCAGAAGTCGCAGCTCGCTGACGCCGTGGCGGGCGTTCACCAGCCGCGCCAACACGAACAGCAGGTCGGAGAGCCGGTTCAGGTAGCGCAGCACCGCCGGGTTGACGTCGCCCGCTTCGTGCGCGAGGCGCACCGCGGCGCGCTCGGCGCGGCGGACCACCGCCCGCGCGTGGTGGAGCGCGGCGCTACCGGCGTGCCCGGCCGGGACGATGAACTGCCGCAATGGCTCGAGCTCCGCGTCGTGCCGATCGATGGCGGCCTCGAGGGCGCTGACGTCGGCCTCGCCGATCAGCGCGAGATGCGCGCGCTGGGCGGCGTCGCCGGGGGTGGCGAGATCGGCCCCGACTTCGAACAGGGCGTGCTGCAGCCCCGCGACGAGCTTGTCGAGCTCGACGTCGTCGAGGTTGGCGCGCGCCACCCCGAGGGCCGCGTTGGCCTCGTCGACGGTGCCGTAGGCCTCGACCCGAATGGCATCCTTGCCGGTGCGAGTGCCGCCGTAGAGGCCCGTGGTTCCGTCGTCGCCGGTCTTGGTGTAGAGCTTCATGCAGCAGTCTAGCCCCGCGTCGGGGCTGCCGGTGGCGGCGCGGGCCACGATCTGCGAAGTCCGAGGCGCCTGGCCAGCAGCGCCGCGGCCTGCGTACCCGACAGCAGCGCCAGCGGAATGCCGCCGCCCGGATGGACGCTCCCCCCGGCCAGTGCCAGGTTGGCGGCCAGACGCAGCCGGGGCCCCGGCCGGAGCGCCCCCAACAGGCCGTGCGGCGCGTGCCCGTACAGGCGGCCGCGGTGCCCGTAGGCCGCGAACGTGGTGGGATCCAACCACCGGCTCGTGACGAGCGCCTCCTCGGACCAGCCGAAGCCGCGCCGCTCGAGGCTGGCCAGCAGCGCCGCGCGCCCCCGCTCCGCGCGCGCCTCGCCCTGCAGCGACGCTTCGGGCTCGATCGGCAGGGCCGGCGCGTTGGCCATCACGAAGCGGTTCTCGCCACCGGGCGGGGCGTCGCCGACGTCGTCCAAGGCGCTGACGTGGAGGTAGAGGGTGGGATCGAGTGGATGTTCGCCCCCCGCGATGGCGTCGAACTCCGCTCCATAGTCCTCGGGGAACACGATGGTGTGGCGAGCGAGCCGCTGGTCGCGCGCTCGCAGTCCGGCCAGCAGCACCAACCCCGAGAGGCTCGCGGTCCGCTCGCGCCGGCGCCGACCGAGCCAGCCCGACACCAGTTCGCGGTCGACCGCCGCGACCACCGCGTCGCAGGCCAGCACACCGCGCGTGGTGTGCACCTCGCGTACCGTGCCGGCGCGCGTCACCAGGCGCTCGACCGCCTCGCCCAGTCGCAGGTCAGCCCCGAGCGCCTCGAGCGCGTCGGCGAGGGCGCGCACCAGCGCATACGTGCCGCCCTCGAGGTGGTGCACGCCGAGGCCCAGCTCCGCCCAGGCGACGTTGTGCAGGACCGCCGGGGCGCGGCGTGGATCGGCGCCCACGTAGGTCGCGAAGCGCATGAAGAAAGGCAGCAGCAGCGGACCGTCCGCGCCGAGCGCACGCAGCAGGTCCGGCAGCGAGCGGCCCGGTGCGGCGGCCAGGCCGTGCCGCAAGCCGTACGCGGCCAGGCGCAGCAGCCCGGGGGCGGGCCCGTGCACGAACACGGGGGCGGCCGCCTCGTAGAGCGTTCTGGCCTTGGCCAGCGCGCGCCGGTAGGCGTCGGCCTCCTGAGGCTCGAGCCCGGCCAGGGTCGGCTCGAGTTCACGGTACACGTCCCAGACGCGGCCGTCCGGGTAGACGTAGCGGCACAGCGGTGCGGCCGGACGGAAGGCCAGCGGACAGGTGAGCCCGACGCGCTCGAACGTGGTCCGCACGACCTCGCTCAGGGTCAGGACGCTCGGCCCGGTGTCGAACCGAAAGCCGGCGTCGCGCCATTCGTCGGCCTTCCCGCCGAGGCGCCGCTCTCGCTCGACCAGCGTGACGCGCGCGCCCGCCGCCGCGAGGGCGAGCGCCGCCGCCATGCCGGCGAAGCCGCCGCCGAGGACGGCGACGTGGGGCCTCGTCGAGCGTGGCGCCGATACACGTTCGCGTGGCGCCGACACGCGTTCGCGTGGCGCCGATACACGTTCGCGTGGAGCCGACACGCGTTCGCGTGGCGCCGACACGCGTTCGCGTGGCGCGGTCATGCGTAGCGCCTACCACGCCAGACGTAACCACCGCGCCAGCGTAGGGCCTGGCACACCACCGGCGCCAGCGCCAGCGGCGCGAGCGGCTGGAGGAGCGCCTCGACCGGGGCACGTCCGGCCGTCGCATTGGTGAGCGCGCGCAGGCCCACGCCGGCCACCACCACGCCCCACCAGCGCGGCTCGAGCAGCGCGAAGGGCCACGCGAGCGTGTAGGTCGTCAGGTTGAGCAGCCATACGGCGAGGAGCACGAGAGGCGAGCCGGCCGCTGCGAGGATGTTCTTCGCGAAGCCTCGTACCGCGGCGCCATAGCCGTCATACATCCGCGTCGAGACGAGTTCGCGCCCGAGCGTGAGCGCCACGCGCCCCCCGAGCCGCTTCACCCGCTGGGCCAGGCGGACGTCCTCGAGCACCTCGGCGCGCACGGCGGCGTGACCGCCGAAGCGCTCGTAGGCGTCGCGGGTCCAGGCCATGAGCTGGCCGTTGGCGCCGGTCGCGCTCGCGACGTGGCGCAACCGCGCCAGCGGCGCCGGGAGGGTACTCAGCAGCAGCATGTCGACGAGCGGCACCAGCAACCGCTCGCCCAGGCTGTGGCAGCGCTGGCGCGGCCAGCAGGTCAGCAGATCGGCCCCCAAGCGCGTCTGCGCCGAGCGCACCGCCTCCAAGGCGCCCGCCTCCCAGCGCACGTCGGCGTCGGTGAACACTAGCAGTTCGCCCTTCGCGGCGGCGGCGAGCTGCTGGCAGGCCCAGTTCTTGCCCGACCAGCCAGCCGGCAGGGCGCTGCCGCGCAGGACCCGCAGCGCCGGGGCCGTGAGGGCGACCTCATCGAGGTACGCGCCGGTGCCGTCGCTCGACGCGTCGTCGAGCACCAGCAGCTCCTCGGGCCCCTGCGCGAGCCAACCCGGGAGCGTGGCCGGCAAGGTGGCGCGCTCGTCGCGCGCCGGGACCAGCAACGACACCGTCGGTCGACGCGCGGCGGGCGGGCGCGCGGCACGGGCCAGGCTCGGGAACGTGCATGCGTTGACGAGTGCCACCGACCAGCCGAGCGCCAACAGTGCCAACGCGAGCCACCAGGCGACTTCGAGCCAGGCGTTCACGTTCATGCGCCCCACCAGCGCCGCCAGCGTCCCACACGCTCCTGGCTGGAAGCTCGGCCGGGGTTCCAGAGGGTGTACTCGGGCACTGGTGCCTCGGGATCGGTGGCGCCGGCGAGGTCGCGCCCTATGCGCTCGAGCAGCGCGCCCACGGCCGCGCACTGCACCTCGGGGGTGGCGCCGCTCGGCAGCGGTGCGCCGCTACGGACGTAGACCTCGGGGTATTGCGCGCCGCGTACCACCACCCGCCACGCCAGCGGCAGGACCGGCACCGATGCCAGCCGCGAGATGGTGGCGGCGCCGGGCTCGAACGGTGCGGGCGGGCCCGGTGGCACGATCCGTCCCTCGGGGAAGACGAACAGCCACGACCCGCGCTCCGCGCGCCGTACGGCCGCTCGCAAGGCCTTGGTGGGCAGCGCTCCGAGGCGCGCGAAGAACGGGTAGCGCAGCAGCGTGGCCTCGTCCACCAGCACGCCGAACGCTCGGTCGTGGTAGTCAGCGAGCAGCCAAGCGAGGTAGCCGTCCCACCAGCTGTGGTGGTTCGCCACCACCACGGCGCCAGCCGCGGGCAGCGGCGACTCGCGGATGCCCCAGACGCCGGCCAGGTCGAGGCGCAACGCGCGCCTCGCCGCGAACGGCAGGTACCAGGCGATCACGGCATGGATGCGCTCCAGGAGACGCTCGCGCGCGTGCGTGCGCCACCAGGCCAGCCCGCGATCGCGCTCCGGCGTCATCGCTCGGACGCGGCCGGCTGCGGTGCCCGGCGCCAGGTCGAGGCCACCGCCAACATGGCGACGACCGATACCAAGGCGGCCCACGGCAGCTCGAACACCAACAGCCCGACGCCCATCAGGAAGGCCTGCACCAGGAAGACCAGGCGCAGCTCGGGCGACGCTTCGTCGCGCAAGCGAGGTTCGATGCGCAACAGCAGCGCCACCAAGATCACCCCGGCGAGCGCCCAGCCGACGAAGTTGGACAGCGGCACGCCGTAGTACGGCGAATCGGCGGCGAAGACCCAGAAGCCCTGAGCGACCATCAACGGGTCGAGGCCCAAGTCCCAGGCCACCAGGGCCAGGGGCGCCAGGAGCAAGGCGCGCCCGCGCGGCGCCACCGCGATCGCGATCATGCCGAACGCCCACCACCCCAGGGGAACGAGCAGCGGAACGCCCAGGATGGCCGGCCCCGGTGCCGTGTAGCGGTACTCACCGAAGGGTAGCCCCGTCGTCGCCCCCAGCCACTCGATCGCCACGCCGAACGTGAAGGCGACGGCGAACAGCGCCAGGGCCGAGCGACCGTAGCGCTGCCGGGCATAGACCAAGACCGCCAGGGCCAGGACGCCGGTCGAGGCATACGCGAAGACCGCGAACAGGTCGGGAGCGAGCGGCGTCGGGACCATCACCAGCGCCCACATCAGCAGCAGCGGACGCCACGGAGCTCGGCGCAAGCCCTGCCCAAGCCGCCGCAGACGCCCCAGCGAGGCCGGGTGGAGGGCCAGCACCAGCCCGAAGGTGACGAGCACGTTGGTCACCAGGAAGAACAGCGCCTCCTCGATCGGGAGGCCCAGCGGCCGCCAGCCGACCGTGTACTCCGGGCTGATCCACCAGATCGACCAGCCGATCGCGAGGCGGTCGGCCAGCCACAGGTAGAGCGTGGGCAGGGCGACGCCGACGGCCACCAGGCGCCAGCGTCGCACCAGCAGGTCGCCGCCGAAGGCCCACTGCAGTGCGATCACCGGCAGCGCCCAGGTCGTGATCAGTCCCAGGTAGGTGCCGGCCTCGCTCATCAGGGCGAGCACGCCGCCGGCGGCCCCGCCGAGCAGCAGGGCCGCGCCGAGCGCCCGCGTGCGCTCGCCCGTGCGGCCCGGGTCGGTATGGTCCTGGCGCCCCATGGCGCGCGCGACCGCGAACACGAACAGGCCCGTCGCCAGCGTCTGGATCAGGAAGAAGGCGTACTCCTCGACCGGCACGTAACCGATGGTCGCGAGCACGCGTCCGGGGGGATACCCCCACACCTCGCGGTAGACGAGGTAGTTGTCCCACGGGGTGGTGTAGACGAAGGCGATGACGCCGTGGATGGCGAGCGCCCACCAGGCGAAGCGGTCGCCCTGGCCCATGTCGCCGGCCACCCGCCGGCCCAGGCGCGGCGCGCGCCAGGCAGCGAACCACAACAGCGCCAGCCAGGGGAGCGTGAACGCCAGGTGGAACTGGGCGTAGGTCATCTCCGGCGCCCACGCCAGGCTGCCGATGACCGCCAGCGACGGTGGGACGGCCCATGCCCAGGCCGGCAGCACGGCCTTGCGCCGATCGGCCACGGCGGTGACGCTCACGCTCGCGCCTCGCCGCCACGGAGGGCGAACAGCGGCCGGGTGTCGAGGTCGCGCAGGACGACACGCGCCGCGTTTCGGCCCGAGGCGCCCATGATGCCGCCGCCGGGATGGGTGCTGGCTCCGGTGAGGTAGAGGCCGCGCAGCGGCGCCCGGTAGGAGGCAGCGCCGAGGAAGGGGCGCAGCGCGAACATCTGGTCGAGGGTCATCTCGAGGTGCATGACGTTGCCGCGGAACAGACCGAGCTCGCGCTCGAGCCACAGCGGGTGCTGGAACAGCGAACCCACGACCGAGGCCTTGGTGCCGGGCGCATAGGGCTCGAATGCAGCGAGGATCGACTCGGCGACCTCGGGCCCGAGCTCGTCCCAATGGCGTCCGTCCGAGAGCGTGTACGGGAAGTACTGGGCCCAGAGCCACAGCACCTCGCCACCGGCTGGGGCCAGCGTGTCGTCGACGGCCGAGAACGACATCGCCACGATCGGCGGGTCCTGCGCGGGCCGCGCGGCGAGGTAATCGCCGTACGCACGCGACACCTGGGCGCGGTCGCGCGCCACGAGTTGCAGCGCCACGCGCGCCTCGCGCCCAGGATGGGCCGCGTAGCGCACGGGCCGGTCGAGCGCCAAGCGCAGCACCGCGCCGAAGCCGTTGCCGACGCGCAGCCGCTGCGCCGCCGCCGGCCGCAGCGCCGCCGGCAGGAGCTTCCCGAAGGTCTCGAGCGCGTGCGCCCCGCTCACCACGGCGCGGGCGCTGTAGACCTGCGAGCCGACGCGAACGCCGCTGGCGCGGCCGGCCTCGACCACGATCTCGTCGACCGCGGCGCCCGTGTGCACCGCTCCGCCGTGCGCCACGACATGGCGTGCGAGCGCCTGGGTGAGCATGCCCGAACCGCCGCGCGGCCGCGCCATGCCGCCCTCGTGGTAGAGCGGATGCCACAACAAGAACGGCGACGTCATCGGCTCGGAGGGAGGGGGGCCGGACTGGGCGGCCATCCACACGAGCGGGGTCTTGACCTTCTCCTCGCGGAAGTACTCGTCGACGAGCTCGCCGTAAGGAGCCAGGATGCGCGGCAGGGCGCGGCGCCAGTCGCCCTCCACCGCCTTGCCGAAGAGCGCCGCACGGCCGAGGGTGAGCGGGTCCGGCGACTGCAGGAAGAGGTCGCGCACCGTGCGCGCGAAGGGACGCCACTCGGCCAGGAAGCGCGCGTAGGCCTCGCCCTCGCCGGGGTACTTCGCCTCGAGCTCGGCGACCGTGCGCTCCTCCGAGCGATGGATGAACAGGTGATCGCCGTCGGGGTAGGGCGCGAAGAAGAGCGGATCGCACTCGAGGTACTCCAGGCCGAAGCGCGCCAGACCGAGTTCCTCCACCACCGGCGTGTTCCGGATCAGGATGTGCGCCGAGCCGCCCAGATCGAAGCGGTAGCCCGGCACGAGCTCGACGGTGCTGACGGCACCGCCGACGATGTCGCGGCGCTCGAAGACGCCGACCCGGTACCCGGCCTGCGCCAAGTAGGCGCTGGTGATCAGGGCGTTGTGCCCTGCCCCCACGGTGATCACGTCATAGTCAGGCACGCTGTCCTCTCGCGACGCGCGGGCGCGTCCGTCAGGAATGCCCGCCGAGGGCGACCCCCACCAAGGCGCGCGGGATGAGCGCCAGGCGTTCGTGCGGCCGGAGGTGGGCGCGGCGGGTGAGGTTGTCGTAACGGTTCTGGCGCACCTTGCGCAAGATCGCCTCGTAGTTCAGGGCTGCGACGCCGACCGCGGCCGCGGCCATCCCTTCGAGGCGTGGGATGCCGCGCCAGCCCTCACGGTACAGCGCGTGGGCACGCTCGGCGAGCTCCTCGACCAAGTCGACGTAGCCGGGGGTGATCACGCCCTTACGGAGGTCGTCGAGTTCGACGCCGTGGTGCTCGCGCAGCGTTGCCGGCAAGTAGCAGCGCCCCATCGCCAAGTCCTCGCCCACGTCGCGCAAGACGTTGGTGAGCTGCATCGCCTGGCCTAACGCCATTGCCTCACCGAGGAGCGATGGTCGGCCCCGATACCCCGCGATGGGGACGATCAACCAACCCACCACGCCGGCGACGCGGCGGCAGTACAGCATCAACTCCTCGTCGCTCTGGAAGTCGGGCACGCATAGATCGCTCTCGAGACCGAGACGGAGCTCGGCGAAGGCGGCGTAGGGCAGCGAGAAGCGCTCCAGCACCCAGGCGAGACCGACCTCGGTCGGCCGCTCGGGAAGCGGCCTCCCGGCGTAGGCGCGCTCGATCCCCGCCCACCAGGCGTCGAGCGCCGCGCGTCCGGCGCGCGCGTCGCTGGCCTCGTCGACTGCGTTGTCGCCGGCACGGCAGACCGCGTAGACGACGGTCACGGCCGACCGCTTGGCGCCCCGGAAGAGCCGCGAGCCGAGGTAGAAGGTGCTCGAGTGCTGCTTGGTCACCCGGGTACAGGCTGCAACGGCCTCGTCGATCCTCATGCTGCCCCTCTCACGTCCCTGCGGCAGCCTGCCACGCGCGCCCGACCGAGACGGTGGGCTCGGGTACGGTCCCGATCCTAGCCCGTCGTCGTCGGCAACTCGACGCGCCCGGCCGACCGGTCGAGCGGCCCCTCCGACGCGCCGCCGCGCCCGAAGCGCGCCTCGACGTAGGCGTCGAGCATGCGGTTGAAGTCGCTCACGATGGTGTCGCCCTGCAAGGTGGTGACGAAGGCGCCGTCGCGGTAGACCGGCGCCTTGGGCGACTCGCCGGTGCCGGGCAGGGAGATGCCGATGTCGGCGTGCTTCGACTCGCCCGGTCCGTTCACGATGCAGCCCATCACCGCCACCTTGAGATCCTCGACGCCGGGGTAGCGCTCCTTCCAGGCGGGCATCTGCGCCTTGAGGTAGGCCTGGATGTCGCGCGCCATCTCCTGGAACAGGGTGCTGGTCGTCCGCCCGCAGCCCGGGCATGCCGTCACGCTGGGGGCGAAGCGGCGCAGGTCGAGCGCCTGCAGCACCTCCTGTGCGATCTCCACCTCGCGCTCGCGCGGCGCACCCGGAGCGGGCGTGAGCGACACGCGAATGGTGTCACCGATGCCCTCGGCGAGCAGCACGGCCAGCGCGGCACTCGACGACACCGCACCCTTGACGCCCATTCCCGCCTCGGTCAGGCCGAGGTGCAAGGGGTAGTCGCAGCGCGCGGCCAGGCGCCGGTAGACGTCCCACAGGTCGCGGGCGTTCGAGACCTTCGCCGACAGGACGATGTGGTCGTGTGGCAGCCCCACCTTCTCGGCGAGCTCCGCCGAGTCGAGTGCCGAGCGCAGCATCGCCTCGATCATCACCTCGCGTGCCGGCAGCGGCTCGGCCCGGCCGGCGTTCTCGTCCATGAGCGCGGTGAGCAGGGCCTGGTCGAGCGAGCCCCAGTTCACCCCGATGCGCACCGGCCGAGCGAACGCCTTGGCGACCTCGATCATGGTGACGAAGTTGGTGTCGTGGTGCTTGCCCGGTCCGACGTTGCCCGGGTTGATGCGGTACTTCGCCAGCGCCGCGGCCGTTTCGGGATAGTCCCGCAGCAGGATGTGGCCGTTGTAGTGGAAGTCACCGACGAGCGGCGCGGCGATGCCCTGGTCGTCGAGCCGCGCTCGGATCTCCGGGACGGCCCGCGCGGCACCCGCGTCGTTGACCGTGATACGCACGATCTCGCTGCCGGCCCGGGCGAGCGCGCCGACCTGCGCCACCGTCGCGAGCACGTCGCGGGTATCGGTGTTGGTCATCGACTGCACCACGATCGGCTGGCCGCCACCGACGGGGACGTGGCCGACGTAGGAGGTGACGGAGGCGCGGCGCGCGTGCGGCTGCATGGCCCTAGTCTAGTGCGTGCCGCTAGGTCGGGGTGGTGTGCCCGGATCCAGGCGCCGCGCTCGGCAGGTCGTCGTCGCGCAGCGCCAGCAAGGGCGCCAGGACCGGCCAGAGCGCCTCGCTCACCGACACGGCCTCGCCGCCATGGATGGTCTCGCGGCCGTCCCAGGCGCCGAAGCGGCCACCGGCCTCACGCAGCAGTACCGGGAAGGGGCCGGCGTCCCACGGGTTCATGACGGGATCGAGCATCGCGTCGAGCCGGCCACTCGCGACGAGCGCGTGCCCGTAGGCGTCGGACCAGCCCGGCAGGTAGCCGCTGGCCGCCTGGAGCCGCTCCCACGTGCGAGCACGCCCGTGGCGCGCGAAGGCGGCTGCGTCGGTGAAGCCGACGAAGGCCTCGGACAAGGTACCGGCGCGGCGCACGTGGACACGGCGACCGTTCCAGTGGGTGCCGCCGCCGCTGGCCGCCGCCAGCGTCTCACCCAACGCCGGGAAGTGCGCGACGCCCACCTCCACCCGACCGTCCACCTCCAGGCCGATCAGGACGGCGTAGAGCGGGACGCCGCGGATGAACGACTTGGTCCCGTCGATGGGGTCGAGGTACCACTGGTGCGAGGAGCCGGGGCGGCTCGCGCCGAACTCCTCGCCCACCACCCCGTGGTGCGGGAAAGCCGCTTCGAGCCGCTCGCGCAGCAGCGTCTCGGCCTCGCGATCGGCTACGGTGACCGGACTGGCGTCGGCCTTCGTGTCCACCTCCAACGGTGTCTGGAAGTGCGCCAGGGTGCGCCGGCCCGCCTCGAAGGCGGCCGCCAGCGCCACGTCGAGATAGCGTGTCAACTCGCTCACGCCCGGCAGCCTACCAGGGCCCGCGGCGAACGCGCCCCGGCGCGGGCCGGTAGCCGGGGGCGCGAGCGGCGCTGCTACCATGGGGCACCATGACGATGACCCGCGCTCGCCTGGAAGCCGCCGAACGCGCCGTGCTCGCCCCGTTCGCCGCCTTCGCGGACGCCAGCCGCGGGCGCGTGCACGAGGAGCGCGAGAGCCCCTACCGCACCGCGTTCCAGAAGGACCGCGACCGCGTCATCCACACCAGCGCCTTCCGGCGCCTCGAGTACAAGACCCAGGTGTTCGTCAACTACGCCGGCGACTACTACCGCACGCGCCTCACCCACACCCTCGAAGTGACCCAGGTGGCCCGCTCCATCGCCCGCGCGCTGGGCACGAACGAGGACTTGGCCGAGACGATCGCGCTCGCCCACGATCTGGGCCATCCACCTTTCGGCCATGCCGGCGAGCGCACCCTGAACCGCCTCGCCGAGCACATCGGCGGCTTCGACCACAACAAGCAGAGCCTGCGCATCGTCACCGAGCTCGAGCACCGCTACGCGTCCTTCCCGGGCCTCAACCTCTCCTGGGAGACGCTCGAGGGCATCATGAAGCACGAGACCGAGTACGACGTGCCCGACGCCTCCTGGGCGCCCGACGAGCGCCCCGGCATCGAGGCGCAGGTGGTGAACGTCGCCGACGAGATCGCCTACAACGCCCACGACCTCGACGACGGGCTCCGCTCGGGTCACCTCGACGTGCGTCAGGTGGCCAAGGTGCCGCTGATCGGGCGCCTCCTCGAGCAGCTCGGGATCGATCCCAATGCCTTCGGCACGCGCCAGCGTTACGTGCTGGTCCGCGAACTCCTGGGTCTGGTGATCGACGAGGTCATCGAGCACACCGACGCACGCATCCGCGCCGCGCAGGTGACCACGATCGACGACATCCGCCGCCACGACGTCACGCTGGTCGGTCCCGGCCCCGAGCTGGCCCTCGAGCTCGCCGAGCTGAAGCGCTTCCTGTACGAGCGGCTCTACTTCCATCACCGGCTGATCCGCATGACTCGCAAGGCGGATCACATCCTGGAACGCATCTTCCAGGCCTACTGCAGCACGCCCGAGATGCTGGCCCCCGACGTCCGGGCGCAGGCCGACGTGTTGGGGCTCGAGCGGGCGGTGGTCGACTACCTGGCGGGCATGACCGACCGCTTCGCCGGTGACGAGTACCAACGGCTGTTCGACCCGGCCAAGCTCACCTGAGTCAGTCGCCGCGCCGGGCCACCGCCAGCAGCTCACCGCTGATCGGATCGCGGAACCAGGCTGCGGCGATGCCGCCGCGCAACACCCGCACCATCGTCCACGGGCTGGTGAGGGCTTGGGTCGTCAGCGCATCGGGCGCCGGCTCGACGAGCACCACGTCGACGAACAGGTCGCCGCCCTCGAGCGTCACACCGCGCACGTCGACGGAGTAGCCGCCGGTCGTGCGCTGGCCCATCATCGCCACCAGGATGGTCTCGCGCCGGAAGTCGACGTTCGGAAGTGGCGGCACGCGCAGCTGCGCGCCGTTGAGCTGATTCCACAGCGAACGGAGCTCGGCCTCGTCGCGCACCAGTCGGTAGCTCGGGCGCGGTACGTTGACGGCCTGCTGGCCAGCGGCCACGATCTCCCACTGGACGGTGCGGGGCGCCGGCCGGAAGGATTCCGGATCGGCCGTGAGACTGGTCTGCACGTGCAGTGCCGTGGCGCGATACTCGGCGAGGCCGTCGATGCTCCGGCGCGGCACGTCGTCGCCCTGCAGCACGGTCACCACGAGCGCCTCGTCGAGGCCCTCGAGGAAGTTGGCGATCGTGTCCGCCTCGACCACCGTCAGCTCGCCGAGCCCGCGCAGCCGCGCGCTGCGGGGGCGGGGCGTGACGCGCACGTCGAGGCCGGCCTGGTCGTCCTCGCCGAGCACGAACCAGGCGTTGCCGTCGTAGTACAAGAGGGCCCGGGCGGGGGCCGCGGTGCGCACCTGCACGTCGGTCGTGAGCGGGATCCGGCGCACTTCGACCGGGGCGGGTGGCGGCGTCACGTCGCTGCGCGCGAAGCGCTCGCCGTCGACGAGCAGTGCGCCCGTCACGGCCAACGGCACGCGCGGCGCTCCGGGGTCGGCCACCTCGAGCGTCACCGTCTCACCGTCCAACACGAACGTGCGCGGTTCTCCGTAGAAATAGCTGATCCGTTGGTCGAGCACACCCGTGATGGTCACGTCGTGCAACTGGGGCGCGGCATCGGGTTCGCACGCCGCGAGCAGCACGAGGACGGCCAGGGCTCCTACCGGGACGAGACGACGCATCTGTCCTCCTCAGCCGCTGACGCTACCATTCGCATCCTGAGCACGGTGAAGGCCGCGGCGATCATGAACCGCGTGCGCGGCGTTGATAGACTCTGCCGTGCCTGAACCACGGGTCCTCGTCGTCTCGGCCTCCATCGGCAGCGGCCACGTAGCAGCCGGCCGCGCCGTCGAGGTCGCGCTGCGCGCGGCCGGTGCCAGGTCGCACCATGTCGACCTGCTCGACTACACCACCGTCCCCTTCCGGCGGCTCTACCGTCAAGCCTACTTCGACCTGGTGCGCAGCGCGCCGGACTTCGTCGACTGGCTCGGGAAGCGGCTCGATCGCGGCCCCGCCGAGGTGCAGACGCGGCAGGCACGGTTGCGGGCCCGCCTGGCGCGCGCACTCAGCTTCCACCTGCCGCGCCTGATCGAGCGGGTGCAACCCACCCTGCTGGTCCATACCCACTTCCTGGGGCCCGAGATCCTCTCGGCCCAGCGCCGCGCGCTGGCGATCCCGCAGGTCCAGGTGATCACCGACTTCTTCGCGCACGCGCTGTGGCTGCGCTCGAGCGTGCGGCGCTACTACGTGGGCGCCGAGGAGATCGCGGTGCACCTGCACGCCTCTGGCGTCGCGCCCGAGCGCGTGCGCGTGACGGGCATCCCCATCGACGTGCGCTTCACCGACCTGCCCGACGAGGCGACCGCGCGCTCGAGCCTCACGCTGGACCGCGAGCGCGACGTGCTGCTGTTCATGGCCGGCGGTATGGAGTTCAGGACGGTCAGGACGCTGCTCGAACAGCTCCTGACGCTGCGCTGGCCGCTCCAGGTGGTCATGGTGTGCGGCCGCTCGCCGGACCTGGTCGCGCAGCTGCGGGGACTCGTGGCCGAAGCCAGCGGCCTGGTGCGCGTGCGGCTGCTGGGCTTCACCGACGAGGTGCCGACCTACATGGCCGCCGCCGACCTGATGGCCGGCAAGCCCGGCGGCCTCACCTCCAGCGAGGCGCTCGCAGCAGGCCTGCCCATGGCGATCGTGCAGCCCTACCCGTTGCAGGAAGAGGCCAACGCCACCTACCTGCTCGAGGCCGGGGCCGCGATGCGCATCGAGCCACTCACGATCTTCGGCTTCAAGCTGCAGCGCTTCTTCGCCGACGCGGAGCGCCGCCGACGGATGGCCGCGAACGCCGCTCGCTTGGGCCGCCCGCACGCCGCGAGGGCCGTGGTCGACGACCTGCGCTCACTGGGGCTGCTGTGAGGCCCCCGTGCGCGCGGCGCGCGCGCGCCGCCGGCTTGGCGCTGGTGGTGCTGTGGCTCCTGGTCTGCGGCGCCGCGTACGCGTCGCCGGCTCGGATCGCCGGCGACTATCACGTCGTGGTCGTGGGCTCGGAGCCCGAGGCGATCGCCGCTGCGGTGGCGGCAGCCGAGTCGGGGGCACGCACGCTGCTCATCAGCGAGGATGCGCGCCTCGGCGGCCTGTTCGTGCTGGGCGCGATGAACGTGCTCGACCTGCGCGTGACGCCGGTCCTCTATCAACGCGGGCTGTTCGAGCGCTGGTGGCGCGCGGTCGGGCGCGGCAACGCCTTCGACGTGAAGCGGGCCGAGGCCGCCTTCGCCGACCTCCTGCGCGAGGCCGGTGTCGACGTGCGGCTGGGCGCGCCGCGCCTGGCACCGCTCCTGCGCGAACACCGCGTGGTCGGGGTGGTGCCGGCCGGCGAGGCCCCCATCAGCGCCGATCAGGTGATCGACGGCACCGCGGACGCCGACCTCGCGGCGAGCGCCGGGGCGCGCAGCACGCTGGGCTTCGCCTCGCTCGGGCTCGCTGCGCGCATGGCCGACACCCTGGTCTTCCGCATCGACGGCGTCGACTGGGAAGCCCTGCGCCGCGGGGCGCGGGCACGCAGCCGCGGCTACGCCTACGTCGACGATCGCATCGCCTACGGCAGCTTCGGTGACCACCCTGTCGCCTTCCAGGCGACCGCGCCCGGCATCCGCCTACGGGGCCTGAACCTCGGCCGCCCGGACGACGGCAGCGTGCTGGTGAACGCGCTCCTGATCTACGGCGTCGATCCCTTCGACCAGGCGAGCCGGGCGGAGGGCCTCGAGCGCGCCGCCGGCGAGGTGGGCGCGGTGATCGCCTGGCTGGCCCAGGCACTTCCCGGCTTCGAGCGCGCGCGTCCGGGCGGGGTGGCCCAGCAACTCTACGTACGCCAGACTCGCCATCTGGTAGCCCATTGCATCCTGAGCGTGGACCACGTCATGGACGCCGTGGTGACCGATCGCGACGTAGCCGCGGGCGGCTACCCGCTCGACGTGCAGACGCTGCGGCCGAGCGACGACGGCTTCGTCTTCGGCGCCCCGGAGATCTACGGCGCTCGCCTGTGCATGAGCGTGCCGCTCGGGGTCGACGGCCTCTGGGTGGTCGGCCGCTCGGCAGGGTTCGACCCCATCGCGCACAGCAGCGCCCGAGTGGTGCCCTTCGGCATGGCGCTGGCCGAAGGCGTCGGCGTCGCGGCGGCTCTGGCGGCCGCGTTGGGGCTCTCCCCCGCTACCGTCGCCGACGACCCAGGGCTGGTGCGCGACGTGCGCGAGGCGCTGGCGTCCCGCGGCGCCTACCTGCCGCCGGTACGCCCGCGGCGCCCCGCCGGACCGATCGGTCACCCGCACTACGACGACTTCCGCACGATGCTGCGCTGGGGGCTCGCCGTCGGCGGGTACGACAACGAGCCGTCGCTCGGCGCCCCGTCCACGCGCACGGCCCTGCTCTACCTGCTGGCGAACGTGTTCCAGCGCGGCTACCACGACGCGGCGGCGGGACCCGAACTGATCGCCCGCTTCGGCCTCGATGACGGGCCACTACCGGCCGCCGACGCTGCCCGCATCACGGCCCGGGCGCTGTGCCTGCTCGATCGCTGCCCGGCGGGCGAGAACTGGGCCGACCTCGAGGCGCTCGGGCTTGCGCTCGCCGAGCCCCGCGACGGCCTGCGTCGGGGCGAGGTCTACGCCTTGGCGAGCCTCGTGCTCGACGGTCGCCGGCCGGGACCCGAGCACGCATCGGCGCACCCCTGATGCTGTCGCGACTTGCTGTTCGAGCGCTCAGGGCCCGTCGGCCGCGGGTAGGTCGGCCAGTTCGCGGTCGACGAACTGCCGCGCCGTGCG
The DNA here is from genome assembly GCA_007130855.1 of Trueperaceae bacterium. GTDB lineage: Bacteria > Deinococcota > Deinococci > Deinococcales > Trueperaceae > CSSed10-48. Next base: position 3,441 of record SLRS01000115.1, on the reverse strand, counting down.
ACCCGAGTAGCCGTTGCCCCAGGCGGCGAAGCGCAGCGCGCGCTGCTCGCGTCCGCCATCCGGCGGCAACCCGACCGACGCGGCGAGGGCTCTGACGATGCCGAGGAAGGCACGCTCGTCGGCCCCCGGGAAGGTGATCGTGAGACCGAACCGATCGGCCAGCGCCAGCTGGTCGTGGTGCGTGTCCCAGGCGTGTACGTCGGCATCGAGCGGGTCGGGGCGGTCGCCCCGGCGCTGACGCACCAGGTGGCGGCGGTTCGAGGTGGCCACCACCAACACCCGCTCCCGGCGTGTCAGCAGGCTCCCCTCCAGCAGGCTCTTGAGCGGCCGCAGGCGCTCGTCGTCCGCGTCGAGCGCCAGGTCGTCGAGCATCAGCACGACCGGCCGCGGCAACCGAGCGGTGGCTTCCAGCACCTCGCCCAGGCTCGCCAGATGCGCCGGCGGCAGCTCCACCAAGCGCAGCCCGCGCAGCGCGTACCGCTCCAGCAGCCCCCGTACGGTGGTCGACTTCCCGCTGCCGCGCGGCCCGTAGAGCAGCGTGGCGAGCGCCGGCTTACCGGCCAGGAACGCCTCGACGTTGGCCAGCAGCGGCTCGAGCTGCCGCTCCAGCCCCACCAGGTCGTCCAGCCGGGCGCTCGCCGGCACCGCGACCCCCCGCAGCCGGGCGCCGTCCCAGGCGTAGGACTGATGGCGTGCCAGGGGACCGGCGCCTGCGACGCGCGTGGTCTCGACGAGCACCGAGAGGGCCTGCTCCACGCCCGCCTCGAGCCAAGCGGCGCGGAGGCGCTCCACCGCCACGCTCGCGGCACCGTCGCGTACGTCGGCGATGCCCAGGGCCTGCCAGCCGGGCAGCTCGCGACCGATGAGCGCCTCGCTCTCGCGTTGCCAGTCGCGCCGCACCAACGCGCCGAGCGCGCGCAGATCGGCCGTGACCGCGCGCGCCAAGCCGGGCGGGCTCAGCACGTCGCGCCCGAGCTCGACCGCGCGGCCGACGTGCGTCGCCCACGCGCCGGCGGCGAAGAGCACCGCCTCCGCGGCGGCCTCGGCCAGGTCGGCGTGGCCTGCCTCGACCAGCGCGCGCGCCACCGCCGCGTGGGCCGCGGCGGTGGCGGCCGCATCGCCACCTTGCAGCGCGTGCTCCAGGGCTTGGAGCGGCGGCCACCACGCGGTGGCGAGCGGGCCGTCGAGGACGTAGGGGTTGATCACGAGGTTCCTCCAGCGAGGGCGGACGCGACGGCGACGCGGCGCCAGGCGACCGTGGCGCCCTGCAGGGCGCTCGGATCGGGCCACGATACCGCCCCGCCTCCTCGGCCGCCCCGCGGCTCCAGGGCCGGCCAATCGCACGTGGTAGCCTCGAGCATGCCGGCCATCTACCAGCGCGCGCGCCCGGCGCGCTTCGACGAGGTCGTCGGCCAGGACCACGTCACCAGCCTGCTCGTCGCCGCGCTCCGGCGCGACGCCGTCGGTCACGCCTACCTCTTCTCGGGACCGCGCGGCGTGGGCAAGACCACCAGCGCCCGGCTGCTGGCGATGGCGGTGAACTGCGACGCCGCTGCCGCCGAGCGCCCCTGCGGCCGCTGCGACTCGTGCCGCGCGGTGCGCGATGGTGGACACCCCGACGTGATCGAGCTCGACGCCGCCTCGAACAACTCCGTCGACGACGTTCGTGCCCTGCGCGAGCAGGTGCGGCTCGCACCGCTGCGTGGCGGCCGCCGAGTGTGGATCCTCGACGAGGCCCACATGCTGTCGCGCGCCGCGGCCAACGCCTTGCTCAAGACCCTGGAGGAGCCGCCGCCAGGCTTGCTGTTCGTGCTCGCCACCACGGAACCGGAGAAGCTCCCGGCGACGGTGTTGTCTCGCTGCCAGCACTTCCGCTTCCGCCGGCTCTCGGACGACGAGATCCGCGGCAAGCTCGAGCGGCTGCTGGCCGCCGCGGACACGCCCGCCGAAGGGACTGCGCTCGACCTGCTCGCACGTGCCGCGGACGGCGCGATGCGCGACGCGGAGTCGATGCTCGAACGCCTCTTGGCATCGGGTGAGCCGCTGACGCTCGCGGCCGCCGAGGCGGCGCTGGGCCTGCCCCCGAAGGAGCGTCTGGAGCAACTCGCCAGCGCCCTGGTCGCCGGCGATCTGGGCTCGTTGCTCGCCGGCGCGGCCGCGCTCTACGCCGACGGCTTCGCGCCGCGAACGCTGGCCGAGCAGCTCGGCCGCACGCTGCGCGATGCGCTCGTCGCGCTCGTCACCGGGCGGTCGACCGAGCCCTCTACGATCGACGCCGACGAGGACTCGCTGGTCAGGGTCCTGCACACGCTCGACGACGCCCAGGAGCGCTTCGTGCGGCGCGGCGACCTGTACGCGCTCGAGGTCACCCTGATCCGGGCGGTGGCGGCGCTGCGGCTGCCGCATACCGACGAGGCCGGCTCGCGTGCCGGCGCGCCGGCTGCGCTCGCGCCCGACGCCAGACCCTCCCCGCCGGCTCCGGCCGCAGGCCCGGCGACAGAGCCCAGCACGCCCCAGGCGCCGGTCTTCGACCCCAACTCCCGGCCCCCGCGTGTGCCGGCAGCTGCTCCCGCGGCGCGGCCCGCGACCGGGCCGAAACTCAGTTGGCACACCCTGCTCGCGCGAGCCGGGCCGCAGTTGAAGGCCTTCTTGCTACCGGCCGAGGCCACCCTCGACCACGAGCGTCTCGACGTCCGCTACGACGCGCGCCACACGTTCCACTTCGGGCAGCTGCAGCGCCGCGAGCAAGAGTTCCTCGAGTTGCTCGACGCGCTCGGCGGCAGTCACCTGAGCGTGCGCGTCGAAGGCCCCGGCGGTCGGTTGCAACGCGAACGTGGCGCGCCATCAGGCGAGACCCGAGCAGCTCCAAAAAAAGCGTGACGGGGTCGGTGTCGTTGGCGCCGTCCCCGGAGCAGCCGAGCGACGTCGCGAGCGTCTCGCAAGCACCTCGACAGCCGCCGGCAGCGGCCCGAGCGACACCGGCGCCGGAACCGACCACCGCGCCGGCGACACCGGCGCCAGGGACGATCGCGGCACCGCCCGAGGCCACTGCTGCGGCGAGCGCCGAGCCCCCACCCATGCCCCCCAGCGAGACGCTCGAGCCCTTGCCCGACGACTTCTGGGGGACGCCCGTCGCCCGCGGGGACGAACGATCACCGGCCGCCGCAGCAATGGGCGAAGCAGCGGGCGAAGCAATGGGCGAAGCAGCGGGCGAAGCAGCGGGCGAAGCAGCGGGCGAAGCAGCGGGCGAAGCAGCGGGCGAAGCAGCGGGCGCCGCGTTCGCCCGCGACGGTACCGGCGCCGGGACCGTCGCGCTGCTGCAGCGGCTCTTCCCCGGCACGGTCTTGCGCATCGAGTCGGCCGAGCCCGACGAGCCGGCCGACGCCGCGACCCCTGACCAGGCCGGCGATGAGGGAGCCGCTCGCGGCACAACCGACGTGT
>SLRS01000266.1 GCA_007130855.1 Trueperaceae bacterium | reverse complement strand
TCGCAAGGAGGTGAGGCGTGGCGCAGCAAACTCGGCCATCAGGGGCCTCGACGGGGGCCGTCGCGAATGCGGCATGGGCGCCGCTGTTGCCGCCGGTCCAGGCGCCCGACGGCCTGCCCGGGCTGGCGCCCGGCGCGCTCGGCGCCTTCGACGACCCCGCCGTCGAGAGCGCGGCTGCGCTCGCCGGCGAGGACGTGCTGGTCCCCTTGGTCACCCGCGGGGCGCTGCGACTGACGGGCGCCGACCGGATCGACTTCCTGCACGCCCAGATCAGCCACGACGTGCGCTCCTTGCGCGTGCTGCAGGCGCGGCAGGCGCTCCGCCTCGATCACCGCGGGCGTCCCCTGGCCGACCTGGTCGTGGTGCGTCGTGACGACGATCTCTACCTGGCGATCGACGACGCTCGCGGTCCGCTGCTCGTGCGCGAGTTCGAGGCGCACATCGTCTTCGACCAAGTCGTCATCGAGGACCTGAGCGAGCGCTTGGCGTCGTTCGTCGTGGCCGGCGAGCGGGCCATCGCGGCGCTCGCCGCCGCGCTCGGCGTCGGCGCGTTGCCGACGGCATCCGGCGAAGCGACCCAACATCCGTGGCGGGGGGCCGACGTGCTGATCCACGCCAGGGCGCGCGGTCTCGCCGCCTCGCTCGACGTGCACGTGCTGAGCGCGCAACTCGAGCCGCTGTGGCAGGCCTTGTCGGCGGCGGGGGCGCGGCCGGTCGGCGAGCGCGCGCTGGCCGCGGCCCGCGTCGCGGCCGGCCTGGCAGCGGCGGCGGCCGAGGGCGAGGGAGCGCTGCCACAGGAGGCGGGGCTGGAGGATCGCATCTCGTACCGCAAGGGGTGTTACCTGGGGCAGGAGATCATGGCGCGGGTGGAGGCGCGTGGCAAGGTGCGCCGCTCGCTCGCGCGGCTGGCCTTCGAAGAGCGGCCGCACCCGCTCACCGACGACGCGAGCCTGGAGGTGCGCGATGCCCAAGGGCGCACGGTGGGCCGCGTGGGGACCGTGGCGCGCCTGCCCGACCGACGCTGGGCTGCCTTGGCGGTCGTACGCAGCGACCTGCAGGGCGGTGCCGGCGTCGGCACGCTCGGTGTTTCCGCGGTGATCGAGGGCAGGCCGGGCTGAGTCCGGTCCCGGTGCTAGCATCGGGCATGCCCGAGGATCGCTCGCCTGGCGTGCGCTGCGCCGAGGCGCCGACTTGCCGGCCGCCCCGCGGCGGCGCGCCTCGCGGTTGCGGCGCCCCGGGACGCACGCGATGAGCGAGCCGCGGATCCGGGTGCTCATCGCCAAGCCGGGCCTCGACGGGCACGACCGGGGCGCCAAGGTCGTCGCACGCGCGCTGCGCGACGCCGGCATGGAGGTCGTCTACACGGGCCTGCGCCAAACGTCGGCGATGATCGTGCGCGCCGCGGTGCAGGAGGACGTCGACGCGGTCGGCCTGTCGGTGCTCTCGGGCGTGCACCTGCAGTACTTCCGTGAGGTCGCCGAGGGCCTGCGCGCGGCCGCTGCGGGCGACGTGCTGTTGTTCGGCGGCGGTATCGTCCCCGACCAGGACCTGCCGGCGCTGCGCGAGCTGGGTGTGGAGCGCGTGTTCACCCCGGGCGCCTCGACCCAGGCCATCGTCGCCTACCTGCGCGAGGCGGTGGCGTCGCGGCGCGCTGCGTCCGCGTCGACCGCGCCGGGGTCGGGCGCGGGACCGTGAACGGCGCCACCGCAATGGCTCACGAAGCTCTCAGAAGGCATCGTTACCGTCGGGACGTGACCCTGACGCAGAGGCTCCCGATTCCGTGGTGACGCGTATCGGAGTCCTCCGGCTGCTCATGGCAGTCGTTCTCATCGGCGCGTTGACGTGGGCCTGGGCCGACAGCTTCGCGCTACGTGTGGTCCAGAGCGGCGACTCGATCGGGTCGATCGCCAATCGCTACGGTGTCGGCGTCACCTCCGTGCTCCAGGCCAACGGCCTCAACGGCACCCTGATCCAGCCCGGCGACGTGTTGCGCGTGCCGCTCGGTGACGCGACCGGTGGCATCGTGCTCGCGGCGCCGGAGCCGCCGCCCGGGTTCCGGCGCCACGTGCTCGCAGCGGGGGAGACCCTGTCGGAGATCGTCAGCCGCTACGGGATCAGCCTCGCCGCGCTGGTGGGCGCGAACCCCGACCTCTCGTCGCTCGATCGCCTGCCGATCGGCGTGGAGTTGCTGATCCCACCGGGCGACGGCTTGGTGGTGGTCCTCGACGATCCGTCTGCCCTCGGTGCGCTGCTCCTGGCGTACGACGTCGACCCGGTGGCGGTGGCGCGTGCCAACACGCTGCGCAGTCCGTTCGATCTGCGCCCGGGGATGCTGCTGTTCTTGCCCGGTGTCGAGCCGACCATGGCGCTCGAGCGGCTCGCGCGCGTGCGCGAGGCCGAGAACCGCTACGTGTGGCCGGTCCACGGCCGCCTGACGAGCTACTTCGGTCGCCGCAACCTCGGCATGGGCACCGCCGCCTTCCATCGCGGCATCGACGTGGCCGCGCCCACGGGGACGCCGATCGTCGCGGCGCGCTCGGGCACCGTCACCTACGCCGGCTGGTCCGCGCGCGGCTATGGCAATCTGGTGCGGATCCGTCACGCCGGCGGCGCCGAGACCTGGTACGCGCACGCCAGCCGCATCCTGGTCTCCGTCGGTCAGTACGTCGCCCAAGGGGAGCGCATCGCGTTGGTGGGCTCCACCGGCCTGTCGACCGGGCCGCACCTACACTTCGAGCTGCACGTCGGTGGTAGCGCCATCGACCCCTTGTCCGAGCTGCGCTGAGGCGCGCTCGGTAGCCTCAGCCGTTCGACGACCAGAGCAGCCGCCCGCACGACGGGCAGCGCGTGACGCCTTGGCCCTTGCGGACCTTCTGCACCACGAAGATCGGGAGGCGGACGTTGCAGCCGCCGCACGTCCCGCCCTCGGTGACCGGCACCACACCGAGGCCGCGGCGCGCCTTGCGCACCTGCTCGTACTGCTTCAGCAGCGTGGCCGGTACCCCCGCGGCCAACGCCGCGCGGCGCCGTGTCAGCTCGCGCGAGCGCTCGTCGAGCATCGCCACGCGGGCGCGCTCGTCCTCTTCGAGGGCCTCCACCTCGGGCTGGAGCGCATCGACCTTCGCCTGGAGTTCGTCCACGGCCGCCTGCCGCGACTCCTGCTCCTCGAGCAGCGGCATGGTGTCCTCCTCGAGCTCCTGGAGGCGGGTCGCGAACTGGAGTTCCTGGTTCTGGTACTGCGACGCCTCCTTACCGGTGGCGGCGCGCAGCGCGGACTCAGCCGCCTTCTTGCGGCGCTCCTGGAGCGAGGCGAGCTCCAGTTCGTTCTCGTTCAGACGCTGTCGCAGCGCGTTCAACTCGGCACGTCGCGTCTGCAGGTCGGCGCGCAGCGCTCGCTCGCTCTGACGCGCGGCGGTCAGCGCGGGTGGGGTCTGGCCGCGCTCCGTGGCCAGCGCGTCGAGCTCGAGGTCCAGCGCTTGCACCTCGCTCAGCGTTTGCAGCATGCAGCCTCCTGAAACCAGACGCTCCGCCCGGCCGAAGCCGCGCGGAGCGGGGAACACACCATCGGGGTGAATCGTTGCACGCGGACGAGTGTACCACCCACCGTACGCTGCCTGGCCGTCTGTACGTATGATGCGACGCATGATCGAAGACGGTGTGGACGCGCTCGTGTCGCGCTTCTCGGTGCACGCCGCCGCGGTGGAACTCACGGCGCGCGTCGAAGGCAGTCCGCTGCTGGAGTGCCTGACCGCCGACTTGGTGCTGCACGTGTTCGAGCGCACCGGGCCGTACCTGGTGGCCGGCGGGCCGGCGCGCGTGATCGTGCAGCCCGAGACAGAGACGCTCACGTGCCTCGACGGTGACGACCCGGCCCCGCTGCGCTCGATCGAGGTGACGGCGGTCAGCATGATCACCGCGAGCGGCATCGTGCGCTCGTGCGAGGCCCCGTTCGTGGTGGTGGACGCCGGTCTGCCGCTGGTGGTCGCCGTCGACCGCTGGCCGGCAGCGCTGCACGAGGGCGACCGCGTCCGCTTCCAGAGCCGCGCTCCGGTGCATGGCTTCGTGCTGCCGCCCGAGCGGCGCGGGGCCGCCCTCGCTACCGACGACCAGGTGTGAGCCTGCACGAGACCACGTCCGCCCGGCGCGACGAGCGGCCCGTCGCGGCTAGCGGCGCTGCGGCGGCGAGCGTCTGCTAAGCTGCCGCGTCATGCCGCCCATGCGCCTGCGCCCCTTCACGGCCCCGAACACGCTCGACGCGCCGTTCGTGGCACCGATCCGCGACGTGGTCGAGGGGTCGCCTGCCGAGCGCGCCGGGGTCCGACCCGGCTGGTCGCTCGTGAGCATCAACGGCGCGTGGGTCCCGGACGTGCTGGCCTACCGCCGCGAGCTCGGACGCGGTGCGGCGACGCTGGTCGCATGCGACGCCGCCGGCGAGCGCAGCGTGCGCTTCGAGGTCGCCTGGGAGGACCCGGGGCTGGAGTTCGACGACGTGATCTTCGACGGGCTGCGGCTGTGCGCCAACAAGTGCGAGTTCTGCTACGTCCACCAGATGCCCAAGGGGTTCCGCAAGAGCCTCTACGTGATGGATGACGACTTCCGCACCAGCTTCCTCTACGGCAGCTTCGTGACCCTCACCAACCTGACCGATACCGACGTGCAGCGCATCCTCGACGAGCAGCTCTCGCCGCTCTACGTTTCGGTGCACGCCACCGACGAGGACCTGCGCGCCGACATGCTGAAGTCGTGGCGCCTGAAGGTCCGCGATCCGCGCGCCACGCGCATCCGCGACATGCTCGAGCGGCTCGCGCCCATCGAGCTGTTCACGCAGGTGGTGGCCCAGCCCGGCCGCAACGACGGCGTCGCGCTCGACGGCACGATCGAGTACCTGGTGTCGCTGCCGAACGTGCAGGCGCTGGCGGTGGTGCCGGTGGGCCTGACGGAGCATCGGCGCAACCTCCCGGAGGTGCGCGGCTACGCGCCCGACGAGGCGGCCGAGGTCGTCCTACGCGTGACGCGCTGGCAGGAGCGGTTGCTGCGCACGCGCGGCAGCCGCATGGTGTTCCTGGCCGACGAGTTCTACCTCGTCGCGGGTCGGGCGCTCCCCGCCGCCGCTGCCTACGAGGGCTTCACGATGCTCGAGAACGGCGTCGGCATGGTGCGCGACTTCCTCGGGTCCGGCATCGACGAGACCGCGCTGCCGCGCCGTCTGGGACGGCCACGCCGCGTCCTGTGCGTCAGCGGTGCGCTCTTCGCCCCGGTCCTGCGGGCCGCCCTTGCGCCGCTCGAGGGCATCGAGGGGCTCGAGCTCGAGGTCCGCAGCCTGGTGAACCGGACCTTCGGCGCCGTCACCACCGTCACCGGCCTGCTGGCGGGGCGCGACGTCCTCACCCAGGTACGGCCCGGCGAGGCCGACCTGCTGCTGTTGAGCCCGAGCATGCTCAAGTACGGCACCGAGACCCTGCTCGACGATCGAACCCTGGACGACCTGCGCAGCGAGCTGGGCATGGCGGTCGAGGTCGGGGGTCAGGACCTGCTCGAGTTGGTCGACACGATCGTGAGCGGCCGCGCGGGCAACGCCGGGCCGCAGTTCGGCTATTCCACCCACGCCGTCAAGGAAGCCGCCGGCCAGCACTGAGCGCGGCCGCGTGAGCGGCGCCGCGCCGCGCCGCGCTGTCGCGTCGCGCGCTGTCGCGGAAGCCGCGGTCGCGGTGTTAGCCTCGAGCCATGAGCGCATCGGCGCTGGCGCCGCGCCTCGCGGCCTACTTCCGCCTGATCCGGTTCCAACACACCCTGTTCGCGCTCCCGTTCGCCTACGTCGGCGCCTTGCTGGCTGCCGAGGGCTGGCCCGGCTGGGCGACGCTGGCTTGGGTGACGCTCGCGCTGGTCGGCGCGCGCACCACGGCGATGGCCCTGAACCGTGTGATCGACGCACGCCTGGACGCGCTCAACCCGCGCACAGCGGCGCGCGAGATCCCTGCCGGTGTGATCGCGCCCAACGCTGCTCTGGTCCTGGCCCTGGCGGGGTTCGTCGCGTTCGTCGTGGCCGGCTCGGCACTCAACGCACTCACCCTGGCGCTGCTGCCGGTGGCCACCGCCTTCCTCGTGCTCTACCCCTACACCAAGCGCTTCACGTGGGGGTGCCACGCGTTTCTGGGCATCACCATCGGTGCGGCCGCCGCGGGTGGCTGGATCGCGTTCCGTGGCACGTTCGACCCCGCCGCCTGGTGGCTGTGGCTCGCGGTGGCGGCCTGGATCGCCGGTTTCGACGTCATCTACGCCCTGCTCGACGAGCGCTTCGACCGCGAGCACGGCGTCCACAGCGTGCCGGCGCGCTTCGGGGCGACGCGCGCCCGTCAGCTGGCGGCGCTGGCGCACGCCGTCGCCTGGATCGCCTTCGCGGTGGCAGCCTGGGTCACCGGGCAGGGACCGATCGGCTGGGCGGGGCTGGGGCTGGTCGGCGCGCTGTTCGGATACCAACATGCGCTGGTGGCCCGTCGTGGCGCGGCGGAGGCGCTGCGCGCCTTCGACGCCAACTTGTGGGTGGGGGCGCTGGTGCTGCTGAGCGTGGCGCTCGACCTGGCCTGGCGCGTTGGCAGCGTAGGCGGTTGACACTCGGCGGCGGCATCGGTACGCTTCGTGGCGCGTGGAGCCGTAGTGTAGCGGTTAGCATATCTGCCTGTCACGCAGAAGGTCGCGGGTTCAAATCCCGTCGGCTCCGCCATGAGCAAGACGAACGTCGCACGGGCCTAGCCCGGGCGACGTTCTTCGCTGGGAGCCCACGCACGGACGATCGCGGGCCGACTGCGTGAGATCGTGGCACTTCGGGTGCCTGGCCATAGGTCGAGCGCGGCGCGCGCTGGTACCGTTGAGGCATGGTGTTGCCCCTCTTCCCGCTCGACGTCGTGGCCTTCCCGGGCATGACGGTCCCGCTCTACGTGTTCGAGGCGCGCTATCGGCGCCTGGTGCGGTGGGCGCTCGAGCATGAGCCCAACCGCTTCGTCTTGGTCCTCGGCCGGCCGCAGGGCGTCGACGGCGGCGCGACGCCCTTGCACGGCGTGGGCACGGTGATGGACATGGTGCGCGTCGAGGAGGGCGACGACGGCACCTTCGAGGTGATCGCCCACGCGCAGGAGCGCGTCGCGGTGGAGCCGAGCGAGCGCGAGGACGTGCCCGAGCCCGACGGCTCCACGCGGCCGCTCTACTTCACGCCCTATACGCCGCTGCCTTTGGAGCGCGACGATCCGAACGAGGAGCGCATCGCCGCCTGGGATGCGCTCGAGGCGTTCCGACGCTACGCCGCCACGGTGTTCGCGTTCGACGCCGAGACGCAGATCGATGCCAACCTCCCGCGCGACCCGCTCTACCAGGCCTCGCTCGTGTGCGCCAACCTGCGCGTGCCGAGCGTGTCACGCCAGGTCCTGCTCGAGGCGCCCTCGCTCATCGCCCGCTTCCGGCTGGCGCAGAAGCTGATGGACGAACGGCTCGCCGCGCACGCGCCGCTGACCGACGACGAGCCGTGAACGCCCGGGGACGCCCGGCGCCGCCGCCGCCCGAAGGCGAGCACGCCTTGACGTTCCGCTGGAGCGACCTACCGACGGTGACCTCGGATCTCGCCGGCACCGGAGGCCGGATCCGGGCCGAGCCGGCCGACTTCGACGTGCGCGAGATCCCCGCCTACCTGCCCGAGGGGCGCGGCAGCCACACCTTCGTGCGCGTCGAGAAGGTCGGCCTGACCACGCGCGACCTGGTGAACATCCTGGTCGCGGCTGGCGTGCCCGACCGCTCGATCGGCGTGGCCGGCCTGAAGGACAAGCATGCGCGCACCGAGCAGTGGCTGAGCCTGCCGAACGCGCACGCCGCGGCGGTCGCCGCGCTGGCCGCTGCCGAGGGCGTCGAGGTGCTCGAGGAGAGCCGGCACCGCAACAAGCTCGGGATCGGCCATCTGCGCGGCAATCGCTTCACCGTCCGCGTACGCGACGTCGGCGCGGGCGCCGAGGCGCGCGCCCGGGCGGTCCTCGCGGCGTTGGTCGAGCGCGGCGCCCCGAACTACGTGGGGCCGCAGCGGTTCGGACGATTCGGGCGCAACGCCGTCGACGGCTACCGCGAGGTGCACGGCGAGACCGTGCCGGGCGGGCCACGACTGCGGCGCTTCTTCGTGGCGGCGCTGCAGTCGCAGCTGTTCAACGCGCTCCTGGCCGAGCGCGTACGCGACGGGCGCTACGCCACCGTGGTGACGGGCGACTGGGCCCGCAAGCACGACACCGGCGGTACCTTCGAGGTGATCGATGCGGCGCTCGAGGCGCCGCGCGCGCAGGCGCTGGCGATCTCCGCCACGCTTCCGCTCTACGGCAGCCGCGTGCGGGTGTCGAGTGCCGAGGCGGGCGCGGCCGAGGCCGCGCTGCTCGAGCGCTTCGGCCTGCGCTGGGAGCAGTTCCGTTCGCGTCGCGGAGACCGCCGCATCACCAGACTGACCGGCCTCGAGGCGAGCGTGGTCGGTGAACCCGACGCGCTGACGATCAGCTTCACCCTGCCCAGGGGCAGCTACGCGACCACCTTCGTACGCGAGATCATGAAAGTCGAGGTCGACGCGCCGCTGGACGCGGCGAGCGGAGTCGACGGCTGACACCGGCGGCCCGCGGCCCCTCGTTGGCCAGGCGCCGCCAGGCGAGCTCGGCCAGGAACAGCGCCAACGCGAGGAGCGCCGGCCAGACCCACACGGGCGTCAGCCGCTGGGCGCCCTCGGGCCGGTAGGTCTCGGCACGCTCGATGACGATGCCACCGGTGCGCTCGGCCAAGCCGGCCAGGACCGCCGCACCGTCGCCCGGCGCGAACTCCGGGTCGGGCGTGGCGACCTGCCGCCGGGCGACCACGTCCTGGCCGTCCGAGACGACCAGCGTGCCGCCGCTCCCGGTCACGTCGAGCTGGGCCGAGTAGCGTCCGGGTGCCACCTGCTGCAAGGCCACCTGCTGTCCCTGGAAGCGCGCCGAGAGCCGCGCGTCGTTCACGTAGGCACCGTCGCGCACGGCGTCGACCACCACTTCCAGGCGGGCGTCACGGCGCTCACTGGTGATCGTGTAGCTGTCGGGCCGCGCCTGGAGCCAACGCACCACCGTGCCCAACACCCCCGGGAGCTCGGGCCAGGCACCGAGGTCTCCGAGCCAGGCGTTGAGGTCGCTCGTGAAGGCAGCGCTGCGACCCAGTCCGTGGCGGCCGACCGCCAGGATCGGCTCGGCGTCGCGGCCCACCATCAGGGCCTCCGCGTCGGGACGCAGCGTGGTCGCCACGTACGCGTCCACGCTCGGCAACGCCCCCTCGAAGGGGAACAGCGGGTGACGTCTCGCGCTCGGTGTGGTCGGCTCGTCGCGCAAGAGATCGCGGGTGGCGGTCAGGGCCTCGTTGGTGAAGATCCGCGGCAGGTCGCTGGCGTCGGTGGCCTCGTAGAAGCGGCCCGTGCCGCCGCGCGCGATGGCGCTGAGCTGCTCCGGGTCGGCTTCGCCGATCGCGATCGTGGAGGTGGTGATGCCGTCGCGGCGGCCCTCGAGCCCGACGTCGTACCAGTTCGGTGGCGAGCCGCCGCCGAAGGGCCCGCTCCCGTCGAACAAGAAGCCGTCGGACAGCACGATCACGTGCTTGATGGCGGCGTCGACCTCGCGCAGCGCTTCGAGCGCCATGCGATAGCCGGGTAGCAAGATCGTACCGCCCTGCGCCTCGATCGACAGGATCGCATCGCGCATCTCGAACTTGCCGCGATCGGTGGCGGGGCGCAGCTCGAACACCCAGCGCGTCAGCGACGGGTCGCTGAACACGATCAGGCCTACCAGGTCGTCCTGGTAGGCCAGGTCGACCACGTCGAGCGCGCCGCGCTTGGCGATCTCGAGCCGGCTGGGATTGCCCGCGACCATCGACATCGAGATGTCCATCACGATCACCATCGCGACCTGTGGCAGGGTGACGTCGGTGCGGACGTCGGAGGCCACCGGCAACGCCGCGTCGAGCGGCGTGCGGTACCAGCCTCCCAGGCCGTAGGCCTCGGGTCCACCGGTCATCAGCAACCCGCCGCCCTGGTCGACGTAGCGCGCCAGCAGTTCGAGCTGTCCGCTCGAGAAGGTGTCGACGGCGCCGCGCATCACGATCGCGCCGTAGTCCAGCGGCGACCTGATCGCCTCGGGACCCGCCTCGATCAGGTCGATGCCCTGGGCCCGCAGGGCGTTCGCTGCGGCCGGGTCGTTGACCACCAGGACCGGCGCGGCGTCGCTGACCACCACCTCGGCCGCCTGGCGATCGTCCGCGGTCGGTTGCTCGAAGTCGACCTCGATGGTCGCGTCCAGGCGCAACACGCCGGCGTCGCCCGCCACCACGTCGAAGGTGAGCGCATGCCGCCCCTGGGCGAGCGTGCGGGTCTGGGGGGCCAGCGCGCGCCCGTCGGCCGAGGGACGCAGCGTCACCTCGGCCCTGCGATCGAGTTCCACGATCGCGACGGCCTCCAGCGTGGCGCCGGGCGCCGCCCGGTCCGGCACCTGGAGCGCGCTGAGGCGTGCGTTGGGCACCGGGGGCACGTGCAGCACGTCGACCGGGAGCGGCGGGATGGCGCTTTCGAGGTCACCGCGTGACGCGATCCCATCGCTGACGAGCACGATCCGCGCGGGGTCGTTCGCCGTGGCTACCTGGAGCGCGCGCGCGATGTCGGTGGCGCCGCGGTCGACGTGCTGAGGCACCTCGGTGCGCAGGTCCGGGACACGCACCGCGTCGCCGGCGAAGTAGACGAGGCTGACGTCCTCGCCCCACTCGCCGCGCGGGAAGCTGGCTGCGGCCGCGATGGCGGCCTCGCGCACGCTGTCGGACACGTCGACGAGCAGCACCGTCTGGTCGCTCGCACGCGGCAGTTGCGGCTGCGCCAGCGCGACCACGACCAACGCCAGGATCAGCGCGCGCCAGAGCCGCAGGCGGCCGAGCGGCAGGAGCGGCAGCGCCAGCAACAGCAGCAGGACCCAGGGGGCGGCGAAGAGATCGGCGAGCGCTTCCATGGGGCGAGGGTACCGCGCGGCGGGCGGCTGCTATGATGCCAGCGATGCCTGACGCACGCGCGCCGTACGTGCTCATCGCGATGGCCACCGAGGAGCGGGGGACGGGGCTCGCCAAGGTCGTCGCCGAGCTCGACCTGGCCGTCGAGATCTTCACCGACGTCGAGAAGCTGCTGTATCACACGCGCGTTGCCGTGCCGGAGGCGGTCGTGCTGGAGCACGCGCTGGTGGCGAAGGTGCCGCAACTGGACCTGATCGGTTTGCTCCGCCGGCGGCCCTCGCTGGCCGACGTGCCGTTCGTCTACCTGGGCCCCGACCTGAGCGAACACCGGGCACGCGTGGTGGAGCAGGGCGTCGACGCCTACCTGACGTTGCCGACGGCGCCCGAGTTGGTTCGCGCGCATCTGCAGCGCCTGCTGGAGCGGCGCCAGGTGGAGCGCGGCCTGCGCACCGCGCTGGAGCAGTCGCGCCGCTTCGAGCAGGCCTACAAGGAGTCCGAGCGCGTCAAGGACGACTTGATCCACATGCTCGTGCACGACCTCAAGAGCCCGATCTCGAGCGTGATGGGGCTCCTCGATCACAGTCTCGAGATGCTCAAGAGCACCGGTCGTGAGGACGCCGGCCTCGACGAGCTGTTGTCGCTCGCGCGCAGCGAGTCGCAGCACCTGCTCAACCTGGCGGCCAACATCCTCGACGTGCGGCGCATGAAGGAGGGGCACATGCCCTACGCGCCCGCGAGCATCGAGAGCCTCACCGACCTCGCCAAGGAGGCGCTCGGCGACGTCTCGGGCGGGCCCCGCGATCGGCACTTCGGCTTCCTGGTGCGGCCCGAGGTGGAGCAGCTCGTGGCCGATCCCGGCCTGCTCCGGCGGGTGCTGGCGAACCTCATGGCCAATGCCATCAAGCACACGCGCCGTGGCGGCTACATCGACTTCCGCGCCTGGAAGCAAGACGACGCCTTCGTCCTCTCCGTGCGGGACGATGGCGAGGGCATCCCCGAGGTCGACCAGAAGCGCATCTTCAACGCCTTCGAGCAGTCGCGTCACACGGTCCACGACCGTTACGACACCGGCATGGGGCTCACCTTCTGTAAGCTGGCCGTGGAGAAGCACGGCGGCAGGATCTGGGTCGAGTCGAAGGTCGGCCGCGGCAGCACCTTCTACTTCACGATCCCCGTCGACGTCGCCGCGCCGGTCGCGGAGGACGTCGTGATCGCGGGTGCCTGACGACGCGCTGACGCTGCCGGGCTGGACCTTCGAGGCCGAGCTGTGGGACGAGGGGCACCGCCTCGTCGCGGGGATCGACGAGGCCGGCCGCGGCGCCCTGGCCGGTCCCGTGGTCGTGGCCGTGGTGGTGCTGCCGGTCACGACGCACCCGTTCGTCGACTCGAAGACCGTCGGTCAGGCGCAGCGCGAATCGTTGGCGGCGGGCGTCCGCGAACGCGCCCTGGTGTGGGCGCTGGTCGAAGCCAGCGCCGGCGAGGTGGACGCGATCGGCGTGTTGCAGGCCACCCTCGCTGCTGCCGAACGGGGCCTGCGGGCGTTGGCCGGCCTCGCGGTGCCGGTGGCCGAGCTCGTGCGCCGGGTCGAGGCGCCGCTCGACGCGGTGGTGACCGACTACCTACGGCTCCCGACGCAGCGTTGGGGCGAGTGGCAGGGGCCGCGGGGCCTACGCCACCCACCGCGGGCCGATGCACGCTCCTTCCAGGTCGCTGCCGCGAGCCTGCTCGCCAAGACGCACCGCGACGCCCTCATGCGCGCTGCGGCGGTACATTGGCCCGAGTACGGCTTCGAGCGGCACAAGGGCTACGCAGTCCCGGCGCACCGATTCGCACTCGCGCACCACGGCCCCTGCCCGCTGCATCGACGAAGCTTCCGCCCCGTGGCCGACCTCGGCCTGCCACGGGGGCTCGAGCCAACGGAGGAACCCACGTGCCCAACGCCATCGGCGTGACGTTCGACAACGGTCCGAAACTCCACTACGTCGAGGCGCCGCCACAGCCGCCACAGGTCGGCACCCGCGGCGTCGTCACCACCCGCCGCGGCCTCGAGATCGCGCTGGTTCGCACCGACGTGCGCGACGAGGGTCGTACCAGCGGCCACTACGTGCGCGATGCCGAAGCCGACGACCTGCACACCTACGAGCGCCTTCGCATCAAGGGCGAGGAGCTCACCTGGCTGCTTCGTGCCCGCGCCCGCCAGGCCGGTGCCGACATCAAGGTGGTCGCCTGCGAGTTCACGCTCGACGAGAGCGCGCTGGTGGTGTCGTACACGGCCGACGGGCAGGCGCCCCTGCGCGTGATGGCCCAGGAGTTGATGCGCTACAGCGAGGCGCGGCTGGAGTTCGTGAACGTGGGCCCGCGCGACCAGGCCCGCATGCTCGGCACCCTCGGCGCCTGCGGCATGGGTTCGTGCAGCTCCACCTGGTTGCAGTCGTTCAGCGCCGTCTCGATCCGCATGGCGCGCGATCAGCAGCTGCCGCTCAACCCCGAGAAGATCACCGGCCCCTGTGGCCGCCTGATGTGCTGCTTGCAGTACGAGCACGACATGTACCGCGAACTGCTCAAGGGCATGCCGAAGAAGGGCGTCAAGGCGTGTCATGACGAGAGCGGCGTGTGCGGGCGTGTCGTGAAGCTCAATCCGCTCGCGCGCACCGTCGACCTGCGGACGGACGAGGGGGGCCACTTCGAGTTCCCGGCGGACGAGGTCCGGCGGCAGCACGGCGGTGGCGGGGGCTGACGCCCGGCGACTAGCGCCAGGCGCGGCGCAGCGCCAACGCGCAGCGCTTCAGCGCCAGTGCGCGGTGCGCGTAGGCGGTTGTGGCCGTCTCCAGCGCCACCAGCGCCGCGTCGCAGGCCGCGTAGGCGTGGGGGCCCCGGGCCCGGGCGTGTTCCAACAGCAGACCCGGCACGAGTTCGTCCTCGCTCGGCCACACGCCCTGCAGCGCCGCGAGCGCGTCGAGGGTGGCACCGAGCGTGTCGTCGAGCGACGCCACGAAAGCAGCGACGGCCTGTTGCGCCGACTCGGTGGCCGGCAGCTGCTCCTCGAACTGCTCAGGTCGACCGAGCCGCAGCGCCGGGTGCGGATGGAAGCGTTGCCAGGTGTCTGCGTCGGGCATCACCGGTCGGAACCGCACCACCGTGCAACGCGAGGCGACGGTCGCCAGCAGGGCATCGGGGCCCGACCCGATCAGCACGATGCGGGCACGCACAGGCGGCTCCTCGAGCGTCTTGAGGAAGGCGTTGGCGGCCTGCTCGCCGAGCTCGTCCGCCCCGTCGATCACGCCGACACGGAGGCGCGCGCTCGGTGGGGCAGCCAGCCACGGCCCCAGCGGGTCGGGATCGCCTCCCGGGCGCGGCACGAGCTGGTCTATGCCGATCGACCGGCGCCGCGTCGGGCGGCCGTCCCGGGTGATCGCGGGCGCGGCGACCTCGCGATAGTCCTCGATCGACAACAGCCCGGTCTCCGCCTCGGGCCAGCGCAGGCACCTCGCACAACGGCCGCAAGGGTCGTCGAGGCCGGCGTCGCAGTTGAGCAGCGCGCTGAACCAGCGCGCCGCGGCGCGCCGGCCGACGCCGTCCGGACCAGCGAACAAGAAGGTGCGCACACCGGTCGCAGCGAGCTGCCTGAGGTTCAGCAGCGCCTGCTCCTGGCCGCCGGGTGGTCTCGGGGTCATCGCCCGAGCGTGAGCCGGACGCCGAGGCTGGCCGGATAGCCTTGCTCGGCCACGGCACGCTGCACGCGCCCGATGTCGTACTCCACCCGGAACACGTCGAAGCTCTGCGTGCTGGTCTCGTAGAGCGCGTAGGAGGCGGCGCTGATGCCGTCGCGAGGCTGGCCCACCGAACCCGGGTTGAGGAAGGCCCGGGCGGCCGGCGGAACGCGGTAGCGAGCGTGCGCCTGACGAAAGGCCACGGTGCGCCACAACGCACCGCTCGCGGTGGTGACCGAGGCGAACACCTTGGGTACGTGCGTGTGGCCGACGAGGCCGACGGGCGCCTCCAGGTAGGGGAGGTTGGCCTGCGCGTTGGCCAGCGTGGTGAGGTACTCGAAGTGGCTCCGATAACCGCCGTGCGCGGCTTGCCATCCATCGCCGCTGGCCGCGTCGCACAAGCCCCGCAGCGTCTCGATGGAGGAATCCTGCATGCTGGCGAGCTGCCGCCCGATCACATCGAGCACCAGCGAGTCCTCGTGCTGATCGATGGCGTCGCCGCCATCGACGAGCGCGAGCATGACGGCGTCGTGGTTGCCGCGCAGCGCCGCCACGGGTGCGAGCTCGTGCAGCAACTCCGCGCAGGCATCGGCGAACGGGTAGTAACCCACGAGGTCGCCCAGGAACAACGCCTGGTCGTAGCCGCGGCGCTTGGCGTCGCGCACCACCGCTGTGAACGCCGGCGCGTTGGCGTGCACGTCGCTGACGACGAGGAGGCGCATCGCAGCGCAGCGTACCATCGAGGCCGCCGGCGGCCGGCGCCTTGGGGGCGGTATGCGAGGCAGCGCCCCGATGGGCCCGACGACCCCCATGGCCGCGGCTATACTGGCAGCAGATGCGACCACGTGCCCAGACGGCGTCCGCTCCGCAGCCGGTGGTGGCGCCGCAGATCGGACGGCTCGTCGCCGTTCGATCCGGGCGTTCCAGGCAGCGCTGGCCGGCGCTCGTGCTGATGCTGGCGCTGGCGCTGGTGCTCGGGACGGCGTTCGCCGTCGACCGCTTGGCGGTGCCGAGCTTCCCGGCACGTACCGGCGTGCCGGCCGAGATCGCCGAGCGCTTCAACGAGCACTTGTACGCCGAACTGCTGGCTCGCGGCGTCAACGCCTTGCCGGCGCCTCTGATCACGGCGGGCATCGCCGGCAGCCTCGAAGTGGAGTTCACGCAGCTCGTGGCCGAACTCGAAGGCGCGCGTTACGCGCTCTCGGGTGAGCTCATCGCGCGCCCGGGGATCGAGGCGGAGCCCTACGCGGTCAACCTCCTCGTCGTCGACGTGGTGCAAGGACGCAACAGCGACGTCGTGTCGCGGCCGCTGGCCGTCGCCACGCTCGGACGCGTGGCTGCCGAACTCGCGAGCCTCGTCGCCGGCTTCATCGACAGGGCCCCCGAGCTGCCGAGCGGCGACGCTGCGCTGTTCGTGTCGACCGAGCCGCGCGCGGCGGAGGTGCGAGTCGATGGCGTCCCGGTCGGCGTCAGCGGACGCCTCGAGGTGATCGCGCTCGAGCCCGGGCGCTACGAGCTCGAGGTGCGCAAGGACGGCTACCTCCCCGAGTTGCGTTCGGTGGAACTGCGTTCGAACGACACCCGTTTCGTCCACGTGGTGCTGACCGAGGTCGCGGGTGGCAGCATCCGCGTGGCAAGCGTGCCGCCAGCCGATGTCCTGCTCGACGGGGTCGTCATGGGGGTCACCCCGGTGACCTTGACGTCGCTCCCCGGCCCGCGCGAGGTTCGCATCGAGCGACCGGGCTTCGAGCCCGCGACCTTCAGCGTCAGCGTGCGCAACTTCAGGGTCCACCGGGTCGATGCGGTGCTCAGCCCGAGCGCCCCGACGATGGTGGTGTGGTCGCGCGACGGTGGGGGGCTGGTGGTCATCGACCGCGTCTTGCGCCGCGGAGGGTACGCGGAGATCGAGGTCGGTCTCGTCGAGATCGCACGGGTGGAGGGTGGGAGCACGCGCCGGGTGCTCCGAGCCGTCGCCGAGCCGGGGCTCTACTGGCTCGACCTCGGCAGCCTGGAACTCACCCCGTTGGGCCGCTGAGGCCAGCTGCTCCGATGCGGTTGCCGCAGTCGCGCCAGCGCTCCGCGCTGGCGTCGCTCCGCGCTGGCGTCGCTCCGCGCTGGCGTCGC
>SLRS01000162.1 GCA_007130855.1 Trueperaceae bacterium | reverse complement strand
TCCTACGTGACCCCGAGGTGGCGCTGCCCGCGGTCGCCGTGGTGATCATCTGGCAGCAGCTCGGCTTCCAGGTGGTGATCTTCCTGGCCGGGCTCCAGGGCATCCCGCGGGTCTACTACGAGGCCGCGCGCATCGACGGCGCCAACCCCTGGCAGCTCTTCCGGCACGTCACCTTCCCGCTGCTCAACCCGGTGCTGGTGTTCGCCGTGGTGATCACCACCATCAACGCGCTGCAGCTGTTCGACCAGATCGTCAACATCAACTTCACCGATCAAGGCGGGCCGCTCAACCGCACCTTGTCGATCGCCCTGTACATGTACCAAGAGGCGTTCGGCCGTGCCCGCCTCGGCTATGCGGCCGCCGTGACGGTGGTGCTGTTCTTGCTGATCCTGATCATCACCCTGATCCAACTGCGCCTCACGCAGCGAAGGGTGGAGTACTGATGCTGCCCGAGAGCCGCCGGCTGCGCCAGGGCCTCGAGCGCAGCGTGCGCCCCGCCCCGGTCCGCCGCCGCTTGAACGGCTGGACCGTGCTCGCCTACGTGCTCCTCAGCGCCGGCGCCGTGCTGATGGTCTTCCCGTTCGCCTGGATGCTGCTGAGCTCGTTCAAGGACGCACGCGAGGTCCTCTCACCCGCCATCCTGCCGAGCCGCTTCACGCTCGCGAGCTACGTCGAGGTGCTCACCCGCACGGCCTTCCCGCGCTGGTTCCTGAACTCGCTGATCGTGGCGGTGCTCAACACCGCCTCGGTGCTGTTCTTCTGCGCCCTGGTCGGCTACGTGCTGGCCCGCATGCGCTTCCCCGGCAAGAACGTCATCTTCATCGCCATCCTCTCCACCCTGATGGTGCCCACCGAGATGCTGGTGATCCCCTGGTTCGTGATGTCGGCCCAGTTCGGCTGGGTGGACACCTACTGGGGCCTGCTCTTCCCGGGGCTGATCCCGGGCTTCGGCGTGTTCCTGATGCGCCAGTTCTTCCTGACGCTGCCGCGTGACCTGTTCGACGCCGGCCGCATCGACGGGGTCTCGGAGTTCGGGCTCTTCCTGCGCATCGGCCTGCCCCTGGTGGGTCCCGGACTGGCAGCGCTGGGCATCTTCGCCTTCATCGGCAACTGGAACGCCTTCTTGTGGCCGCTGATCGTGGCCCAATCCGCCCACATGCGCACGGTACCGGTGGGCATCGCGCTGTTCTCCGGCGAGGCGGGTTCTGCCTGGCACCTGATCATGGCCACCTCCTCGATGGCCATCATCCCGGTGCTCATCGTGTTCATCATCTTCCAGCGCCAGATCATCGAGGGCGTGGTGCTCACCGGCGTGAAGGGTTGAGCGTGGACGGCGCCGACCGAGCGTCAGCGCGGCCGCGCCTGATCGTCGCCGGCAACGCCAACGTCGACTTGCTGCTCGGCCCGATCGAACCCTGGCCGCGCGTGGGGACCGAGGTGATCGCCGAGCGGCTGGTATGGCGCGTCGGCGGCGCCTTGGGCAACTCCGCGCTGGCGCTCGCCGGCCTGGGCGTCGCGGCGCGGCTCGTGTGGGACGTCGGCGACGACCCGCTGGGCAGTTGGCTGCAGGCGCGGCTCGAGGCCACGGGCAGCGAACCCCGCGTGCTCCCGGCCGCCACCTCGGTGACGGTGGGCGTCACCCATCCCGACGGCGAGCGAACCTTCCTCTCGCACCTGGGTCACCTCGCCGCCAGCGACCCCGAGGCGCTCGCGCGCTCGATCGCCAGCGCGTCGCCCGGCGACCACCTGCTGGTGGGCGGGAGCTTCCTGCTGCCACGCTGGCGACCGGCGCTCCCGACGCTGTTGGCACGGGCGCGGACCCGCAGCGTCGTCACCGCGCTCGACACCGGCTGGCCCAGCGGCGGCTGGAACCAGGCGGTGCGCAGCGAGCTGCTCGCGACGCTCGCGCACGTCGACCTCTTCCTGCCCAACCTCGACGAGGCACGCGGGCTGCTGGGGGCCCCCGAGGCGTCGCCGCACGGGGCGCTGCGCGCGCTGCGGCCGCTCGTGGCCGGCACCACGGTGTTGAAGCTGGGCTCCGCAGGCGCATGCCGCCTGGACCGGCGCCGCGTCGATCACGTGCCGGCGCCGCAGGTGGCGGTTGTCGACACCGTCGGCGCCGGCGACACCTTCAACGCGGCGCTGCTCGCGGCGCGCGTCGCCGGTCTGGATTGGCACGCCGCGCTCGAGGCGGCGGTCATGGTGGCGTCGCAGGCCATCGCCACGTCGCCGCGGCGCTACCTGGCGTGGGACGACCTGCGCCGCCTGGTCGGTGGCTCGGCTGCGAGCACCGGGCTCAGTTGACGACCCTCAGCCAGCCTCCGTCGACGTAGTACGACGACCCGACGCAGTAACTCGCGAGCGGCGACGCCAGGAACACGAAGAAGTGCGCGACCTCCTCGGGGCTCGCGAAACGGCCGATGGGTGCGCTGTCGCGGGCGATCGCCTCGAGATGCTCCTCCCAGGTCGTGGGCGTGCCCTCGGTGAGCGTCTTGGCCGTCTCGACCCAGTCGGGCGTGAGGACCAAGCCGAGGTTGATCGTGTTGACGCGGATGCCGTGCGCGATGAACTCGTGCGCCATGCACTTCGACGCCATCGCCAGCGCCGCCTTCGTGACGTTGTAGACCGGCTCGTAGTACAGCGGCTGGGTGGCACAGATCGAGGCATTGTGGATGATGGCCCCGCCCCCGCGAGCGGTCATCCCCGGCTGGAGCCGTCGGGCCAGGCGGATCGCCGCCATGACGTGCAGGTCCCAATAGTGCTGCCACTTCGTGTCTGACGCATCCATGAACGTCTCGGCGCTGCCCGTTCCGGCATTGTTGACCAGTACATCGACCCCGCCGAACCGGGCCTCGACGGCGTCGCAGAATCGCCCGACGTCCTCGGCCCGGCTGACGTCGGCGCCCACGGTGAGCACCTCGACGCCGTGCTCGTCGGCGATCCGCGCTCCGACCGATCGGAGCCGCGCCTCGTCGCGCGCGCACAGGGCGAGGTGCACCCCCTCGCGCGCGAACGCCTCGGCGACCGCGAGACCGATGCCGACGCTGCCTCCGGTGACGAGCGCGACCTTGTCCTTCAGCCCCAGATCCATGCCAACCTCCGATGGGACGATCTCGAACCACGCCGTGGCCCTGTCGCGGCCTGTGCCAAGTATCATGCCTGTTGTCGATCGAGGCGGTAGGCGCCCATGGGGTCGACGATCCCGGCGCACATCGTCGCCGCGGTATCGAACCGCGGCGTCCTGACCGAGGAGGTCGCATGCCGCGATTCGGTGCGCACGCGTTCATCTGGCGTTCCGATTGGGCCCCCGCCACCGCCCGCGAGGTGATCGAGGCGGTCGCCGCGACCGGTCTCGACTTCGTCGAGATCCCGCTCCTGCGACCTACCGAGTTCGACCCCGCGGGCACCCGCGCGTTGCTCGAGGCGAACGGGATCGCCGCCACCTGCTCGCTGGGGCTGCCGCATGACGCGAGCCTCCCCGACGATCCTGAGGGCGCTACGCGCTTCTTGCGCCACGCGATCGACATGGTCGCCGCGATCGGCTCACCCGTGCTCAGCGGCGTCATCTACGGCACGCTCGGCGCCCAAGACGGCCGGCCACCGACCGAAGCGGACTACGACGTGATCGCAGCGACGCTCAAGCCGCTCGCGCGCGACGCGGCGACGCTCGGCGTGGCGCTCGGGATCGAACCGGTCAACCGCTACGAGACGTTCCTGGTCAACACGACCGCCCAGGGCCTCGACCTGATCGAGCGGATCGACGAGCCCAACGTCTTCTTGCACCTCGACACCTACCACATGAACATCGAGGAGCGCGGCTTCGCCGGGCCGATCGTCGCCGCCGGCAAGCACATGCGCTACATCCACCTGTCGGAGAGCGACCGCGGCACGCCCGGTCGCGGCAACGTCGATTGGGACGACGTGTTCGAGGGCCTCGCCAGGATCGACTACGCCGGCGACCTGGTGATGGAGTCGTTCGTGGCGCTCAACGCGGACATCGCCCGCGCCACGTGCATGTGGCGTGACGTGGTCGAGGACCCCGACCGGCTGGTGATCGACGGCCTCGCCTTCTTGCGCGACGCCGCGCGCCGGCACGGGGTGCTGGGCTCCGGCTGAGCCCGCCTCTCCGGCTCGCTGCTCGCACCCGCGCCACTCAACCTACGCGCAGCCAGGCCGTCACCAACTGCTCGATCTCCGCCAGGAGCGCGTCATCGTCGGGCAGCGTCGCTGGCGCTGCGCCCGCCGACGCCGACGACTCGGGCACCAACGCCCTGGCGTCCCGCCGCAAGGCGTGCTCGAGCGCGGGGTGATGCAGCGCCATCAGCGCCAGGCGCAGCGCCGCCCCGGGTTCACCCCGGGCGCTCGCCACCGAGGCTGCCGCGAGCGCCGCGTGGGCGACGAAGCGCGGCGCATGGAGCGCGCGTGTCAGCCGTAGCGCTTCGGCCAGCGGCGTCAGCGCCTCGTCCGCTGCGCCGAGCGTGGCGTGCGCGGTCGCGACGATCAAGGTCGTGCGCACGCCGAGCGCACTCGCCAACTCGGCACCGGGCAATGCTGCCAGTACTCGTGTCCCGTACGCGAGCACGAGGTCGGGGGGCCCGAAGCGGTCATGGTAGCCGACCTTCAGCGCAAGGGTGAGGAGCGTGGGGTCGATGATCCGCGCCGCGCGCTCGGTGAAGGCCTCGATGCGCTCGGCGGCGGCCTCCCGGTCGTCGTCCAGGAGCGCCGCCCAGGCCTCGGTCGCGTACGTGTCGACGTCGCGCAGCGCGGTGCC
>SLRS01000206.1 GCA_007130855.1 Trueperaceae bacterium | reverse complement strand
TTAGGCGGCCCGCGCTCCGCGGCCCGCGGCCCGCGACCGGCCGAGCGCGCCGCTCGCGGTAGAATCCAGGACGTGCTGCGCGCCTCCGACCTCGGCAAGACCTACCGGACCCCCGCCGGGGATGTCCATGCCCTGCGATCGTTCGCTCACGACTTCGAGCCCGGCTGCGTCACGGCCGTACTCGGTCCCTCGGGCTCGGGCAAGTCGACCCTGTTGAACCTGTTGGCGGGCTTCGACGTGCCCAGCGCTGGCGGGGTGTGGCTGGACGACGTTGCGGTCCACGACCTCTCGGAGCGCGAGCGTGCCGGTCTGCGCCTGCGCAGTTTCGGCTTCGTGTTCCAGAGCTTCAACCTGGTGACGGTGTTCAGTGCGCTCCAGAACGTGGCGCTACCGCTGGGGCTCGCCGGTGTCGCGCGCGCGGAGCGCGAGGATCGTGCCCGTGCCTCACTGGAGCGCGTCGGCATGCTCCAGCGCGCGGACCACCTCCCGCACAAGCTCTCTGGTGGCGAGCGCCAGCGTGTAGCCCTCGCGCGGGCGCTCGCCAACGATCCGGCGGTCGTGTTCGCCGACGAGCCCACCGGTTCGCTCGACTCGGCCACCGGCGAGCTGGTGATCGACGCGCTCGAACAGGTGGCGCTCGACGGCCGCACGGTGGTGCTGGTGACGCACAACCCCGTGCTGGCCGAACGCGCCGGCGTGCGCCTGCGACTGCGCGACGGCTGGCTCGAGGCGGTCGAGCGCGGCGCCGCGACGCCGCCACCCGAGCCCGCCGACGAGCGCTCCCCCGAACCCGTCCCCGAGCCCGCCCTTGGGAACGTGCGCCGGGGCGGAGGCGCTGGAGCGCCGATCCAAGGCGTGGGGCCAGCGCTGCTCCGCCCTGCCGGCGAGTCCGACGAGGGCCTCCCCGACGAGCTCGTCGGCAGGAACTGATGGCCCTCAACCTGCTGGCGCTGGCGGCGCTGTGGGGTGCGCTCGGGGTCGCCCTCGGCGCCTTCGGAGCCCATGCCCTCGCTGGCCTGGTACGGCCGGAGCGGCTCGTCACCTTCGCCACCGCGGTCCAGTACCAGCTCGCGCACGCGCTCGCCGCGGGGCTCGCCGCCGCGGTGGCGGACCGCGTGGCCGGCGCGCGACCGGCCGCAGCGCTGCTGCTGGCGGGGTCGGCGCTGTTCTCCGGGAGCCTCTACGCCCTGGTCGCGACCGACCAGGGCGTGTTCGGCATCCTGGCGCCGCTGGGCGGCGCGGGCATGGTCGCGGGCTGGTCGCTGCTGGCGTGGTCGGCCTGGCGCGCCCACGCGCGGCTCGGCGGCTGAACGCGGGCCCGGCGTGCTGCCCGGCGCCGCGTCAGTCGACGTCGGCGGCGGCCGGGATGATCCCGTCGCGGACCAGCTTCGCGTACCAGCGGAACGAACGCTTGGGCACCCGGCGCTGCGTGGCGTAGTCCACGTAGACCAGTCCGAAGCGCTTGGCATAGCCCTCGTGCCATTCGAAGTTGTCGAGCAGCGACCAGACGAAGTACCCGCGCACGTCGACGCCTGCCTGGAGCGCCGCCTCCAGCTCGAGGACGTGCCGCTCGAGGTAGCGCACACGGCGCAGGTCGTCGACCTCCAGGTCGGGGCCCGGGCTGTCACGGTAGGCAGCACCGTTCTCGGTGATCACGATCGGTACCGCACCGAGGCGCGCTTGGGCATCGACGAGCTGGCGCGAGAGTGCCTCGGGGGCGACCTCCCAGCCCATGGCGGTGGTCTCGGCCTCCTCGGGCGGCTCGAGCAGCTGCAGGCCGAAGAGGCTGGCGGGATCGGCCGCGACGCGCAGTTGCGAGTAGAGGTTCAGACCGAACCAGTCGAGCGGCTGTTGGATACGCTCCAGGTCGCCGTGCTCCATGGCGCCCTCGAGCAGCTGGGCCGTGGCGGCGGGATAGTGGCCGCGCACCAACGGATCGAGGTGGTTGCCGTTCCAGGCGGCATCGAGCAGCTCGGCCGCGAGCGCGTCCTGCTCGCTCCCACTCGCGGCCACCACCGGCTGCAGGTTGACGATCGTCCCGAGCCGCCAGCCGCCGTGCTCACTGCGAAGCCGCGCGAGCGTGGCGCCGGTCGCCAGGTTCAAGTGGTGCGTCGCGGCCGCGTAGGCGTGCAGGTCGGTGAGCCCGGGTGCGTGGACACCCAGGAGGTGTCCGAGCAGGCCGACCGCGTTCGGCTCGTTGAAGAGCGCCACGTGCTGCACGCGGTCACCCAGCACCTGCATCACCGACGCGGCATACTCCCCGAAGTGGTCGACGATGTCGCGCGCGGCCCAGCCCCCCCGCTCCTGGAGCGCCTGCGGCAGATCCCAGTGGTAGAGGCACAGCCACGGCTCGACGCCGATCTCGCCCAGGCGATCGACGAGCCGATCGTAGAAGGCGCTGCCGGCCGGGTTGACGCGGCCGCTGCCGTTGGGCAGCCAGCGCGGCCAGGCGACCGAGAAGCGGTAGGCGCCGACGCCGAGCTCCCGCAAGAGCTCCAGATCCTCGCGCCACAGGTGGTAGTGGTCGCAGGCCACGTCGCCATGGTCGCCGCGCGCCACCTTGCCGGGCGTGTGGCTGAACACGTCCCAGATGCTCTCGCCCCGGCCACCTTCGGCGACCGCCCCCTCGATCTGATACGCGGCGGTCGACACGCCCCAGGTGAACGTGGCGGGAAACGCCGATCGTCGGGTGTCCATCACGCGCGGCATCGTACCGCGGTGACCACGGTACGATGCCGCGCGTGACGTCCCCCTCCCCCGCCCGGGTGAGCTCGGTGCTGGCCGTCGCGATCACCGCGGTGAGCCTGGCCGCGATCTTCGTGCGCCTCGCCGACGCGCCGGGCGTGGTCGTGGCGTTCTGGCGCATGGCGATCGCCTGCGTGGTGCTGCTGCCGTGGACGCTGCGGGCGCTGCGGCGCACGCCGCTGGTCGCGAGCAACGGCTGGGCCAGCGTGGCCGCCGGGGTGCTGCTGGGCGTGCACTTCGGGGCCTGGATCAGCTCGCTCGGCTACACCACGGTGGCGGCGTCGGTGACGCTGGTGGCCACGATCCCGCTGTGGGTGGCGGTCCTGGCGTGGCTGCTGCTGGGCCGAGCACCCACCCTGACCGTCCTGCTCGGAGTGCTCACGGCCGTGGCCGGCGGCGCCGTGATCGCCTTCGGCGACCTGGGCGCGCCGCCGGGCGCCGACGTCCCGGCACCGCTCCTGGGCAACGCGCTGGCCCTGATCGGGGCGGTGTCGGGGGCGGGCTACTTGCTGCTCGGTCGCAGCGCGCAGCGTCACGGCCTCTCGTTGCAGGCCTACGTGGGCGTTGCCTATGCCGTGGCCGCGATCGTGCTGCTGCCACTGCCGCTGCTCCTCGGCTACGCCTACGTCGACTACCCGCTCACCACCGGCTTGTGGATCGTGCTGCTCGCCCTGGTCCCGCAGCTGATCGGGCACACCGGGATCAACTTCGCGCTGAAGTACGTCGACCCCACGAAGGTCGCGACCGCCACGCTGTTGGAGCCCTTGGGGGCCGGGCTGGCGGCCTGGTGGCTGTTCACCGAAGTGCCGGGACCGTTCACGCTGGTGGGGGTGGTGCTGGTCTTGTCGGGCGTCTTGCTGACCATCCGCTCGCGCGACCCGATGGTTCAACCCGACCCGTCAGGGACGTGAGCGCGCGGTGAGACCGACGTCGAGTGAAGTCGTGCACGAGGCGCCCTGGTCTGCTACAATACGCTGGTGATGGAGCCGAGCGCCGTCCCCCAGAGGATCCGCTCCAACCCTCCGCCACCACCCGCACCAACCGCTGACACCAGTCGCCGCGACCGTTTGGTCGCGCCAACGGCTGCGTCGGTCGAAGGGAGTCGTCGCATTGAAAGATTCGCCCAAGACGTTCAAGAGCGGTGACCAGGTCGTGCTGCCACCGTACGGGGTGGGCATCGTCTCTGGTACCACCATCAAGACCGTGGCCGGCAGCGACCACAACTACTACCAGGTGGACTTCCCGAACGGTACCTCGCGTGCCTTCGTACCCGTTCACGCGCCGCAGGAAGCCGGTCTCCGGCCAGCCCTCACCCAGGACGAGGTCCAGGCCGTCCTGGAACGGCTGCAGCACGGCCGCATCACGCTGCCCAAGCAGTGGGCCGCGCGCCACCGCAAGGTGACCGACATCCTCACCAGCGGCGACCCGTACCAGATCGCCACGCTGGCCTCGGAGCTCCGCCGCTGGGACCTCGAGCGCGGTCTGCCCGATCTCGACCGCCAGGCCTACCGCCGTGCGCTGCGACTGCTCGCCGGCGAAGTCAGCGCCGTGCTCGACATCAGCCAGGCCGAAGCCAGGGCCATGATCGATGCCGGCGAGGACGACGGCCTGAACTGAGCGAGCGTCGGGTGCTCCGGGCCGCGCTCGCGGCCACACCGCTCACCTTCGATCGTCGAACCTGCCCCCCGCGAGTCCGGGGGGCAGGTTCGTCTGTGCTCAGCCACCCTGGACGGTCGCGGTGCCGAGCACCCGCAGCGCGATGGCGTACGCCGCGAAGTCGTCGATCGGGCGCGGTGGGACGCGCATCCCCAGCGGCACCAGGCGGCCGATCCCGCGCGGCGGATGGCGACGCCAGTACAGCAGCCGACCGAGCTCGCTGGTACCGGTCTCGTCGACACGCTCGCTGCACACGCCCAGCTCGCGCAACGCGGCCGCCAGAGCCTGGCTGCCGGTGCCGTCGCCCTGCACCACCCGCGCCCCTGGCGGCAGCGGCACGCGCGGCAGGTCCTCGAGCGCGACGATCGCTCCGCGCAGCAGGCTGCCACCCGCGCTGACCCAGGCCACGCCGAGGCGCTTGCCCGGATCGAGCGCGACGAGGGCGGCAGCGGCCACCACTTCGGGCTCGGGCAGCGAGCCGCTCGACGCGGCGGGTGCGGCGTTCACGCCGCGAGGCTAGCATGCAGCGGCCGCCGCCAACGCACGCGGGCCGCCCCCGGAAGGGGCGGCCCGCGTGCGTCGCTGCTTCGGCTCAGGCCTCGGGTTGGCTGCCGGTGGTGGCGCTGGCCGCAGGGCGTACGACGCTCTGCTGCTCCGCTGCCTCACGCCGCTTGGCGAGCGAGCGCTCGTCCGCCACGCGGGTGTTGCGGATCACGTCGAGTCCCGTGCCGGCCGGGATCAGCCGGCCCAGGATCACGTTCTCCTTGAGGCCGACCATGTCGTCGATCTTGCCCGCCACGGCGGCCTCGGTCAGGACGTGGGTGGTGTGCTGGAAGCTGGCGGCCGAGAGCCACGACTTCGTGGTCAGGCTGGCCTTGGTGATGCCCAGCAGCAGCGGCTTCCAGCTCGAAGGCGTCTTGCCCTCGTCGAGCAGACGCGCGTTGGTCTCCTCGATGTCGAAGCGTTCCACCGTCTGTCCCTCCAGGTAGACGCTGTCACCCGGGTCGAGGACCTCGACGTACTTGAGCATCTGCCGCACGATGACCTCGATGTGCTTGTCGTGCACGCTCACACCCTGGCCGCGGTAGACGCGCTGGATCTCGTCGACCAGGTAGCTCTGCACGGCGGCGGGTCCGCGCGTCTCGAGCAGGTCGTGCGGGTTGATGGCCCCGCGAGTGAGTTGCTGGCCGGCCTCGACGTGATCGCCGTCCTTCACCAGCAGGCGGATCATCTTGTCGATGCGGTAGGCCTTGCTGAACTCGCCGTCCTCGGAGCTGACCGTCACCCGGAAGCGGTCCTCCTCCTCGGTGATCGCGACGACCCCGTCGAGGTCCGCGACCACGGCCTTCACCTTGGGCTTGCGCGCCTCGACCAGCTCGATCACGCGCGGCAGGCCTTGGGTGATGTCGCCGCCGGTGGCGACGCCGCCGGTGTGGAAGGTGCGCATGGTGAGCTGCGTGCCCGGCTCGCCGATCGACTCGGCGGCGATGACCCCGACCGCCTCGCCCAGGCTGACCGCGCGCATGGTGCTGAGATCGAGCCCGTAGCAGGCGCGGCACACGCCGGCCCGCGTCTGGCAGGTGAGCGCGCTGCGCACGGCGAGCGTACGCAGGTCGGGGTCGACTTCACCGGCCTGCAGCCGGCGCACGATCGCGTTGACGTCCTCGCGCATGAGCACCGCGTCGGCTTCGAAGGTGAGGTCGCCGATCTCCGTCTCGAGCGCCAGGCGACGGCCGTAGAGGCTCATCTCGAGCTGGCTGCGTGCGCGCAGTCGGCCCTCGGCCGTGTACAGGTCGACCTCGAGGAACTCGGCACTGCCGCAGTCGTCCTCGCGCACCACGAGCTCGTGCGCGACGTCGACCAGCTTGCGCGTCAGGTAGCCGGAGTCGGCGGTGCGCAGCGCGGTGTCGGCGCCACCCTTGCGGGCGCCGTGCGTCGAGATGAAGTACTCGAGCACGTCGAGCCCCTCGCGGAAGTTCGAGCGGATCGGCAGCTCGATGGTGTCGCCGGAGGGCTTGGCCATCAGGCCGCGCATGCCGGCCAGCTGCCGGATCTGCTGCGGGTTACCGCGGGCGCCGGACTGCGCCATCACGAACAGCGGGTTGAAGGGCATGTTCTTCTCGAAGTGGTCGAACACCGCCTGCTTCACCTGCTCGGTGGTGTCGTTCCACAGCCGCACCACCTGCTGGAAGCGCTCCTGCTCGGTGACGAAGCCCATCTCGAAGAACTCCTGGATCTTGCCGAGCTTCGTCTCGGCCTCCGCCAGCAGCTGCTGCTTGGCCGGTGGGATGGCCACGTCGTCGATGCCGATGGTGATGCCGGAGGTGGTGGAGAGGGCGAAACCGGCGGTCTTGAGGCCGTCGAGCAGCTTGGCGGTCTTCTCGACGCCGAGCAGCTTGAAGCTCTCGATCACCAGATCGCGCAGCGCGCTGTTCTCGTAGGCGGTGTCGTAGCGGATCATCGAGGAGGGCACCTCGGCGCCGTCCTCGGAGAGCGTCTCCTTCACCAGGCGCGCGAAGAAGCAGCGGCCCGGGCTGGTCTCGATCATGTGGCCGTCGATCTTCACGCTCACGACGTCCTGCATGTCGATCTCGCCCCACTCGGCGGCCAACAGCGCCTCGTCGACGTTGGCGAAGCGGTACTTCAGCCGGCCGATCGAGGTCGGCTTGCCCGCCACGGTGATGCCGGCATTGAGCGACACCACGCCCTCGGCGTGCGCCGCGAGCGCCTCGTCGACCGAGTCGAACGCGCTGCCGATGCCGTAGCGACCGGTGTGCACCTGGGTCAGGACGAACAGGCCCAGGATGATGTCCCGGTCGGCCTTCACGTTCGGCGCACCGTGCGCCGGCGAGAGCAGGTTGTGCGAGGCCAGCATCTGCAGCCGCGCCTCGGACTGCGCGTAGACCGACAGCGGCACATGGATGGCCATCTGGTCACCGTCGAAGTCGGCGTTGAAGGCGGCGCACACGAGCGGGTGCAGCTGGATCGCCTGGCCCTCGATCAGCACCGGCTCGAAGGCCTGGATGCCGAGGCGGTGCAGCGTCGGCGCGCGGTTGAGCAGCACCACGCGGTCCTGGATGACCTCCTCGAGGGCGTCCCAGATCTCGTCGCGGGTGTCGCGGTAGCGCTCGAGCAGCTTGCGCGCACTCTTGATGTTGCTGACGATCCCGCGCTCCTCGAGCTTCTTGAACAAGAACGGCTTGAACAGTTCGAGCGCCATGCGCTTGGGCACGCCGCACTGGTGCAGCTGCAGCTGCGGCCCGACCACGATCACCGAGCGGCCCGAGTAGTCCACGCGCTTGCCCAGCAGGTTCTGGCGGAAGCGGCCCTGCTTGCCGCCGAGCAGGTCGGTGAGCGAGCGCAGGGGCCGATCGGAGCCCGGATGCACGACCGCGCTACCGCGGCGACCGTTGTCGATCAGCGCGTCGACGGCCTCTTGCAGCATGCGCTTCTCGTTGCGCACGATCATGTCGGGCGCGCCTTGCTGCATCAGCTTCTTGAGCCGGTTGTTGCGGTTGATCAGGCGCCGGTAGAGGTCGTTCAGATCGCTGGTGGCGAAGCGGCCGCCCTCGACTTGCACCATCGGGCGCAGGTCCGGGGGCATGATCGGCACCGCCTCGAGGATCATCCAGGGCGGCGCGTTGCCGCTCTGGATGAACGAGCGCACGATCTCCAGGCGCTTGCGAGCCTTGGCGCGCTTGTGGCGGCTCGGGGAGATCATCTCCTCGACCAGCGCGGCCTCGAGCTGCGCCAGGTCGATCGCCGCCAGCAGCTCGCGCACGGCCTCGGCGCCCATCTTGGCCTCGAAGTCGTACGACTCGATGACGCGCACCTGGTTCCGGACCAGGTCGATCTCGACCCTGCCCGAGATGTCGCTCTTGACGCGTCCCTCGTCGGCGAGGTCGTCGCCCGGCCGCACCCGGTCGCCGTTGACGACGATGGGCTCGTCCTCGTAGGGGTACACGCGGGCGCGCGAGACGATGATCGAGGCCGGCTCGGACAGCTTGACCGTCGCGTCGGCGGCGGCGACGATCTCCTGTGCCGCGTCGATCGCGCCGACCACCTTGGTGCCGGCGTGCACCTCGGCGCCGTCGCCCACCATCACGTGCATGGTCGGGTTGATCTCGTGGACCTCGCGGCGCGCCCAGCGCACCTCGAGCGTCATCGTGACCTGCTTGTCCTTCGTCTTGCTGGCGCGCAGCGAGGCGCTGGCGTCGCTGGGTAGGCGCAGTTGGGTGCCGGCCTTGGCCGAGGCCAGCAGGTCGCCGGCCTCCACGAACTCGCCGGAGCCTACCTCCACCGTCATACCCGCGGGCACGAGGTAGGCCAGCCGCACGTCCTCGTCGTCGACGTCGCGCACCAGCAGCACGCCGCCATCCACGCCGATCGGCAACAGCTCGACGACGCCCTCCTCCTCGCTGCGGACCTCGAGGTCGGCCTCGAGCTCGGCGAGCGGTTGGCCGCCGGCGTACTTGTCCTCCTCGATCCAGGCGGCCTTGGGGACGATCAGCCGGGCGTCGCGGAGCTCGCGGTAGTCGAGCGTGATGCGGCGCGGGAAGCGATACTGCGCGATGCCGGCCAGCTTGGACTTGACGCCCTTGGCCAGCTGCTGCCCCTGCTCGACGGGCTCGCCGTCACCGACGACGGCATCCTCGCCGAAGGCGACGGTGTAGGTCTCCTGCTGCCCGTAGCGCAACCGCCGGTACTCGTCGTCGGTCAGCAGGTCGGCGCGCTTGAGCGGCTTGCCGTCGAGCTTGGCGTCTTGCGGGTCGGTCACGATGTAACGCGCGAAGTAGAGCACCTGCTCGAGGTGCGACGTCGACAGGTTGAGCAGCGCGCCGATCTTGGAAGGGACGTCCTTCACGTACCAGATGTGCGCGCAGGGGGTCGCGAGCTCGACGTGACCCATGCGGTAGCGACGCACGGTCGACTTGGTGACCTCGACGCCACAGCGCTCGCACACCTTGCTGGCGAAGCGCTGCCCGCGGTACTTGCCGCAGGCGCACTCCCAGTCCTTCTCGGGGCCGAACACGCGCTCGTCGAAGAGGCCGTCGCGCTCGGGCTTGAGCGTGCGGTAGTTGATGGTCTCGGGCTTGGTGATCTCGCCGTAGCTCCAGCCACGGATGCGTTCGGGTGAGGCGATCTGGATCTGGACGCGGTCGAACTCTCGGTATTGGTTCACCTGGTGATCAGCTCCTTACCAGCGACGGCCGGTCTCGTCGAAGATGTCGACCGGCTTGTCGCCGTCGTCCAGGACCCGCACGTCGAGGCCGAGCGAGTGCAGTTCCTTGACGAGGACCTTGAACGACTCCGGGATGGTGGGCTCGAGCACGTCGTCGCCCTTGACGATCGCCTCGTAGGCGGCGTTACGGCCGTCGATGTCGTCGGACTTGATCGTCAGCATCTCTTGCAGGGTGTAGGCGGCGCCGTGGGCCTGCAGCGCCCAGCACTCCATCTCGCCGAGGCGCTGGCCGCCGAACTGGGCCTTGCCCCCGAGCGGCTGCTGGGTGATGAGCGAGTAGGGGCCGGTCGAACGCGCGTGCATCTTGTCCTCGACCATGTGGTAGAGCTTCATGACGTACATGATCCCGACCACGATGGGCGCGTCGATCGCCTCGCCGGAGCGGCCGTCGAACAAGACCGCCTTGCCGGCTCGCGAGAGCTGCACGAGGGCCTCCTCGGGATCCAGGTACTCGTCGATCACGCCGAGCTTGTCGGCGCGGCGCACCACCTGGCGCTCGCGCTTGTCGACGGCGAAGCCGGCCTCGCGATTGGCTCCGACCTCGCGCCGCGCGGCGGACTCGAGCAGCTCCTTGATCTCCCCCTCGCGCGCGCCGTCGAACACCGGCGTCACGTACGAAACGCCATGCTTGTGGGCCGCGAGGCCCAGGTGGGTCTCGAGGATCTGGCCGAGGTTCATGCGCGACGGCACGCCCAGCGGGTTGAACACCAGGTCGACGGGGGTGCCGTCGTCCAGGTAGGGCATGTCCTCGGGCGGCAGGATCTTGGCGACCACGCCCT
Source organism: Trueperaceae bacterium (assembly GCA_007130855.1). Lineage (GTDB taxonomy): Bacteria > Deinococcota > Deinococci > Deinococcales > Trueperaceae > CSSed10-48. The sequence goes on along the minus strand of SLRS01000206.1, from coordinate 6,475 downwards.
TGTTGCCATGCCGGTTGGCGAGCTTGTCGCCCTCGATCAGGCGGCGCTTCTGCGCCACGTAGACGCGCACCATCTCCTGCACGCCGGGCTTGAGCTCGACGCCGGGGTCGCCGCGCCGGAAGCGCACGGTGCGCAGCACGATGCCGCCATCGCCGGGGGGGACGCGCAGCGAGGTGTCCTTCACCTCACGCGCCTTCTCGCCGAAGATCGAACGCAGCAGCCGCTCCTCGGGGGTGGGGTCCTTCTCCCCCTTGAAGGAGGTGTGCCCGACCAGGATGTCGCCCTGCTTGACTTCGGCGCCGATGCGCACGACGCCGTCCTCGTCGAGGTCGCGCAGCGCCGCTTCGGACAGGCCGGGGATGTCGCGGGTGATCTTCTCGGGGCCGAGCTTGGTGTCGCGCGCCTCCTTCTCGAACTTCTCGATGTGCACCGAGGTGTAGGCGTCGTCGCGCACCAGCCGCTCGGAGAGCACGATCGCGTCCTCGAAGTTGTAGCCGTCGAAGGGCATGACGGCGATCAAGATGTTCTTGCCCAGCGCCAGGCGACCGACGTCGGAGGCGGGACCGTCGGCCAGCACCTGGCCGGCCTCGATCCGCTGGCCCACCGTGACGACCGGGCGCTGATCGAGGTTGGTGTTCTGGTTCGAGCGCTGGAAGCGCGTGAGCACGTAGGCGCGCTCCACCTGCTTGTCGCTCTCGACCACCACGCGCAGTGCGTCGACGTACGTGACCGTGCCACCCTCGAGCGCCAGCACCGCCGTGCCGGAGTCGCGCGCCACGCGCTCCTCGACGCCGGTGCCCACGAACGGCGCCTCGCTGCGGATCAGCGGCACCGCCTGCGACTGCATGTTCGAGCCCATCAGCGCGCGGTTGGCGTCGTCGTGCTCCAGGAACGGGATCAGCGAGGTGGGGATGGAGATGATCTGCTTCGGCGACACGTCCATGAAATCGACCTCGCTGGGCGAGGCGAACACCGGGTCGCCGAGCTTGCGCGCCACGATCCGCTCGGTCGCGAAGCTGCCATCTTCGGCCAGCGGCGTGTTGGCCTGGGCGATGATGTAGCGGTCCTCCTCGTGGGCCGTCATGTAGACGACCTCGGCGGTGACCACGCCTGACTGGACGCGGCGATAGGGCGCCTCGATGAAGCCGAGCTCGTTGACGCGCGAGAAGCTCGCCAGCGAGGTGATCAGGCCGATGTTCGCCCCTTCCGGGGTCTCGATCGGGCAGATGCGGCCGTAGTGGGTGCGGTGCACGTCGCGGACGTCGAAGCCGGCCCGCTCGCGGGTCAGGCCGCCCGGGCCCAGCGCCGAGATGCGGCGCTTGTGACGCAGCTCGGAGAGCGGGTTGACCTGGTCCTTGAACTGCGACAGCTGGCTGCGGCCGAAGAACTCGCGCAGCGCGGCCACGATCGGCCGGTTGTTCACCAACTTCTGCGGCGTGGCGGCGTCGGGGTTGCCGAGCAGCATGCGCTCGCGCACGCCGCGAGCCATGCGGCCCAGGCCCACGCGGATCTGGTCGGCGACGAGCTCGCCGACCGTGCGGATGCGGCGGTTGCCGAGGTGGTCGATGTCGTCGGCGGAGTAGCCCTCGGCGCCCGCCTGCAGCTTCACGAGGTACTGCAGCGTGGGGATCAGCCCGTAGTCGGTGAAGACCCCGTCGTGGAAGCCCAGCAGCGTCTTCTGCTCGAAGTCGAGGCCGAGCTTGGCGTTGAGCTTGTAGCGCCCGGCGTCGCCCAGGTCGTAGCGCCTCGGGTCGGCGAGCAGGCTGTGCAGGTAGCTCGTGGCCTTGTCGACCTTGGGCGGATCGCCCGGGCGCAGCACCGTGAACAGGCGCAGCAGCGCCTCGTCGCTGGTGACGCCACTGGCCTCCTCGGCCTCGAAGGTGGGGTCGACCAACGACTCGTGCCCGGCGAACAGGCCACGGATCGCCTCGTCGCTGTAGCCCAGCACGCGCAGCAGCAGCGTGAACGGGAACTTGCGCTTGTTGACCTTCATCCACAGCACGTCGCTGTTGTCGAACTCGATCTCGATCCAGGGGCCGCGCTTCGGCATCGGGATGATGCTGCCCGTGAGCCGCCGGTTGATGCCCTGCGCCACGCCCGTGAAGTAGACGCCGGGCGAACGGTGGATCTGCGACACGATCACCCGGTCGGCGCCGTTGATCACGAACGAGCCGTCTTCGGTCATCAGCGGCAGGTCGCCCAGGAAGACCTGGTCCTCCTTGATCAGACCGGTGTCCTTGTGGACCAGTTGGAGCTTGGCGAACAGGCCGGCCTGGAACGACAAGTCCTTCTCGCGGCACTCGTCCGGGTTGAACTCCGGCTCCTGGAGCGTGTACTCCAGGAAGTCGAGCACCAGCCCCGTCTGCCGACCCCGCTCGGTCTCGTCGATCGGGAAGATCTCCTTGAACGCCGCCTGCAGGCCGGTCTCGTCGCGCAGCACGGAGGCCACGTCGCGCTGCAGGAAGGCGTCGTACGATGAGATCTGGATGTTCGTGAGGTTGGGCAAGTCGATGACTTCGGTGATGCTGCCGAATCTGCGGATCTCGCGCATCTTCATCCCTTCGGAGTCGGTGCGGCGTATGGTGTGGCGGGCTGGTCGAGCACCAGACCCGCGGCGAACGCTAAGGTCGCAGCGCCGGCCCTGCGGGCCGGAGCGGCGTGATCAGATAGCTTGCATGACATAGGCAGCGGCAGGCCGCGGTGGCTCGTGTCCGCTGGGACACGAACCACGCTCGGCGCCTGGCGCTGGGTCGCGGTGTCGTAACAGCTACGTTCGGTCAGGGTTCCCTCCCAGGGGTGCATCCGGTGCGAGCGGAAGATCTACTTGACCTCGATGACGGCGCCCGCGGCCTCGAGCTTGGTCTTGATCTCCTCGGCCTCGTCCTTCGAGATGTCCTCCCGGACGACGCCGCCACTCTCGACCAGATCCTTGGCCTCCTTGAGGCCCAGGCTGGTGATGGCACGCACTTCCTTGATGACCTGGAGCTTCTTGTCGCCGGCCGACTTGATCGACACGGTGAACTCGGTCTGCTCCTCGACGGCAGCCTCGGGGGCCGCGGCGCCGGCGGCGGCCATCATCATGCCCGCGGGCATCGCCGCAGCGGCCTCGACGCCCCAGGTCTCCTTGAGGGCATCCACCAGATCGACGAGTTCAAGGACCGTCAGGCCCGAGAGTTGTTCCACCATCGCAGCTTTGTCGAACGCCATGTCATGCCTCCTTCAGCTTGTCTACGTAGTTGTCGAACACGGTCACCAGGTTCTGCGGGGGAGCTTGGAGCACGCCCACGAGCTGCACCAGCGGCGCCTCGAGCACGCCGACGAGTTGGCTCAGCAGCTGGTCGCGGGTCGGCAGCGTGGCGATCTTCGCCAGTGCCTCTGGTCCCACCACACTGCCTTGGAGGTACCCGCCCTTGGAGGCGGGGAGATCCTTGGCGTGGGCCTTGGCGTAGTCGGTCAGCGCCTTGGCGGGCGCGACCGGGTCGTCGCCGACCAGGACCAGTGCGGTGGGGCCGATCAAGGTCGCCTCGAAGCCAGCGACGCCGCGCTCTTGGAGCACGACGTTGATGAGGCTGTTCTTGGCGACCAGCAGGCGGCCCCCGGCGCCACGCACGTTCGCGCGGAGCCGATGGAGTTCCCCGGCAGAGAGCCCCTGGTAGTCGACCAAGAAGAACGTCGACGCCCCCGCGAGGAGCTCGCGGAGATGGGCGACCGACGCTTCGTTCCTGGGGTTGGCCATGGGTGCCTCTTCCGTTTCTCGAACTTTGACGATGTCCGCGAGTCGCACTGCCGGGTTGGTGCCCGCGAGCGCGTTTCGGGACGTGAGCCGCGAAGCGTAGGTCGATAGCAAAGGCCCGGGGGCCATTGGTCACGACGCGCCTCGGCAGGATCTTTAAGCCTGGCAGGCCCCTGCTGTCTCCGACGCCGAAGGTGGGTAGCCTCCGCTACGCACCGGGATGCCCAAATCAGACCGTCACACGCACGCTCGGCCCCATCGTGGAGCTGAGATGGACGGTACGCAGGTACGTGCCCTTGGCCGCGTCCGGCTTGGCGGCTTCCAGCGCCTGACGCAGCGCGCCGAGGTTCTCGGCCAGCGCCTCGGGCGTGAAGCTGGCCTTGCCGATGGGCGCGTGCACCACGCCCGTCTTGTCGGAGCGGAACTCGATCTGTCCGGCCTTGAGCGCCCGCACGATCGAGGCGATGTCGATGCCGACCGTGCCCGACTTGGGGTTCGGCAGCAGGCCGCGCGGGCCCAGTACACGCCCGAGCTTGGAGCCGACCGCGGCCATCATGTCGGGCGTGGCGACCACGGCATCGAACTCGAACCAGCCGCCGGCCACCTGCTCGATGAGCTCCTGGCCCCCGGCGAAGTCGGCGCCGGCGGCCTCGGCCTCGGCCACCTTGTCGCCCTGGGTGAACGCCAGCACGCGCACGGTGCGACCGGTGCCGTGCGGCAACGCGACCGTGCCGCGCACGTTCTGGTCGGACTTCTTCGGGTCGATGCCGAGGCGGAAGTGCGCCTCGATGGTCTCGTCGAACTTGGCCGTGGCCAACTGCCGCACCAGCGCGGTGGCGTCGTCGACCGGGTAGAGCTTCTGGCGCTCGACTTGGCCACGGAGCCCGCGGTAACGCTTGCCGTGCTTAGGCATCGCCGGGCACCCCCTCGACGCTGACGCCCATCGAGCGAGCGGTGCCGGCGATGATGTGCGCCGCCGCGATCTCGTCGTTGGCGTTCAGGTCGGTCATCTTGGCCTTGCCCAGCTCCAGGCACTGCTCCCAGTTGAGCCTGCCGACCTTCTCCTTGTGCGGGACGCCCGAGCCCTTGGCGATGCCGGCCGCCTGCTTGATCAGGTACGACGCCGGCGGGGTCTTGGTGATGAAGGTGAAGGAGCGGTCGCCGAAGATCGTGATCTCGACCGGAACGATGGCCCCGGCTTGCGACGCGGTCGCGGCGTTGTACTCCTTGACGAACTGCATGATGTTGGCGCCGTGCTGCCCGAGCGCCGGACCGACCGGCGGGGCCGGCGTCGCCGCGCCGGCCTGTAACTGCAGTTTCACGATGCCGATGACCTTCTTAGCCATGGTGGCGGTACCTCCTCAGCTCCCTCGCCGGTCCGCCGCCGGTCGAGGTCCAGACGCTTCCCGAACAGGATCGCCAGGCACTGGCGCCGGTTGGGCGATGAGATGGTGCGCCGCGGCGTGCTGCTGCGAGGCAGGACGCGAAGCCGGCGACGCGCTGTGGCCGACCGCTCACGCGCGGACGACCTGGGAGAAGTCGAGCTCGACGGGGGTCTCGCGGCCGAAGATCGACACGAGCACCTTGAGCGTGCCCCGTTCGGGATTGACGTCCGACACCACGCCGGTGAAGTCGGCGAACGGCCCGCTCGTCACCTGGACCACGTCGCCGAGCGTGAAGGTGACCTTCACCCTGGGCGTCTCACGGGTGCCGGTGATGCCGAGCGTGGTCAGCATGCGGCTCTCCTCCTCGGCGCTCAAGGGGACGGCGCGTGTGGCGGAACCGACGAACCCGGTGACGCCGGGCGTGTAGCGCACCACTTCCCAAGCCTCGTTCGGCTCCTCGGGGTTGTCGCCGAGGTCCATCTGCACGAAGATGTACCCGGGGAACAACATCCGCTTGACGACCTCGTCCTTGTTCCCCGCCCCGCGCTCGACGATCTCCTCCTTGGGCACCACGACCTGGTAGATGTTGTCGGTAGCGCCCAGCGACCGCGCCCGATTGAGGATGTTCTCGCGCACCTTGTCCTCGTGCCCGACGTAGGTGTGAACGGCGTACCACTCGATGCTCATGAAGACCTCTCGACCTGGGCGACCCGGCGATCGACGTGCGATCGCCGACCGGCGACGGCGCTCAGGTGAACAACCCGATCAGGTTGCCCAGCGTCGTGTCGGCGAGCAGCAGGAAGATGGCGGTGATCAGGACGAAGACCAGCGTGGCCTGGGTCGACTGGAGCACCTCTTCGCGAGTGGGCCAGGTGACACGGGAGAGCTCGGCACGCGAGTTGCGCAGATACTGCATCAGGCGGTTCACGCTTAGACCTTCACCTCGCGGTGCACCGTGTGCTTGCGCTGGTGCGAGCAGTACTTCTTCAACGAGAGCTTCGCCGTGGTGTTGCGGCGGTTCTTGTGGCTCGCGTAGTTGCGCCGCTTGCACTCGGTGCACTCGAGCAGGAGCCTGATGCGGACGTCACTGGCCATGGTGGCCTCCCAAACTAGATAGTGTATCAGTTTCGAAGCGACGCGTCACCCCCCAGGCAACGCGCCAAGCCGCTCGGCGCCCGCGAGGCGCCCGTCGACGCGCGCGAGCGGCCACCAGACCGGCGGCTCGCGCGACGCAGTCGCGCTGCCCTACTCGGTCACGGCCGTCACGACACCCGCGCCGACCGTCCGCCCACCCTCACGAATCGCAAACCGCAACCCCTCCTCCATCGCAATCGGCTTGATCAACGCCACCGACAAC